>NZ_CP050695.1:2674403-2998961 GCF_012044895.1 Aquisalimonas sp. 2447
CCTGCTCCAGGGCGAGAATCGGCTCCAGGTGCTCCGCCCCCATGGCGTGCTCGCGGCGCAGCCGCTCCAGCTCGGTGCGATGGGCATCGGCCCGTTGCTGCAAATCCTCCAGCATGCCCGGCGCACTGTTCTGGCTGAGATTGACTCGTGCGCAGGCGGTATCCAGCAGGCTCACGCACTTGTCCGGCAGCTGCCGGGCCGGGATGTAACGGGCGGAGAGGTGAACCGCGGCGGTGATGGCCTCGTCCATGATCTCGACACCGTGGTGGGCTTCCAGGTGCGGGGCGAACTCGCGCAGCATCACCACCGCCTGCTCCCGGGTGGGCTCCTCCACGTGGACCACCTGGAACCGGCGGGTCAGCGCGGCATCGCCTTCGACGTACTTCTTGTACTCGCGCCAGGTGGTGGCGGCGATGGTGCGCAGCTCCCCGCGCGCCAGCGCCGGCTTGAGCAGGTTGGCGGCGTCCGCGCTGCCTGATTGATTGCCGGCGCCAATGAGCGTGTGCGCCTCGTCGATGAACAGGATGACCGGCGCGGGTGCGTTCTGGACTTCACGGATGACATTCTTCAGGCGGTTCTCGAACTCGCCCTTCACGCCCGCGCCCGCCTGCAGGAGGCCAACATCCAGGCTCCGCAACGACACGCCGCGGAGCGCCTCCGGCACCTCGCCGCTGACGATGCGCCGGGCAAGCCCTTCCACCACGGCGGTCTTGCCGACGCCGGCCTCCCCCGTGAGGATGGGGTTGTTCTGACGCCGCCGACAGAGCACGTCGATCATCTGCCGGATCTCCCGCTCACGCCCGACCACCGGATCGATGCGGTGGCGGCGGGCCTGCTCGGTGAGGTCCACGGTGAACTGATCCAGGGCCGAGGTGCCACCCTGGTCCACGGGAGCAGCGGCGGACGCCGCCGGCTCGAACAGCGGTGCGCAGCGGTCGCGAAGCTGCGCCTCGTCCAGTTTTGCCAGCTCAGTGGAGATCCCGCTGGCGCGCACTCTCAGTGCATCGTTCCGGGCCAGGGCCAGCACCAGGTGCGAAGCACGGATTTCAAGGCACTGGAACTCCGACGAGGCCGCCATCCAGCCTTCGAACAGCAACCGCGTCACCTCACTGGAGATGGCCGGAAAGCCGGAGTGGCCGGTGCGCAGCCGCTCCATGGCGGCCTGGACATCCGCGTGTAATTGCCCGACCTCGACGTCGGCCACTGCCAGGAGTTCGCGCACGTCGGGGGCATCGCGCTGCGCGGCCCGATCCAGCCAGTGCTCGATCTCGACGGCGCGGTGCGAACGCGAGGCCGCGGCGCTCACGGCCTGCTCGAACAGCTCCCGGCAGGCGGGGGTCATGTGCTTGATGAGTTGTTCCAGTTCCATGGTTCGATCCTTGTCAACACGTGTCCATGCGCACCCGCGCGCAGCGATCGCCTGCCCCGGCGCTGCCAAGCCAGGCCGTGCGCCCCAGGGCCGCTCCGTTGCCGAGCCGGCGCGGCGGTCCTTCCCCACCGGTGATACGGATGCAGAGTTCCACGTCCAGATGCGCGGGGACGAAGGCCCGCAACAGATGACGGAGTTCCTCGTGCCCGTTGTTCCCCGGCAGCAGGGCTTCGAACTCCTGATCACTCATCGGCCCCAGGTGCAGTCGAATGCGGCTCTGGACATCCCAGAATCGCCGCCCGCTGATCAGGCCTTCTCCCAGCCGCATGCCCGACGCCCGCCCGGCACGGCCGAGCCGAACGCGATCACGGTCACGCAACGGCAACCACTGCCCCACGAACGTTTCCACGTTCACGGGCCGGCCAAGCCAATCCGCCACCAGGTGCTCCAGGCTCGTCGACGAGCGGCATGAACGGGCGTACTGCCCCGCGTAGTACAGCACCCGTTCGTCGGACCGTGATCGGGGCTGCCCGGCCATGGCGTTCAGCGCCCGGGTCATCGAGTTGGCGGCGTAGTCAAACCCGGCATCTTCCGCCTGCACCGCCGGACACGCCCGCGCCCAGGCGCGGTAGTAGAGCGACAGCAGGCGATGGTTGAAGAGGTCGAAAAAGTCCGCCAGTGCCCGGTCGCGCTGGCGTAGTCGCGTCACCGCCAGCGTGGTGTAGTGCTGCGGCAGCGCGCCGGAGGGACCCGTGAGCCCCATGAAACTCACGTCCAGGAAATAGCGCAGTCCGTCGCCGTCCTCGACCCGCTCTGCGCTCTCCACCGCCGCCACCGGGAACGCGGCGGACTGCACTGCGCGGAAGCGCAGTGGCTCCCGCGCCGGATGACGGTCGCCGCCAATGGCCGGGCGATCGTAGTCGGCATCGTGGCGGCGTGCGAACCGCTGCGCCAGCCGCACGGCCGCGAAGAACTCCCCCTGCGCCGGGGCGAGCTCGTCCGGGTTGTCCACTAGACCAGTGGCTGGCTGCCGCTGCGCGGTGGCCATTGGATCTCCCTCCCTGGACGCTGCCGGACCCGGACGCACAGCTCGGTAAAGCTGTTGACGGTGCAGCACTGTGCAAAAAACTCGTTGAGCACCGCGGTGAACAGGTACACGCCGGACCCACTGTAGAAGGCCTCGTCGAGTTCCAGTTCGATGCGCGTCCCTTGCGCCAGCGCCGCCCGGCCCTGGCGCATGATACGTGCGGTGGTGGGCCGCGTGCGCAGCCCGGTGATGCCCTCGATGGCGGAACGATTGCCCGGCGCCTGCCCGAAGTCGTAGAGATTCAAGGTGTCCCGCAGCACCTGGACGCCGTCGTCGCCGGCGAAATGCTGCAGTGACAACTGCGTGACCAACTGCCAGCGGGCAGCATCGTCCAGCTGGGGTCGGATGCTGGCCGTGGGCGGTGTGATGCAGTCCAGCGTCAACGGCGCGCCACCCTTGCGAAGCCGCAGCGCCGGCTCGCCCGGGCCGAATGGCAGCCGGTCCGGCATATCGCGGTTCGTGCACAACGCCCGGCCCGTAATCACCCACCCCTCTTCGGGGGTGGTGACCCGGAAGGCCGGGTCCACCAGTGACAGATAGGTATCGATGCCGTGGCTGACACAGCCCTTCTGCCAACTGCTGTGCTCGCGCCTCGCGTGCCAGTAGACCCCGGCTTCGTTATCCTCGGTGCGCTGGCGGCCGCCATAGAACGGCAGCAGATCCACCCGGGTACCGTCCGGGCGGCGAACCTGCAGCTCTTCCACGGTGTGAACATCCGCGTGGGGATCGGAACGGGAGTGCACCGTGAGCGGCGCTTCGTGGCCGAAACCGGCGGCCGGCAACGGCTCGATGGCAGTCTCGAACAGGTTCGCCACGGGGGTGCACCCGGGCACGAGTACACCGTCGGTCACGCCCTGCACCAGTTCCGGATGGCTCTGGTCGAAGTAGATGAAGATCTCTGCGCTCGCTTCGAACGGTTGCAACGCCTGTTGCAGGCCGGCGAGTTCCACGAACAGGAACTTCTCCGGGAACGCAAAGTACTCCGTGAGCAGGCGGTGGGCGTTCAGGGAGCGGCCACCCAGCGGCAGCACCGCACTGTCTTCGTCCAGCCCGCACAGCCGCAGATGGTCGGAGCCGAGGAACAACGGCTCCGGGTCGTTGGCATGACGGGCCACGGCGATCCCCGTGGCATGGCGGAACAGGTACTCGTGCAGGCGGAACGTCAGCTGCGGCTGGCCGTTGAGGAACAACCGCAGCCGCTCGGGTGCCACCTCACCCAGAGCGACGCCGGTGTTGGCCTCCAGGGTAAGGGCAAGAACTGCCTGATTGCCACGGGCGGCCGCCGACCCTGGCGTCACCGGTGCCTTGAAGGGGCGTCCGGAGAAACGGGGGCGAACTACCTGTAGCGGCTCCACCCGGGTGGTGTAGCTTGTCCGGTACCGGCAGGCACCGGCCGGATGGCCGTGGACTGTCAGTTCGGTGCCCGCAGGCACCGTCAGCGGCTCGGTCAGGTCCGGCGTCGGCCGCATGCGCGCGATGGCCATGGACGGGACCGGCGCGTGGTAGTCGGGGTACAACAGCCCCATCAGCGCCTGCGCCACTTCCGGAAAACTGTCGTCCAGGCGCTGGCGGATGCGCGAGGTCAGGAATGCGAAGGACTCGATGAGCCGCGAAACGTGCGGGTCCTCGACCACCTCTTCGTCCAGGCGCAGCCGCCCGGCGATCTTCGGGTGGCGCTCGGCGAATTCTGCCCCCATGCGACGCAGATAGCCCAGCTCGCGGTTGTAGTAGGAGAGCAGCATGTCATCCATGGTGGCGCTCCCTGAGCCTGAGCATGCGGTCGGCCGCGTGAATGCGGGAGTCCAGGTGCAGCGGTACGGGCTCGGGTTCCATCATCAGCACGGCGGAGATACGCAGATGCAGGACCCGTTCGCGGTCGTCGCCGATATCGAGCAGCTGGACCGACACCCGCCTCAGCCGGGGCTCGAAACGCTCGATGGTGGTCTGCACGGCCTGGCGCAGGCTCTCCTTGTGCTCGGCGACGCCGAGCTGAATGGCGCTGAAGTCCGGCAACCCGTAGGTGAGGATCGACTGCCGGAGCTGCTCGTGGGCGTCCACGCCCTCCCGGCGGACCATGCGGGTATTCAGGAGGTTTTCCAGATCGCGTCGCACGCTGGCGCGCACGTCGCGCACCGTGGGCGCCGTTCGGTCGGCGGGCCGGTCCGGCGCATCGTCGATGAGACGATCCAGCAGCGAGGGCACCACCGGCTCACCGCCGCGCTCCCTGTCACGACGTGGCACACTAGCCATGCCCGACGCCTCCTTCAGCGGCCGCGCCAGTCTGAGCGGCCTCCAACTGCCGGAATTCACCCATGGCCAGCGCGTCATCTCCGACAAGCCAGCTGCGCCGGCCCACGCCACGCACCAGAGAACCGTCAGCGACCCACTCCGTGCGCCGCCCCAGAAGCAGTGCCGGGTCATCGGTGGGTTCCGGGTAGATGGCCGGGATGAACACCTCGCCTTCCGTGCCTCCGGCAAGCACCAGATCCGCCCGGCGCCAGGCGAGATCCAGGAGCCGTTCCGGTGGATGGATCTCCAGGGATGCAACCGTGCTCATATCCACCCAGAAATACTTGCCGTTACTCGCGAGCACCTCCAGCACCCCGGCGCAGAGGTCGTCCAGATCACGGACATCATCCACCGGCGTGCCGTCAACCAGTGCCGGACAAGCGACACGCTCCTGTTCCACGGCGCCCGGGTCAGTCTGCGCACCGCGGTCGGATTCCAGTCGCTCCACCAGCAGGTGCAACCGCGCCGTGAGCTGCGCCGAGGGCGTTTCGATAAACTCCGGAACCCGTCCCGTGGCGAAGGTATCCCGGCGTGCCTGGGCGGCGCGTGCCAGGTGGCGCCAGGTCCCCACCGTTGTGGCGGTTCGGGCGTTCAGGTTCTTCACCGTCTCCAGTTGCCGGTCGGCGCGCTCATAGTCGCCGTGAATGCAGAGAAGCTCCGCGTAGAACGCGCGTTGCGCGGTATCCGTCGGCGCCCGCTTCAGCCCGTCGGCCACGATGGCCAGGGCCTGGTCCAGATCCCCTGCCTGCAGGCATTGCTCAGCGGTGGCCATGCACCCTCCCTGTTTGCGTCATTGCGGTGCCCTATATGTCGCCGGTACCGGTGGGACCAATGGCAAGCTCGGTCACCAGGCGAATACTCGTGACCAGCTGATCCAGCTGGAAGTGCGGCTGGAGATGCACCACGCAGGTAAAGTGCCCCGGGCGCCCCGGCTGTTCGGTGACCTCCACGCGGCTCGCCGCCAGCGGGTAGCGCGCCTTGAGCTCGGTGGAGGGACCATCACTGGCAGTGCTGTAGCGGTTCAGCCAGTCCTGTAGCAGCTTCTGGCAGTCCGCCGCGTTGACGAAGCTGCCAATCTTGTCCCGGCCGATGACCTTGATGTGGTGCCCGAACCGGGACGCGCAGAGCATGTATTGCATCATCCCCGACAGCCGCGCATTGAGATTGGCGAAGTCGCCGCCCTGGGGCGGCGGCCGGTGGAGTGAATCGTTACTGTGAAAGACGGCGAACCCCGGCCCGTGATAGGCGCACAGCGGGATCAGTCCGGCATCGGCCAGCTTGCGTTCGCCGAAGTCATCCAGCTGCACTTCGGTAACCGACCGTGACGCTACCGCCGGTGCTTCCCCGTCGTACCCGGCGCCGGCCAGTGACGGCACGATGCCGCCACCCCCGTGACCGTGGCGATCCCCGCGGATGTCAGCGAACCAGCCCGTCTCCGCGAACGCACGCATGACTACGCTGCCGAAGGCGAAACAGGCATTGCCCCAGAGGTACTGCTCGGCATCGCCGGTTGTGTCTTCCCGGTACGGGAAGCCGTCGCGCCGCGTGCCGTCCGGCCGATAGGGTTCACGCATGAGCACGCGCGGCACGGCCAGGCCGATGAAGCGGGTATGCTCGTCCTGCCGCAGCCGGTGCCAGCCCGCGTACTCGCGCTGGCGGAAGACGGCGTCGAAATCCTGCGGTTGGCGCAGTTCCCGGAAGCTGTCCAGGCCCAGCAGTGCACTGTCGGCCCCGAGGATCAGCGGGCACAGGGCCGCCGCCGAGATGCGCGCAAGTTCGCCCAGCACCTCCTCGTCGGACGCCGGCACGCCGGTACGCGGCCGGTGGGAGACGGCATAGTCACCGAGAAGAACGCCGAAGGGTTCCCCTCCCGGTGTCCCGAACTCCTCGCTGTAGATGCGGTTGAACAGCTGCGACTGGTCGAACTCCAGCGCCCGCGTCACATCCCGGGCCACTTCCCGCCATGAGATGTTCAGCACCCGCACCCGGATGGCCAGCTCGTCGTCGTGCCGCGCCTGCACCGCCACCAGGTGCTCCAGACCCCGCCAGGAGGCTTCCAGCCTCTGGAAGCGGGGATGGTGGAGAATCGCATCCACCTGGCGCCCGAGCAGCCGATCGATCCAGACGATCACCTGATCCACCAGCGCGCGGAACTGCTGCTGGCTTGCCGCGGCGTGCACCAGGTGCCGCCCGAAGCCCGCGCCGGCGGCCGGGGCGTCGGCATACCCCGTACCCCCGGCATCCGCGGGCACGGGGGCCGCGGGGCGGGCTGCCGGATGCGGTTGTTGCTCGGCCAATGTGCTCACGCGACGTCCATGTCGTTGCTGGTTCGGGGTTGCCGCTGATCACCCACCTTCGGGGATGCGGGCGACCATGCGCAGGGAGGTGGTCAGCTCCTCCATCTGCAGCCAGGGGCGCAGCCAGGCGACAGCGTTGTATGCGCCAGGCTTGCCGGGTACCGGAGTGACCTCCACCTTGGCTTCGCGCAGCGGGTACTTGGCCCGCATCTCCTGGCCGCCCCCTTCGCTGGCATTCACGTAGTTGTTGATCCAGCGATTGAGCCAGCTCTCCATGTCCTCGGCTTCCATGAAACTGCCGACCTTGTCCCGGCCCATGACCTTGAGGTAATGCGCAATACGGGAGGTGGCCATGATGTAAGGCAACCGGGCGGAGATGGCCGCGTTGGCCGTGGCCTCCGGGCGGTCGTACTTGGCCGGCTTCTGCGCCGTCTGCCCGCCGAAGAACACGGCGTAGTCGGTGTTCTTGTAGTGGGACAGCGGCATGAAACCGAGACTGCTCAGCTCCGCTTCACGCCGATCGGTGACGGCAATCTCCGTGGGACACTGCATGTCCACGTCGCCGTCGTCGGAGGTGGTCAGGTGAACCGGCAGGCCGTCCACCCGGCCGCCGCCTTCGGCGCCGCGGATGGCGGTGCACCAGCCGTGCTGGGCGAAGGCGTCGGTGAGGCGCGTGCCAAGCACGTAGGCGGCATTCATCCAGGTGTAGTCGCCGTTGCCAGGCTGTGTATCCGCCGGCATTTCCTCGTAGGCGAACTCCTCCACCGGCGACGTTTCCTCACCGTAGGGCAGGCGCGAGAGCACCCGCGGCATGGTCAGGCAGACGAAGCGGGAATCCTGGGACTCACGGAACGAACGCCACTTGATGTACTCCGCCGAGTCGAAGATCTTGGCGAGATCCCGCGGCTTGGACAGTTCCGTCCACTCGTCGAAACCGAACATGCCGGCATCGGCAGCACTCAGGAACGGGCAGAAGGCCGCCGCCGCCACGTTGGACATGTTGCTGAGGAATTCCAGATCGTCCGGGTGATTGCCGAAGGTGTAGTCACCGATCAGCGCTCCGTACGGTTCACCGCCCGGGGTCCCGAACTCGCTCTCGTAGATCTTCTTGAACAGCTCGCTCTGGTCGAACTCCACGGCCTTGGACAGATCCTTGGCGGCTTCCTTCTTGGTGACGTTCAGCGCCCGCAGTTTCAGCGACGTGCTGGTTTCGGTGTTCATCACCAGGTAGTGCAGCCCGCGCCAGGTGCCTTCCAGCTGCTGGAACTTCTGGTGATGCATGATCTCCCGCAACTGGGCGCTGATGGTCTCATCGATGGCGGCGATGGCCTTGCGGAACGTCACCGTGAGGTTCTTGTCCCAGGCGACGGTCCCTTCCATGGCCTGTTCCGACAGGGTGCGCAGCAGCTCGCGCGCCTCGTCCTCGCCGGTCTGTTTGGTGGCCTGAATGGCCTGATCCAGCAGGCTCGCCGCCTCGGCTTCCGCGCCGTGTTGTTGCTGTGCTTCCGTTGCTTCACTCATCGCTCTTCTCCTCACCCTCGGACTGCTCGCCGGCACCGACGGCGTCGGCCAGTTCATCCAGATCCGCCTTGTTGGTCAGAACCCGCTCGATGATCTCTTCCAGCTCTTCGGAACGATCCGCCTTGGTGGAGAGGTCACGCAGCCGGTTGCGCGTCTCCATGAGCTTGCGCAGGGGCTCCACCTGCTGGACCACCGCTCCGGGCTCGAAGTCGTCCATGGACTCGAACTTGAGATCCACGGCGAACTCGCTGCCGTCGTCCTGGATCCGGTTGTCGACCTTGAGCTGGAGGCCGGGCGTCATGCTGGCGAGAACCTGGTTGAAGTTGTCCCGGTCGATCTGCACGAAACGCCGGTCCTTCAAGGGCTTCAGGGGCTCCGTGGGATCCCCGGAAAAATCCCCCATGACGCCGACGATGAACGGCAGTTCCTTCTCCACTACAGCGCCTTCGGTCTCCACCTCGTAGCTCAGGTGCACCCGCGGCTTGCGCACGCGGTTGAGTTTGTCGTGAATGCTTGGCATTGGTTTCCCTTCCCTCTTGCGATCGCCCTGCTGGCCGTTGAGTACTGTGCGGCGACGCCTCGGAGCAGTGCGCGCCGCGGCGTGGTTCAGCCGCCGTCATCCCGGATGCCGGCAAGCGTGCGGTACTTCTGTCGCGCCCCGTCGTCGGGGATGAGCTCAGCGAGCAGATCCGGCAGCGGCATCTGGCTCCACCGCACCGCCTGCTCGATGGCATACGACACCGGCGAATGCGGCTCGGTGCGCCGGAAGAATTCCGCCACCTCCCGGAGCTGGCGCAAGGCCGCTTCGCGGTCCATCTGCCGCCGCCCCTGCTGCTCGCCCGGGGCTGGCGCCGCCTCGTCGTCACCTGCTTCATCGTCCGCGTCGTTGGCGGCGTCGGCCTGGGTATCGCCACCGACCACCTGGATCCGATCGCCGGCCAGATGCGCGACCATGCGGCGACAGTTGTCCAGGGTGTCGGCGATGCGCCCGGTAGGCTGTGGATCGTCCGCGCAGTAACGATCCAGCGTCTCGCTGTAACGGTGGAACTCGCTGATGGCCTGTCGGATATCGTGGTCGGTGGCCTGGAGCACTGGGGTGGACGTTGCCCCCACCGCCTGGAGGATATCCTCCAGCGCCACATAGCCGCGCTTGATCCGCGCAGCGCGCTTGTCGGGATCGGTGATCTTCTCCAGTTCGAAGGCCTGTTCGCACTGCCAGGTGCAGAAGGGCCCCGGTGGCGCGTTATCGGTGAGACGCAGCGACTTGAGCGGCGGGATCAGCGCCCCTTCGGACCCCACACCGTTGAGCCCGGTCAGGGCGATGAGCTGACTGGGTTTGCCATCTTCGTCGGGCTGCGGGTGAAGGCCCTCACCGAAGGTCTCCAGAAGCTGCCGGGCGAGGCAGAATCCGGCCGCCACGCCGCGGAATCCATGGGTGCGGCACAGGGCCTCGATGAGCCAGGTCACCACTTCCAGGTCCTTGCTCTCGTTGCGCAGCACCTCCGGAGCCGTCTCCAGGACCTCACGCCACTCGGCCGGCGTGCCCTGGTCGGTTTCTCCGCTCTCCAGCGCGTCACGCTCCTGGTTGCGCGCGATGCCACGTGCGTTCCGCAGGGCGTGGTAACTGGACGCCGCACCGTCATCCAGGCGCAGATCCTGCCCGGTGGGCGCATCGTCCGTCACCGGCAGAAGCAAACCCGGAATATCGAGAATGTCGAAGAAAGGACTGTCACCCGAGGTCCCTTCGGTCATCGGCTCACTCATGAGAGCTCCCTGCTTCCCTTTCCCTGCAGATACCCACCCGATATCTGCAGTCGCGCCGGGAACGATCGCCAATCTGGTCGATATCCCGGACGCAACAATGACGCCTGTCGACGGCTTGCAATCGAATCAGCCAGCAGGAAGGAGGCGAAGGGGGAGACTGCGGTGCCCCGCAGTTAACGCTCTAACTGAGCGGGTAGCGCTGCCACTGCAGTTCCCTTGCGCCGTCGCCTTCCTGGCTGCCGGGAACGTGTTCCCGGGGCTGACGTGACCGCTTGGTCGTAATGTGCGAAATATGGTTCCTGGTGACCTGCCTTGTCAATACCTTCTGCGCGGTGTCCTTGCGGAAGTGCTCAGCGGGTGCGGCCCTGAAACAGCCTGACCCGACGGTACTTGAACAGCAGTATGAGCACGGCGCCTGCCAGGAAACCGCCGATATGGGCCAGGAAGGCGACGCCGGGCTCATCCGGATCCACGCCGGCGCTGCTGATGAGTTGCAGACCGAACCAGACAATCAGGACCAGACCGGCGGGCAGCCGCGCCGGGTAGAGAATAAAGCCCAGGGGGATCACCACGGTGATGCGGGAGAACGGATGCAGCATCAGGTAGGCGCCGAGCACGCCGGAAATGGCCCCGCTGGCACCGATCATGGGGATCTCGGAGCCGGACGCCGGGGCGCCGTGGACCAGGGCGGCGACCACCCCGCACAGCAGATAGAAGACCACAAACCGCAGGTGTCCCATGGCGTCTTCGACGTTGTTGGCAAAGACCCACAGATAGAGCATGTTGCTGATCAGGTGCATCCAGCCGCCGTGCAGGAACATGGATGTGAACAGGGTGGCCCAGGCGGGCACCATGGCCATGTCCGGGTGCAGCCGGGCCTCGCCGAAAAACACGGCCGGGATGAAGCCCAGGCCGTGAATGACCGCGGCATGGGCTCGCTGATCCAGGCCGAGCTGCCAGAAGAAAGCACCGATACACGCCGCCAGAAGCGTCCAGGTGACGATCGGGAGAATGCGGGTCGGGTTGTCGTCGGCAACGGGGATCACGGCGGGGGCTGGCTCGCTGCTGGCTGACTCGGGAGTCTGGCATACTGCCACAAGGGAATACGATGGCGGGACCTCTGGCTGCCGCGTCGGTGGCACCACCGTATCGACAGGACAGCAGACCATGCCGCACGTGAAACCGCGTCTTCCGGAGAAGGTCTGCCCGGTGTGTGAGCGCCCGTTCCGATGGCGGCGCAAGTGGCGCAACAACTGGGATAGTGTTGTCTACTGCTCGGAACGGTGTCGTCGGCGAGCCGCACGACGGTGCTAACAGTACAAGTCAGCCACCCAGAACCGTCCGCCGGTGCGCATCGGCGGTATCCTGAATCGCGGTACGTTCTTCGTCGCCAAGGCGCTGAAGGTTTCGCACCTGCAATGCCGTTCGTGGATTGCGCCGCAGGCGGTCTTCGTGGCGGATCAGGAAATCCCAGTACAGGGCGGTGAAGGGGCAGGCCGTGTCGCCGCTGCGCTGTTCCGGTTTGTACGCGCAGTGCTGGCAGTAGTTGCTCATGCGCTGGACATACTTGCCGGAGGCACAGTAGGGCTTGGAGGCAAGCAGGCCATCGTCTGCGAACTGGGACATACCCAGGGTGTTCGGCGCCTCCACCCACTCCACGGCGTCGACATAGACGGCCAGATACCATTCGTGCACGCGGCGTGGCTCAACGCCGAGCATCAGGGTGTACAGGCCGGTGATCATCAGCCGCTGGATATGATGGGCATAGCCGTGGTCCAGGGTCTGCCCGACACTCTGGCGCAGGCAGGTCATGTCGGTCTCGCCGGTCCAGAAAAACCCGGGCAGGGGGTGGGTCGCCTCCAGCGCGTTATTGTCCAGGTACCCAGGCATGTGCAGCCAGTAGATGCCCCGCACGAACTCGCGCCAGCCCAGCACCTGGCGGATGAATCCTTCCACGGACTGCAGCGGTGCCCGCCCTTCGCGGTATGCCTGCTCGGCGGCATCCACGGCGACCCGTGGCGAGAGCAATTTGAGATTCATTGCCGCGGCGAGCCGTGAATGATACAGCCAGGGCTCGTCCATCCACAGGGCATCCTGATACGGGCCGAACGCGGGCAGCCGGTGGTCCACGAAGTCCGCCAGCGCCTCCCGGGCCTGCTCCTGAGTCACCGGCCAGTCAAAGTGGTCCAGACGCCCGGGATGATCCGCATAGCGCGCCTCCACCAGCGCAAGCACCTCTCGGGTGATGGCGTCGTGTTGAAAACTCTTGGGCGCAGGCAGCATGCCCGGTCCTTCACGGCCGAAGCTGCGCCGGTTCTGGTGGTCCAGATTCCAGCTGCCGCCAACAGGCTGGTCACCGTCCATGAGCACATGCCGGTCAAACCGCATCGCCCGATAGTAGTCTTCCAGTCGCAGCCGCTTGCGCTCGCGGGCCCACAACCGGAATCCCTCCGGCGAGTCGAAGAACTGCCGATCCCGCACGACCACCAGGCGCTTGCCGGCGCGCCGTACTGCACCCCGCAACTGTTGCAGCACTCGATAGTCGCCGGGCTGGGTCACCAGGACGTGCGCCGGGTTCAGGCGGGCGAGATCGGCGGACAGCGCCTCGCCCAGGGTCTGTGCACGGTCCGCATCGAGCCGGTGGTAGTGGACGGTGGTCCCTCCTTCCCCCAGCCCTTCGGCGAAGTGCCGCATGGCGGACAGGAAAAGCGCGATCCGCGCCTTGTGTGACCAGACATGGGTGGCTTCCTCGGGTACTTCTGCCATCCACACGGCGTCGTGATCACGATCAAAATTGTCGAACACGGCGGCGTCAGCGTTAAGCTGATCCCCCAGGCAGATCACGAGCTGGCGTAGGCCCACGGGCGGGCACCTCCGGTAACGGGCGTGGCATGATGCCAGCGGCGGCAATCAATTTATACAACTAGTGTACAGGAGATGTACGAATGTCTCGATTCCGCAAACCGCCGAACGACGTTTTCGTGTCCACGGATATCGAGGCGGACGGACCCGCGCCAGGCCTCAATTCCATGCTGTCTCTGGGCTCAGCGGCGTACGCCCTGGACGGGGAGCTGCTGGACACGTTCAGCATCAACCTCGAGACGCTGCCCGAGGCGAGCGCGCATCCGAAAACGGTGGAGTGGTGGAAACAGTTCCCGGAGGCCTGGGAACTGGCGCGGCGTGATGCACGACCACCCACCGAAGCGATGGCCGCCTATCTGGAGTGGCTCAAGGGGCTGGATGGCCGACCGGTGTTCGTGGCCTGGCCGGTGGGGTTCGACTTCCCGTTCGTGAATTACTACCTGATGCGCTTCACCGGCGAGGCACCCTTCGGTTTCACGGCGCTGGACATCAAGACGTACGCCATGGCGCTCACGTCCAGGAGTTCCTACCATCGCACCACCAAGGACCGGCTTCCGGACCGCTGGTTCGAACCGGGGCTGAAGCACAACCATGTGGCCCTGGACGACGCCCTGGAACAGGGTTCGCTGTTCATGGCCATGTTCCGGGAAGCCATGGACACCGCCAGCGACGGGGTCAACCTGGCGGATTATACCGAGTTCCCGGACTGGTAGCCGGGGTGCGGCAACGGGAACTCACTCTTGGGGAGTGAGTTCCCACTCCTGCCCGTCCTGAAAACGCAGGACCAGGGTATCGCTGGCGCGTGACCATTCCATGGTGCGGGTCAGGTTATTGACGAAATCCCGCTCAAAGGCCTGACTGTCGGGATCCTGGATATTGCACTGCTCCGTGGTGAGACCGATGGCACCGAAACGCAGATGTTCCTCATCGACATGCTCGACACTGGCATTCCAGTTGTTGCACGCCGCCTGACCGGCCACATTACCCTCGCCATCGACTTCCACGGTGAACGGCGCGGCATCCGGCTGCAGGGACCGGCCCTGCGGGTCGATGGCCCCGGTCACGCGCCAGGCGCCGGTGATGTCGTCCGGTGGTGCGTCCATGGACGCAGCCCGTATGCCCTCCTGTTCCGGCTCCGGCCCGGTGCCGCAGCCGGCCACCAGCAACGCGCCGGCCAGCGCCAGTGACATCCCGTGCCATCCACGCCGCAATGTTGCTACTGGCGTGTTGATCATCGTCAGTTCCTCCTTGCTCGACGCCTCCCCGCGGACTAGCGGCGCTTCTTGCGACTGTTCTTCTTGATGTGCCGTATCAGGCGATTCCGCCGCTGCTGTTGCCGGGGGCTCAGCGTGTTCGTCTTGCCTTCATAGGGGTTGTCGGTGGTCTTGAATTCCAGACGCACGGGGGTGCCCTGAAGTTCCAGCACCTTGCGAAACGTATTCGCCAGATAGCGCCGGTAATCCCGCGGCGTACGTTCGGCCTGATTACCATGGACGACGATCACCGGTGGATTGCGTCCACCCTGGTGAGCATAGCGCAGCTTGATCCGCCGCCCGCGCACCAACGGTGGCTGATGACGATCCACGGCATCTTCCAGTATCTGGGTGAGCCGCCCGGTGGACAGGTCGCGGCTGCCCGCCTCATGGGCCTGGTCCACGGCGTCCAGCAACAGGCCGACACCGGTGCCGTGGAGCGCGGAGATGAAATGCACCTCGGCGAACTCGATAAACCCGAGTTTCACCTGCAGTGTGCGCCGTACATCCTCACGCTCGTCCGGGGCCAGGCCATCCCACTTGTTCACGGCAATCACCAGGCCGCGGCCGGCCTCGACGGCGTGCCCGACCAGGTGGGCATCCTGCTCGGTCACCCGACCCCGGGCGTCCAGCACCATGATCACCACGTTGGCGGCGTCAATGGCGGTCAGCGTCTTGATAACACTGAATTTCTCCACCGACTCGTTGACCCGGCTGCGACGACGCACGCCGGCGGTGTCGATCAGGGTGTAGGCCTGACTGCCACGCTCGAAGGGGATGGCAATACTGTCACGGGTTGTGCCAGGCGCATCATAGACCAACACCCGGTCTTCGCCCAGAAGGCGGTTCACCAGGGTCGACTTGCCCACGTTCGGGCGGCCAATCACGGCGACCCGCGTCCCCTGCGCCTCCTCCACGAGCGCCTGGCTGCCCTCCAGGCGCTCCGTCGGCAACGACGCGAACACATGCTCCAGAAGCCGGTTGATCCCGTGACCGTGGGCGGCGGCAATGGGCCAGGGGGCACCGAGCCCAAGGGCGTGGAAGTCCGCGCCGGCAAGACCGGGTTCCACGCCCTCGGTCTTGTTCACGGCGACCGTCAGGGGTTTCCCGGCTCGCCGCAGCAGCCCCGCGATCTCCTGGTCGGCGCTGGTGACGCCCACTTTGCCGTCCACCAGAAGCACCACCCCGTCGGCCTCCTCGATGGCCTGCAGTGCCTGCCGGTGCATGCCGGCTTCCACGCCCTGGGGGTCATCGCCCATGCCACCGGTGTCCACCACCACGAAGGGCTGGCCCCCGAAGTGCGCACGGCCGTACTGCCGATCCCGCGTGAGCCCGGGGAAATCCGCCACCAGCGCATCGCGGGAACGGGTGAGACGGTTGAACAGTGTGGACTTGCCCACGTTGGGCCGACCCACCAGTGCGATCACGGGATCCATGTTGGCTCGCCAGGGAGAAGGAATCGGTCGGCAGGATAGCAGAACTGACCCCGCTCGTGTCCCGTCGGGGGACCACCGCCCCTGCCGCGGGCGACCCGGAATGCGTTATAGTCCGCCGGAATTGCCAACCGCGAGGAGAACAGAGATGGGGTTCCTGTCAGGAAAAAAGGCGCTGATCACCGGCATAGCGAGTAACCGCTCGATCGCCTACGGTGTCGCCAAGTCCATGCGCCGCGAGGGCGCCGAACTCGCCTTCACCTACCTGGGCGACAAACTCAAGCCGAGGGTGGAGAAGATCGCCGCTGAAATGGGCAGCGACATCGTGCTGCCGCTGGACGTGGCCACGGATGAGGATTTCGATGCCCTGGCGCCGGAACTGGGCAAGCACTGGGACCACGTTGACACCGTGGTGCACTCCATTGGTTTTGCCCCGCAGGAGGCGCTGAAAGGCTCGTTCGTGGACAACACCACCCGCGACAGCTATCGCATCTCCCATGACATCAGTGCCTACAGCTTTGTCGCCCTGGCCCGCGCCCTGCGAGGCATGATGCACGAGGACTCATCGCTGCTCACCCTGACCTACCTCGGTTCCGAACGGGCCCTGCCGAGCTACAATGTCATGGGCGCCGCCAAGGCGAGCCTGGAGGCCAACGTGCGTTACATGGCCTATGACCTCGGCCCCCACGGCATCCGCGTCAACGGCCTCTCCGCCGGCCCGATCAAGACCCTGGCAGCGGCAGGTATCGGCAGCTTCGGCAAGATGCTCAAGTACAATGCCCGCTCGGCACCGCTGCGGCGCAACGTCACCACCGACGAGGTCGGCGATGCCGCAGCGTTCCTGTGCTCGGATCTGGCCCGGGGCATTACCGGCGAAGTCGTCCACGTGGATAGCGGCTACCACATCGTCGGCCTCCCGGGGCTGGACGGCCTGGAGGACGACGAGTAACCACGACAAGGGCGGAGCGCCTGAAGCGCTCCGCCCTTGTCGTGGCCGACGAGCGGGGGCGGCTACCCTCTACCGGTAGTCCTCGTCGTGGATCTCCACGTCCGCGTCGGCACGCAGCTGCGCGAGGAACTGCTGCACCGCTTCCTGGCCGTACGCGTCACGCAGGCGATCGGCCAGCTCCCGACGCTCTTCTGCGTCCACCGCATCTGGATCACCATCGCGCACACCGCGCAGGATGAGCACCACCCGATCCCCTGCCGCCGAAATCACTCCCACTTCAGGGCGATCACCGTCAGGGCGACTCATCCGGAACACCTCGTTCAGGACCGGCCACGGAGCCTCACCCTCCTGGCGGGTGATCCAGCCGACAGACTGGTAGCCGAGCCGTTCATCCTCGTCCGCCAAAGACTCGGGGTCATCGCCGTCGCGAACCCGGCCCATGAGGTCCTGAGCAAAGGATTCGGCAGCCTCGCCGGCCTTCCGCGCGCGCAGCCGCTCCGTGATATCGTCCCGCACCTCGTCCAGTTCCAGCTGCGCCTGGGGTTCATGCTCGGCGACACGGACCACGACAGCACGGTCGTCGTCGATTTCGATCACGCGGCTGTTCATGCCATCTTCGAGCACTTCCGGGTCAAACGCGGCGTCCACCACCTCGCGCACGGCACCTATACCCTCGTCGGCGCCTTCGCGGGTAAGCCAGTCGCTCTCACGAACCTCCAGCCCCATTTCTTCCGCCGGCCCTTCCAGGCTGTCCGGCATATCGTAGGCCAGGTCGTCCAGGCGATTGATCTCGTCGAAATAGGCCGTGGAGATGCGCTCCTCGGCGAGTTCACGCCGGATTTCATCGCGCACGTCCTCCAACGGAGTTGCTTCACCACGCTCCATGGTGGTGGCCTGGATCAGGTGGAAGCCGAACGGCGAGCGCACGGGCTCTGATACTTCATTCTCATCCAGTGCGAACAGGGCGTCCTCGAACTCCTCCACCATATCACCGCGCTGGACCTCACCGAGATCACCACCGCGACGTGCCGACCCAGGGTCCTCGGAGTATTCCTCGGCCAGTTCGGCGAAGGACTCGCCGTCGCGCAGGCGCTCAGCGAGGGTCTGAATACGCTCCTCGGCGTCAGCAACCGTGTCGGGATCAGCGTCTTCATCCACCCGAATGAGGATATGCCGCGCCTCGACCCGTCCGGTCTCAGCGTAGCGCTCCTCCTTGACCTGCTCGTAACGCGCTTCGATGTCGTCATCGGAGACGTCTACCTGCTCTAGCAGGTCCTCGCGGTTGAGCTCCACATACGCCAAACGTACACGCTCAGGCGTGACGAACTCACTGCGATTGTCTTCGTAATAGGCGTCGATTTCGTCATCGCTGACAGTGACATCGTCCTGCCAGCCATCGGCGGCAATCCTCACCCAGGCGACGTCGCGCTCCTGGTACTCCAGCCGCAGCAAATCATCGACCTCCCGGGCCGTCACCAGGCCGGTCTCGCTCAGCGACGAGCGCACCTGCTGCGCCAGGGCCTGACGACGCACTTGCTGCTCGTACTGATCAGTGGTCATCTGGTTTGACTGGAGGATCTGGCGGTACCGCTCCGCGGAGAAGCGACCGCCTTCATGGAACATTTCCTGGGACCGGATGACCGCAGCCAGATCCTGATCACTGAGGGTCATGTTCCGATCGTCCAGGTAATCCGCCAGCAAACGGCGATCAATCAACTGCTGCAGGGCATCCCGGCGAATCTCCTGATCAATCTCGTCGGTAATCTCCAGATCACCGCCATACATCTGCTCGACCTGCTGGCGCTGGTTACGATAGGCCTGACCCGCCTGATTCCGGCTGATCTCCTGGCCGTTCACCGTTGCCACTGCGCGCGGCTGACCGCTCGGCCCCATGTACTGGGACAAGCCGAACGTGGCAAAAGCCGCGGCGATCAGGACGATGACGGTCCAGACAATCCAGCGGGAGGCTCCATCTCGAATATCCTGCAGCATGTTGCAACCGATCCTCTTGGTGACGGCGCGCGCGAATTTCCTTCAGCGCGGCTCGCAGGCACATCTTGGCAGGTGTAAAGACAAGTGAATGCCCGGCAGGTTCCCGGGCCCGGGGGCGTCTGCACCTCCCTTGTCACTTTTCCCGACCCCTGTAACACGAAAGGCGCCCCGAAGGCGCCTTTCGTACCGAATATGGCGGAGCGGACGGGACTCGAACCCGCGACCTCCGGCGTGACAGGCCGGCATTCTAACCAACTGAACTACCGCTCCGGATTTTACTGCACCACTTGGTGGGTGGTGAGGGGATCGAACCCCCGACATTCGCCTTGTAAGGGCGACGCTCTACCAGCTGAGCTAACCACCCCAAAAACGAAGGCACTAGTTTACAGCATCCTTCAGGGCTTTGCCAGCCTTGAAGCTCGGCACCTTGGTGGCCGGAATGTTGATGGTGGCGCCGGTCCGCGGGTTGCGCCCGGAGCGTGCAGCACGCTCGCGCACGGAGAAGGTTCCGAAGCCGACCAGGCTCACGGAGTCGTTTTCCTTGAGGGCGTTGGTCACTGCATCAACCATGGCGTCAACGGCACGCGCCGCGGAGGCCTTGGATAGATCGGCGTTCTGGGCGACCGCTTCAATAAGTTCCGACTTATTCATCCTGTATTCCCCTTGGTGTTGTTCTGCGTGGACAACTTCGCTTCCATTTCCGGACACGCATCACTGTACTAGCTTGGCCTGTCCGCGGACAGGCTCGGTCTGCTTCTCGACAGGCCCCATACGGCCTTTACGGGCTGACACTTTATCGCATCTGTGCAGGTCAGTGTCCAGACCCCCCGAAGACACCGCCAGCCCAAGGAAAAGCCGGCCCCGTACGCAAGCGCACGGAGACCGGCTTATCGGCGTTATAGCAATGGGTGGTTCAGGGTGTCAATGCGCCCTGACATCCCCCTCCTTTTTCTTACTACGGGAACGCTTCTTGGTGGGCTCCTCCACTCCTTCTCCGCCGACCTCTTCTTCCGGTAGAGGTTGCGGCGTGCGAACCAGGGCAAGCTCCAGGACTTCGTCGATCCAACGCACCGGACGCACGTCCAGCTTGCCGATGACGCCCTTGGGAATCTCCTGGAGATCCTTGCGGTTCTCCTCGGGGATGACCACGGTGCTGATACCACCCCTGTGCGCCGCCAGCAGCTTCTCCTTGAGGCCGCCGATGGGGAGCACCTCACCCCGCAGGGTAATCTCACCGGTCATGGCCACTGAGGACTTCACCGGGATATCCGTGAGCGCCGACACCAGAGCGGTGCACATGCCGATTCCGGCGCTGGGGCCGTCCTTGGGAATGGCCCCTTCCGGAACATGGATGTGCACGTCATGGTTCTGGTGGAAGTCCGGCTGGATCCCCAGCATCGCCGCCCGACTGCGTACCACGGTCATGGCCGCCTGGATGGACTCCTTCATGACCTCGCCCAGTTGACCGGTGGGGGTCATCTTGCCCTTGCCCGGAACAATGGCGGATTCGATGTTCAGCAGCTCGCCGCCCACTTCGGTCCAGGCCAGGCCGGTGACGTGCCCCACCTGATCCTTCTCCTCGGCCACGCCGTAGCGGTAGCGCCGCACGCCCAGATACTTGTCCAGGTTCTGGGTGCTCACGACCAGCTTGTTGTTCCGCGGCTTCTGCACCAGCTCCTTGACCACCTTGCGGCAGATCTTGGCGACCTCGCGCTCCAGGTTGCGCACCCCCGCCTCACGGGTGTAGTGCCGCACGATGTCACGCAGGGCGTTTTCGCTGATCTCCAGCTCACCGTCCTTGAGCCCGTTGGCCTTCATCTGCTTGGGCAGCAGGTACCGCTGCACGATATTGACCTTCTCGTGCTCGGTGTAACCCGCGAGACGGATCACCTCCATACGGTCCAGCAGCGGCGCCGGGATGTTCATGGTGTTGGCCGTGCAGATGAACAGGACCTCGGACAGGTCGACATCCACTTCCAGGTAGTGATCCTGGAATGTGCTGTTCTGCTCCGGATCCAGCACCTCCAGCAGGGCAGACGCGGGATCGCCACGGAAATCCATGGCCATCTTGTCCACTTCGTCCAGCAGGAACAGCGGATTGCGCGTTCCGGCCTTGGAGAGGTTCTGCACGATCTTGCCCGGCAGGGAGCCGATGTACGTCCGCCGGTGGCCACGGATCTCCGCCTCGTCACGCACGCCGCCCAGGGACATGCGCACGAACTTGCGGTTGGTGGCCCGGGCGATGGACTGCCCCAGGGAGGTCTTGCCGACGCCCGGAGGGCCCACCAGGCACAGGATCGGTCCCTTGAGCTTTTTCACCCGCTTCTGCACGGCCAGGTACTCAAGGATACGCTCCTTGACCTTCTCCAGGCCGTAATGGTCAGCATCCAGCACGCCCTGCGCCTTGTCCAGGTCGTGTTTGACGCGGGTGCGCTTTTTCCACGGCACGGAGACCAGCCACTCGACGTAGTTCCGCACCACGGTGGCCTCGGCGGACATGGGCTGCATCATGCGCAGCTTGTTGAGCTCAGCCTTGGCCTTGCTCATGACCTCCTTGGGCATGCCCGAGTCGTCGATCTTCTGCTCGAGATCGTCGGTGTCGTTGGGCGCATCTTCCAGCTCGCCCAGTTCCTTCTGGATGGCCTTGGCCTGCTCGTTGAGGTAGTACTCCCGCTGGCTCTTCTCCATCTGCTGCTTCACGCGGCCGCGGATCCGCTTCTCGATCTGCAGCACGTCGATCTCGCCCTCGATGAGCCCGAGGAGGTGCTCAAGGCGCTCACGGACGTCCTCGATTTCGAGGATCTGCTGCTTGCCTTCCACCTTCAGCGCCATGTGGGCCGCAACGGTATCGGCCAGCCGGCCCGGATCCTCGATTCCCTGCAGGGAGGAGAGGATCTCCGGCGGCACTTTCTTGTTCAGCTTCACGTACTGATCGAACTGACTCACCACCGAGCGGGCCAGCACGTCCACTTCCCGGTCGTCGGAGTAGTCTTTCTGCTCCGGCACCGACGCCTGGGCGGTGAAATACTCGCCTTCGCCGTGGACGCTGACAACGCGGGCACGGTGCAGCCCTTCCACGAGCACCTTCACGGTGCCGTCGGGGAGCTTGAGCATCTGCAGGATGGTGGCCACCGTGCCCTGGTCGTACAGGTCCGAGGCTGCCGGCTCGTCCACCTCGGCACTCTTCTGGGCCACCAGGAAGATACGCTTGTCCTCTTCCATGGCCGCTTCCAGGGCCTTGATGGACTTGTCCCGCCCCACGAACAAGGGAATCACCATGTGGGGATAGACCACCACGTCGCGCAACGGCAGCACCGGCGCGGCATTGAGGGATTCCTTGACGACTTCGGAGTTCTCGTCACTGCGGGTCATGTAAGGTCAACCTCGCTTGCACTGTATGGAACGGTCGGCCGCCTCGGCCGCCCGTCTTGAACTGACTTGCTAGTAATATGCGGTCGATAAGGCGGGGATTCAATGCACGTCGTCACAACCGCGCCATTTCCTGGCGGCGGTGGCAAAGAGGCCCGCGAAACGGGGCCGGAGGGAGCAGCGAGCCGGCGACGGGCTCCTGCCCGCCGCCGGCGCACGGTCAGTCCGATGCAGCGCGCGACTGCTCCGGTGCCTCGTAGATGAGATAGGGCTTGGTCTCACCGCGAATGACCGCGTCGTCCACGACCACCTTGCTGACCCCCTCCAGCGAGGGAATGTCATACATGGTGTCCAGCAGCACGTTCTCGATGATGGTCCGCAGGCCGCGGGCGCCGGTGCCACGATCCATGGCCTTACGGGCCACGGCGCGCAGCGCCTCCTCACGGAATTCCAGCTCCACGCCCTCCATCTCGAAAAGCTTCTGGTACTGCTTGGTGACGGCGTTCTTGGGCGCGCTGAGGATCTCGATCAGGGCGTCCTCATCGAGCTCGTCCAGCGTCGCGATCACGGGCAGACGCCCCACGAACTCGGGAATGAGGCCGTACTTGATCAGATCCTGCGGCTCCACATCGTGGAGGGTCTCGCCCATGCTCTTGCGCTCGCTCTCGGCCTTGATCTCCGCGGAGAAGCCGATGCCACCGCTCTCGGAACGGTCCCGGATGAGTTTGTCCAGGCCGGCAAAGGCACCGCCGACAATGAACAGGATGCCCCCGGTGTGCACCTGCAGAAACTCCTGCTGCGGGTGCTTGCGCCCGCCCTGGGGCGGCACCGATGCGGTGGTTCCCTCGATGAGCTTCAACAGCGCCTGCTGCACGCCTTCGCCCGAGACATCCCGGGTAATCGAGGGGTTATCCGCCTTGCGGGAGATCTTGTCGATCTCGTCGATATAGACAATGCCGGTCTGGGCCTTTTCGACGTCGTAGTCACACTTCTGCAGTAGCTTCTGGATGATGTTTTCCACGTCCTCGCCGACATAGCCGGCCTCGGTGAGGGTGGTGGCATCGGCGATGGTGAAAGGCACATCCAGCAGCCGCGCCAGCGTTTCCGCCAGCAGAGTCTTGCCCGAGCCGGTGGGACCGATCATCAGGATGTTGCTCTTGGTCAGCTCTACTTCGTCCTTCTTGCCCTGGACCGCTTCCAGCCGCTTGTAGTGGTTGTACACCGCAACCGACAGGACTCGCTTGGCCAGATCCTGGCCGATGACATACTCGTCCAGCACTTCGGCAATTTCGTGAGGCTTGGGCAGCTTGGAGTCGCCGGAGGCGCTCTTCTCCTGCATCTCCTCGCGAATAATGTCGTTGCAGAGCTCGACACATTCGTCACAGACGAATACGGAGGGACCGGCGATCAGCTTGCGCACCTCGTGCTGGCTCTTCCCGCAGAAAGAGCAATACAGGAGCTTGCCGCCGTCATCGCCACGCGTCTTGTCTCTGTCGCTCATGACCGATCCTCGGTTGATTCCAGGACTTGCATGGCCGGCCCGGTCGGGCCTTTGCCATCACTTAAAACCATGCCTGCTTTTCCGGAGGCACGCAAGAGAGGAAACCGCGAACGGCGCCGCATTCCAGCCCATTCACGGCAACATGAAAGGTCGTTCGAGAGGGGCCGGGCGTCCGTAAACCGGAACGCCCGGCAATGGATCACTTGCCTGCAGGGAGGCCGGCGCGGTCCCTGAGAACCTCGTCCACCAGCCCGTACTCCTGCGCCTTCTCCGGCGACATGAAGTTGTCCCGCTCGGTGTCTTCCTGCACACGTTCGATGGGCTGGCCGGTGTGGTGGGCGAGAATGCTGTTCAGGCGATCGCGGATGCTCAGGATCTCGCGGGCGTGGATGTCGATGTCCGTCGCCTGCCCCTGATAACCGCCCAGGGGCTGATGGATCATCATGCGCGAATTCGGCAGCGTGAAGCGCTTGCCGGGCGCACCACCCGCCAGAAGCAGCGCACCCATGCTCGCCGCCTGCCCCACGCACATGGTGGAGACATCCGGCTTGATGAACTGCATGGTGTCGTAGATGGACAGACCCGCGGTGACAGAACCCCCCGGCGAGTTGATGTAGATGTGGATGTCCTTGTCCGGGTTCTCGGACTCCAGGAACAGCAGCTGGGCAACAATCAGATTCGCCATGTGGTCTTCCACCGGGCCAATGAGAAAGACCACCCGCTCCTTCAGCAGTCGCGAGAAGATATCGTAGGCACGCTCGCCCCGGGAGGTCTGTTCCACCACCATGGGCACCAGGTTGGCCTGGATCTCGGACGGGTTCATCGGCGTATCGTCTGCGGCCATGTTCAGCCCTCTTTCTTGGCGTCGTCGGTGGGTTCGTCGCCGCCGGCTTCGGGG
The DNA here is from genome assembly GCF_012044895.1 of Aquisalimonas sp. 2447. Lineage (NCBI taxonomy): Bacteria > Pseudomonadati > Pseudomonadota > Gammaproteobacteria > Chromatiales > Ectothiorhodospiraceae > Aquisalimonas > Aquisalimonas sp. 2447. The sequence goes on from NZ_CP050695.1 coordinate 2,698,988, forward strand.
GCAGCCTCGTCACCGCCCTCTTCCGCCTGCGCCTGCTGGGGGTTCAGCAGGGTTTCCAGGTCCGTGGGCGTATCGGTGACCTTGGCCTGCTCCACGATCCAGTCGATGACCTGATCCTCGAGCACGTTGACCTCGAGGCTCTGCATCGCTTCCCGGTTCTGGACGTACTGCTGGATCAGCTCCTGCGGGTTGTGGTGCCCCGCCGCCATTTCCTGCAACTGGGCGCGCACGCGCTCCTGATCCACCTGGATGCCGTTGTCGGCAATGAGCTTGTTCATCACCAGACCCAGGGTCACACGCCGGCGCGCCTGATCTTCGAACAGCTCAGCGGGCAGATCCATGCTGTCGGCCTGATCGCCCATCTGCTGCTGCAGGCGCTGCTTCATCTGCTGCTGCAGCGCTTCGACCTCGCCGTCCACCAGGGCCTTGGGCAGCTCGATGTCATTGGTCTTGGCCAGCGCTTCGGTGACCTGCTCCTTGAGCTTGGCCTTCTGCGCGCGCTCGATCTCCCGCTCCAGATTCTGGCGAATCAGGTTGCGCAGTTCTTCCATGCCGCCTTCCTGGATACCCACGGCTTCCGCCAGCGCGTCATCCAGCTCGGGGTATTCCGGCACGTTGACGCTCTTGACCGTGGTCTCGAACACGGCGGTCCTGCCGGCGATGGACTCGGTGGGAAAGTTCTCGGGGAACGCATACTCGACGTTCTTGGTCTCACCGGCGCGCAGCCCCTTGAGGCCCTCCTCGAACTCCGGGGGCATCTGGTTCTGACCGATGGTCACCGGCGTGTCCTGCCCCTGGTTACCCTCGAACTCTTCGCCGTCGACGGTGCCGCGGAAGTCGATGACCACCTGGTCACCCTCTTCCGCCGCCTTGTCGGCTTCGTTGTATGTGGCACGCTGCTTACGCAGATCCTCGAGGACCTTGTCGATGTCGGCGTCGGTAACCTCGGCGGTGGGGCGCTCCACTGCGATGGTGCTGACATCGGCCACCTCGAACTCCGGCATGATCTCGAAGCTCGCCTCGAACTCGACGTCTCCCCCGGTCATGCCCTGAGTGAGATTCACGCTGGGCGCGCCGGCGGGCCGCAGCTCTTCCTGCTGCAGCGCCTCGCCGTAGGTCTGCTGAACAACTTCGTTCATGACTTCTTCGCGCACCTGGCCGCCGAAACGCTGCTGAACCACTTTCATCGGCACCTTACCGGGCCGGAAACCGTCCAGGCGTACCCGTCCGGCCATATCTTTCAGGCGTTTCTGGACCTCGTCGTCCACCCGCTGCGCCGGCACCTGGACCTTGATCTTGCGTTCCAGGCCTTCGCCCGTTTCCACTGTTACCTGCATTAAAGCCACCTCAGTTCCACAAGGCTGAACGTTGTTCAAACAATGACACCGCCGCCGGGCTGCGCGCCCGCGACGGTGTCCGGCGCCCCGCCGGGCTTGTCGGCGGAGCATGTTCTGGTGCGAGTGGCAGGACTTGAACCTGCACGGGTTGCCCCAACGGCACCTAAAGCCGCCGCGTCTACCAATTCCGCCACACTCGCTGCGATTCCGCGCCTGACCGGCTGCAGCACCCTGCTAAGGGCGCAGATTATCCAGCCCGCAACGGGTAAAACGCAAGGCAGGCGGGAGGATACCACACCAGCACCACTCGTCGCGCCGACCCCGGCTTAGTCGGCGTCCACCTCGCCCCACCCGGCCGCCACGGCATCCGGGTCCCAGCCCCCGCCCAGGGCGCGGTAGAGCGTCGCAGTGGCCACCAGGCGGTCGCGCGCCGCCTCGGTCATGGTCAATCGCGCATCGAACAGCGAGCGCCGCGCGTCGAGCACCTCCAGATACGGGACGTATCCGCCCAGATAGCGCCGTTCCGCCAGCTGCGCGACCTCGATGCGTGCAGCCACCTCGCGCTCCCGCACGGTCATGCGCTCATCGGCAGCGTTCATCAAGGTCCAGGCATCGCCCACCTCCCGGAACGCTTCCTGGATGGTGGAACGATACTGCAGCTCGGCAATCTCCCGCGCCTCCTCGACTTCTTCCACCTGGGCCTGGCGGCGCCCGAAGTCCAGTATCGGCACGGTGGCGGTGCCGATCACCTCCCACAGCGTGGAGCCACTGGTGAACAAATCCCCGGGCGTGGTTGCTGCGGTGCCAAAGATCCCGGCCAGGTTGACGCTGGGCAGCCACTCGGCGCGGGTGGCGCCGATATCTGCATTGGCGGCCACCAGGAAGGACTCCGCGGCCCGCACGTCCGGCCGGCGGACCAGCATCTCCGAGGGGAGGGTCTGCGGCAGCTCGGTGGCTGCATCAGGGAGATCGGGAAGACCGTGATCACCCAGATCATCCAGGCCACTGAGGACGGCCGCCGTATCCCCGACCAGCACGGCGAGAGCGCGACGCCGCTGCTCCGCTTCGGCGCGCAGGCCCGGCAGGCCGGCACGACTGGTCTCCAGCTCCGCCTCGGCCTGGCGCACAGCCAGTTCCGTGGAGGCGCCACTGTCCCGTCGCGAACGCTCGAGCTCCAGCGCCTCGATCAGGGACCCGATGGTGTTCTCGGTGGTGTCGATCTGTTCCTTGATGGCGCGATAGTCGAAGTAAGTGCTCGCCACATCGCTGATCACGGCCAGCCGCACGGCATCGCGGCTGTAGGCGGTTCCCAGCAGTTGGGCCCGAGCCGCTTCCTCGGCCCGGGACAGACGCCCCCAGAGATCCAGTTCGTAGCTGAGCACGCCCGCCACGGTGAACTCGGAATCGATTCCTCCCCCGGTCAGGCCGGGATCCTCTCGCTCGGCTTCCACCAGACCGTCCAGCGTCGGATACTGTTCAGCGCGTCGAAACCCCAGCACGGCCCGGGCCTGGGCCACCCGCGCCGCGGCCACACCAACCTCCAGGTTGTTCTCCAGTGCCTCGCGCACCAGCCGCTCGAGAATGGGATCCTCGTAGAGTTCCCACCAGAACGCGACATCATCGTAGTCCGGACCCATGCGCTCGGCGACCTCTTCCGGCCATTCGGCGGGCAGATCAAGGTCCGGCTGCTCGTAATCCGGCCCCACCGTACACCCGCCCAGCAAGGCCACCATCAGGGCCGCACCACACCAGTTACGCATTGGTCCTCGCTTCCTCTCCGGGCTGCCCGGCAACATCCGAAACCCCACGCAAACGCTCCGTGGCGGTGGTTATGACGTAATAGAACATGGGCACGAACAACAGGGCCAGGAAGGTGGCGCTGAGCATGCCACCGATGATGCCAATGCCGATTGCCTGCTGGCTGTTCGCCCCCGCGCCACCGGCCAGGGCCAGGGGCACGGCCCCGAGGATAAAGGACATGGCGGTCATCATGACCGGCCGGAAGCGCAACCGGGCCGCTTCCATGGCTGCCTCGAAAGGCGTCATGCCGGCACGGCGCTTGTTCAGTGCGAACTCGACGATGAGGATGGCGTTCTTGGCCGCCAGGGAGATGAGCACCAGCAACCCGATCTGGAAATAGATCCCGTTCTCCCTGCCCGTGAGCCAGATGGCCACCAGGGCGCCGAACACGGCGAACGGCACGGCCATCAGCACCGCCAGGGGCAGGCTCCAGCGTTCGTACTGCGCCGCCAGGATCAGGATCACGAACACCACCCCGAGGACGAACGCCAGCACGGAGGCCCCGGCCGCCTGGCGTTCCTGGTACTCGGCACCGGTCCAGCCCAGGAGATAGTCGTCGGAGAGCACCTGGTCGACGACCTCCTCCATGGCCCGGATGGCATCACCGGAACTATAACCCTCCGCGGGCTCGCCCATCAGGCGGGCGGCCGGAAACACGTTGAATCGTTCCACCTCGTCGGGGCCCTCGGTGCGCTGCACGGACACAAGTGTCGACAAGGGCACCAGAACACCCTCGTCCGAGCGCACATAGACCTTGTCAAGGTCCTCTGGCCGCTGCCGGAACTCCGCCTCCGCCTGCATGTGCACACGCATCACGCGACCGAAGAGATTGAAATCATTGAGATAGACCGAGCCGAAGGTGCTCTGCATGGCGTCGAACACTTCACTCAGCGCCACATCGGCGGCAAAGGCCTGCTCCCGGTCGACATCCGCCTGGTAGCGAGGCACGGAATTGGTCAGCGCCGTGCGCACACTGCTCAATTCCGGCCGCGCCCGCGCCGCTTCGATGACCTCTTCGGCCCGCGCCAGGAGTGTCTCGGTATCATCGCCGACCCGCGTCTGCAGATAGGCCTGGAAACCGCCGGTGGTGGAGATACCAGTGATCGGTGGCGGATTGAACGCAAGAATGTCCGCTTCGGGGATACGCTCACCATCCGCCGTCAGTCGGCGAATGACCGCATCGCTGCTGCTGGCTTCATCCCTGCGCTCGGACCACGGGTTCAGCGTGACGTAGGCATGGCCCGCGTAAGTCTTCATGCCATCCGACAGCAAATCCATGCCCGAGAAACTGACCACGTCGGCGACGTCGTCGTAGTCCCCTGCGGCCTGTCCCAAACGGTCCATGACATCCCGGGTGCGCTGCAGGGACGCAGCCGCCGGCAATTGCGCCGAAGCAAACACGTACCCCTGATCCTCCGCCGGGACCAACCCGCCTGGAACCACGCGAAACAGACCGGCGATGGCACCGAGCAGCACGGCGAACAGCATCAGCCCCACCACCCAGTGGCGCAGCAGGACGCCCACTCCGGTGACGTAGGCGCGGGTCAACTGATCGAACACCGCATTGAACCAGCGAAACGGAAACGCCGGCCGCGCTGGCCTGGAGCTCAGCAGCCGTGCGCACATGGCCGGGCTCAACGTGAGGGCCACGACACCGGAGATCCCTACGGAAACTGCGATGGTCACCGCGAACTGCTGATACATCTGGCCGCTGAAGCCACCGATGAAGGCCACCGGCACGAACACCGCCACGGTTACAAGCGTCATCGCGATGATGGGTGCCGCCACCTCGTCCATGCTCTCCCGGGCGGCGTCACGAGGAGAGAGGTTCTTTTCGCGAATAATGCGCTCGGTGTTCTCCAGCACAATGATCGCGTTATCCACCACGATCCCGATGGCCAGGACCAGACCGAAGAGTGTGAGCATGTTCGCGGAGAACCCGAACAAATACATGCCCGCCAACGTGCCAATCAGGGAAACAGGAACCGCGACAATGGGTACCGCTGTCGCACGCAGGGTCTGCAGGAACAGGTACACGACAGCGACCACAAGCACGATGGCCTGCAGCAAGGTCAGCAGTACTCGCTGAATGGAGGCGTCAATGAACGTGGTGGTGTCAAACGGGATGTCATACTCAAGACTGTCCGGGAAACGTGGCTCCAGGTCTTCGAGAATCTCCCGCACCCCGTGGGCAGTCTCCAGGGCGTTGGCGCCGGGCTCCAGGTACAGGCCGACAGGCACGGTCTCCTGGCCATTGTGTTCGGCGCTGAAATCGTATTGATGGGCACCGAGTTCGACCCGGGCGACATCACTCAGCCGAAGGGCGGAGCCGTCGGATCGGCTGCGCAGAATGATGTCCTCGAACTCGTCCGCCTCCGACATGCGCTCCGGCGTTGTCACCGTGTAGGTGAAATCGATCCGCTGCTCCGCGGGTTCCGCCCCGAAACGGCCGGCGGCGTACTGTTCGTTCTGCTCCTGTACGGCAGCGCGTACGTCCCCTGCGGTGACGTCGAATTCGGCCATGCGATCCGGATGCAACCAGATGCGCATGGAATAGATCTGGGCACCGAAAAACGTCTGGTCGCCAACCCCCGGTGCACGGCGAAGCTCGGCGTAGACGTTGCGCCAGACATAGTCACTGATGAAACGAGGATCAAGACTGCCGTCGGACGACGAGAAGGTGATCATCTGCAGCATGGAGGGGGCACGTTTCTCCACGCTGATGCCGCTATTGACCACCACTTCCGGAAGGCGCCCCATGGCACCCTCGACTTCATTGCTGACATTGATCGCGGCCTGGTCGGCGTCGGTCCCCACCTCGAAGGTAATGATGATTTCCATGTCGCCGTCGTCAGACGCAACGGAGCGCATGTACGCCATGTTGTCGACGCCGTCGATGGTGGCCTCGAGAGGCGCCGCAACGGTCTGGGCCACTGCCTCGGCGCTGGCGCCGGGATAACTCGCCGAAACCATCACCTTCGGCGGCAGGATGTCCGGATACTGGGTGACCGGCAGCATGCGACCGGCGGCCAGCCCCGCGAGAACGATCAGGATGGAGATGACCGACGCGAAGACCGGTCGATCAATGAAGAAACGCAGCATCACTGATCCCCGTCCGCGTCGTCATCGCCCTCATCCGGTTCTTCGTCGCCGGTCTCTTCGTCCCCGTTGTCCCCGTTGTCCTCGTCCCCGTTGTCCTCGTCCCCGTTGTCCTCGTCCCCGTTGTCCTCGTCCCCGTTGTCCTGGTCGACTTCATCCGGATCCACATCCGGCAGGGGCTCTTCCGCCGGGGGCAGAACACCGAGCACCGGGCGCTCGGGCATGTCATCTTTCGGCGACGGCTGCGGGGTGATCCGGTCCCCGTCGGAAAGCCCACCAACACCATCCACGACAATGCGCTCACCGTCCTCAAGCCCCTCGGCGACGATGAAATCGTCACCGTCCTGGAGGCCGATCTCGATCGCCCGCAGGCTGATGCGGTCCTCGTCATCCACGATGAAGACTTGATCTCCGTCCGGATCATCAAGCACTGCGGTCTGCGGGATCCGGTACCCCCAGCCGGCATGCAGGCCCGACAGGGAGAGGCGCACAAACTGCCCCGGGAGCAACTCCTCACCCGGGTTGTCGAAAACCGCGCGGGCGCGCACCGTCCCGGTTGTCTCGTCAACTGAGGCTTCCGTGAAGTCGATACGGCCTGTTTCATCGTAGGAACTGCCGTCGCGCAACGCCAGGTCCACCGATACGCCGGTTCCGGACCGGATCTGAGCACCGAAGCGATTCATGTGCGTCTCCGAGATGGAGAACTGGACGTGGATGGGGTCCAGCTGCGTCACCCGAGTCAGCAGATCGCCTGCATCCACCAACGTCCCCTCGGGGGATTCCTCCATTCCTGCAACGCCGTGCAGCGGCGAGTCCACCGAGGTGTACTCCAGATCGATCCGCATCTCCTCGAGTTCCGCTTCGGCAAGCGCGACTCCGGCCTCGGCCAGTTCCAGCTCCGACTGCGCTTCATCGCGCTCCCGAGCACTGGCGGCGTCGTCCTCGTAGAGCTCTGCCACCCGCTCCCATTCGCGTTCGGCCTGGCGCTGTTCCGCCTCGGCCCGCGCCAGATTAGCCTCGGCGCGCTGAACCTGGACTTCGTAGGGCGCGGGATCAATGCGGAACAACTCCATTCCGGGCTCCACCACGGAGCCTTCGGTATAGCGGCGTTCAGCCAGCACACCGTCCACCCGCGCCCGGATGTTCACCTCCCGGGCGCCCGCGGTCCTGCCGGTGTAGGTACGCGTGAGGGAGACGGGTTCCAGCGCCACTTCGCGCACCGGCACCTCGACGGGTGAGGGTTCCGATTCCGCTTCGGTTTCGGACTCTGATTCCGCGGAGCAGCCGGCGATCAGCAGCGCCAGTGCGGTGACCAGGAGGGCTCGGCGCCAGAACGGGGAGAACGGGGACGCGCTGTGGATCATGGGGCAACTCCTGGGATCTTGCAGTAACAGTCAGCCCGTGCCCGTAGCCGTAGCCGTAGCCAACAGCAAGGCGCAATCGGCTCGGGGACGGCACGAGTCTCTTCTCCATCGCCCCACGGTTTCACGGTGCCTTCAAAGTGGCCTCATGCTGAGTGTTGGGCGGCCTCCCCGGCACCGAAACGGTGATCCAGGTAGGCAATGATGTCGTCCGACTCGTAGAGCCAGCGGACGGAGCCGTCCTCGGCTTCTATGCGCAGGCAGGGCACTTTCACCCGGCCCCCTTCCTGCTCCAGCATCTGACGATGTTCACCGGGATGCTGCGCATTGCGCAGTTCGACATCCAGCGACAGCCGCTGCATCGCCCGGCGCACCTTGATGCAGAACGGGCAGGCCGGAAAGTGGTACAGGGCAAGTTGGCGGGTCTGCTGGTCCACGGCCTGCTGTTCCGCGGGATCGCGCTTGATTCCCCTGGGCTTGAACAGGTGGGGGCCGGCCAACATGAACGGCGTCAGAATCAGACGCACACCACGGAAGAAATAACGGATCACTATTCGCATGGCGCAGAGTGTGCCATAGACAGTGCCCGGTGTCCGTTACCATGAAACCGAGCCGCCGGCGGGGTCCTGTTCTACTCGGCCGCAGGATTGCCCGCGGACGCGGCCTTCGCTCTGCGGTAGCGCACCTCGCGTACCTTGAGCCAGACAATGGCGGCCACAACCAGTGCGGCCAGCGGCAGCATGAACACGTTCAGAAGTTCCCAGCCAAACTGGTGCAGGAGCCTGCCGGCCATCAGCGAGCCGATGGCCACCAGCGAGAAGATGATCAGATCGTTCACCCCCTGGACCTTGCCCCGCTCCGCTTCGGTGTGAATGCTCGCCAACAGGGCGCTGCCACCGACGAACAGGAAATTCCAGCCGACGCCGAGCAGCACCAGCGCCACCCAGAAGTGAGCGAAAGTCACGCCCGTGGTTGCCACCACGGCGGCCCCCGCCAGCAGCGCCGCACCCGCGAGCAACACCTGGGCGACACCGAAGCGTCCGATGAGGCTACCGGTGACAAACGAGGGCGCGAACATGCCGAGCACATGCCACTGCATGATGGTCGCCACATGCGACATCTCGAACCCCTGCTCCCGCATGGCCAGCGGCGTGGCCGTCATCACCAGGATCATCACCGCGTAACCGATGGCGCCGGCCAGGACCGCCACCAGGAACGCCGGCTGCGCCGCGATGCCCCGCATGGGGCGCTGCACGTCACCAGGCTGCGGCTCGCCGCTCGCCGGTACCCGGAGAAATGCCAGCAGGCCGACAGCGACCAACGCCAGCAGCGCAATCATCAGATACGGGCCACCGGAGGGCACCGCGGGAACCCAGTCCGCGACGATACTGGCGTTCCAGGGCCCAAGGAACGCGGCCACGACACCGCCGGCCATGACATAGGAAATGGCCCGGCTACGAAAGGACGGGCTTGCCACGTCAGCCGCCGCAAAGCGGTAGTACATGGCAAAGCCCTGATACAGGCCAAGCAGGAGGTTGCCGGCGCAGAACAGCCAGAACGATCCCTGGGCGATGGCAATGAAGCTCAGCAGCCCCCCGGCGACACCGCCGAGACTGACACCGGTAATGAACCCGGCGCGCCGCCCGACCCGCTTCATGTAGAGCGAGGCGGGGAGCGTAGAGACCAGGGTGCCGATCATCATCAGCGCGATGGGCAGGGTGGCTAGCCCCGGGTCAGGGCTGAGCTGCTGGCCGACTACCCCGCTCAGGGTCATGACCGTGATCGACGCGATCATGAACAGCGTCTGTGTGGTCACCAGAATGCCCACGTTGAGTTTCTCAAGGCGCGTTGCGCGCATGCTCTGCCTCCCGGCGATGCCCGCGATTTGCGGGTTACAGGCAACTGATTGTCCGTCGGCTACGCCATCGACTCAAGCCGGTTTCATGCGGTGCACTTGGCCTCTTCCACATGCCGCGGGAACGGCAATCCCGCCAGTAGCAGCTGGCCGTAGCGCTTGGTCAGCACGCGTTCGTCCATCAGGGTCACGGTCCCGAAGTCCTCTTCGTTGCGAATGAGCCGCCCGCACTGCTGCTTCAGCTTGATTGCGGCGGTGGGCACGGCGACTTCCATGAACGGGTTGCGCCCGCGCTTCTCAAGCCAGGCCGCGTAGGTCTTGTCCACCGGGCCGTCGGGCACGGCGAAAGGCAGCTTGGTAATGACGACGTGCCGGCAAAGCGCTCCAGGGAGATCGACGCCTTCGGCGAACGAGGCCAGTCCGAACAGCACCGAGCCTTGCCCGACCTCGATGCGCGCCCGGTGACGACGAATCACTTCGTGGTGGGAGGCGTCGCCCTGGCAGATCAGCGCATCCCCCCAGTGCTGCCGCAGCGCGTCCGCGGTGCGCTCCATCTGCCGGCGGGCGGTGAACAGCACCAGAGTGCCTTCGTCCAGGGCGACCCGGTGTGGCAGCTCCTTGATCACGGCCTCGGTGTGGGCGTCACGATCACCGGCGCTTGCCGGGAGACGGACGATGTTCAGACGGCTGATGCGCTGAAAGTCGAAGGGTGACGGAAGCAGGCGCTCGAACGCCTGCCGTGGCAGACCGAGCTCCATGCGCGTGCGGGTGAAGTCGTTGCCGGCGGCGAGTGTGGCCGAGGTCACCACGGCGCCGGCGACCCGCGACCAGAACTGGCTGTGCAGCCAGCCCGCCGCGGAGGTGGGGCAGGCATGCACGTTGACGCCGTCGCTCCCCTGGGTGGCCCAGCGTGCCACTGGCGGTGCATCGGAGGGGTCCGGTTGCGCGAACGCCCGAGCCACACCCTGAATGTTCTCGAGCTGTGTCAGCAGCGCCGCGATGCGCTCCTGGAGCTTGTTGCCCTGTGCCGCCGGAAGATCACCGCTGCTGATACGCGTCTGAGCCCCCGCCTGCAGGGTCTCGACGGCCCCGTTCAGCGCCTTCGCCGTGGAAGCCAACTGCTCGGCGGTGGCGGTCACGGCGGACGGCAGCGCTTCTCCGTCGCACAGCACGTGCAGGGTGTTGTCGCTGCGGCGCTCGCCGTGGTCCCGCAGGTGGCGGTCCATGGCCCGGGAGAAGTCGCGCAAGGCTTGATGGGCCTCGCTCCCGGTCTCGGCAAGCCTGCGCGCGGTGCGCTCCACCCGGTTCGCCGGCATTGCGGATTCAGCGACATCCCGGGCGTCGCTGGCAAGGCTGCTCAGTAGCTCCCGGGCCGCCTTGCCCTCCAGCGCGAAACTATTGTGGCCGGCGGCGACGTCCGCGAAGTTGTGCCCCTCGTCAACGATGTGCAGCGTCTCTTCCAGCGGCGGCAACAGCGCACCGCCGCCCATGGAGACATCACTGAGCACGAGACTGTGGTTGGCAATGATCACTGTCGCCTCGCGCAGGCGGCCGCGCTCGATGAAGTACGGACAGGCGTTGAACTTCGGGCACCTGTTGCCCATGCAGCGGTGCTGATCCACGGTGATGCGACGGGTCACCGGGGTGTCGATACGCTCCGGCCAGTGATCGAGATCGCCACTCCAGGTCCCGTCCTGCAGCGCGTCGTCCATGGACTGGATCACCGCAGTCACCGCCTCCGCGGACTCCGTTTCCTGGTCCGCCGCCTCAGCATCGTCATCGAACAACCCTCCCTGGGCCTGCCCCCCGAGATATTCCTCCATGCGATACGGGCAGGCATAACGGCCGCGGCCCTTGGCAATGCGGAAGGTGATATCCAGGCCAGCGGCCTCCACCAGCGCCGGGAGATCGCGGTCGACCAGCTGTTGCTGCAGGGCCACGGTGCGCGTGGACACCACCACCTTGCGCTCCCGGTGAATCGCAAGCGCAATGGCAGGAATCAGATAGGCCAGGGACTTGCCGGTGCCCGTCTGCGCCTCAACGACCCCGATGGGCTCCGGCGCGGCCTCCCCCACCAGGATCCGGGCAACATCGGCGATCATCTGGAGCTGCGCGCGGCGCGAGCGAAAACCCTCGGTTGCGGTGCGCACGTCCTCCAGGATCCTGCGCATGAGGTCGCGCTCCGCATCGGTGAGCGGCCGGGTCTCCTCGCCGGCCCCGGGGAGGCCGGAGTCGGTCATCGGGCGGCGCGTCGCGGCGGCCGGGGCACGAGGACCGGCGTGGAGGCCTTGTACGCCTCGTAGTCGGCCTGACCACCCCATTTCTCATCGGCTCGCTGCTCCAGCATGGGAATACCGCTGACCTTCACCAGCAGCCAGCAGACGAACAGTGGCGAGACCCAGCCCAGCCATTGCCACCCGGTCAGTGCCGGCGTCGCCATGACCGCGATGCCTGTCCACAGCATGATCTCGCCGAAATAATTCGGATGACGCGACCACGCCCACAGCCCCTGTCGGATAAAACGACCGTGGTTGGCAGGTTCAGCCTTGAAGACATTCTTCTGGTGATCGGCGATGGCCTCGATGGCAAAGCCACCAGCCCAGATCAACAGCCCCAGCGTGGCCCACACATCCCAGCTGGCGGATGCAGGACTGGTCACCGCGATCAGTGCGGCCAGGAGCGTCACGAAGACCCAGAGCCCCTGGAGCGTCCACGCCATCAAAAAGCGGCCCCAGTAGGGCTTGAGGTCGTCAAAGCGGCCATCCTTGCCGATGCGCTTGACGCGCAGGAACAGAAAGCTGCCCAGACGGCCGCACCAGATCAGCACCAGCGCCGTGATTACCCACCCGCGCACATCCGGACTGGCGAGACTGGCGGCCAGCAGGATGACGCTGGCATAGGTCAGCGCGCCGGCAAGATCGTAATAATGCTCGGTCTGGCGCAAGAAGGATGGCACGAACACCAGCCACTGCACTGCGAAGCCGAATAGCGCCAGCGCTGGCAGCAGGGGAAGACCGGCCACTCGGGTAGCGCCATCGTCCACCAACAGGGCCAACCCCAGCGCGAACAGGGTGGCAACCACACTGACAAGAAAGGCTGAGCTGTTGCGCACGGGACGCTCCGGTTCAATGGTTCGGAAGGAGGTATGCGTGACACTGCCACAAAAGAACCCCGCCGGCCGAACCGCTGCGGGGCTGTCGTTACAATACCTAACGGCTGACAGGTCGTTGCCCGACCAACGCCGGGATTGGAGCCGGCCCTGTCAGTTGCCGATGATTGGTGGGCCGTCTAGGACTCGAACCTAGAACCAATTGATTAAGAGTCAACTGCTCTACCAATTGAGCTAACGGCCCGGAACCGCCTTCCCGCCGGCGTCCCCAGGGGTATCGCCTGGCAGTACTGCTGTATGGGGTGGACGATGGGACTCGAACCCACGACGACTGGAATCACAATCCAGGGCTCTACCAACTGAGCTACGCCCACCATTGTCGCATTTTCCGTTTCGTGGCCGCCGAATCTGGCGCGCCCGGCAGGACTTGAACCTGCAACCCTCGGCTTAGAAGGCCGATGCTCTATCCGGTTGAGCTACGGGCGCTTCTAACCACACCTGCCGCGGCCTGCCGCCAGAGGGCTGGTCGGGGTGGAGGGATTCGAACCCCCGACTTCCTGCTCCCAAAGCAGGCGCGCTACCAGGCTGCGCCACACCCCGTCTGTCGCTGCAGCGAGCCTCGTACGGCGACCCGATCACGGAGCCGGAAATGATACGCAGCGCTACCCGTGGCGTCAATTGTTGCGCTTGTGACCGGTGAATCGCGCGTGCGAGAATTCAGCGCCTCAGGGAACGCCGAACTCCGTTCGCGCAGACCTCTGGCCGGGCCAACAACATCTCCACGGGAGTCCCCATGACCGCAGAAATCCTCGACGGCAAGGCGGCCGCATTGCGACTGCAGCAAACAGTGGGGGCGGGCGTTGCGCGACGCACCGGTGCCGGTGGCCGTCCGCCGGAGCTGGCCGTGGTGCTGGTCGGTGAGAACCCGGCCTCACAGGTCTACGTGCGCAAGAAAAGGAGCCAGTGCGAAGAGGTGGGCATCGTTTCCCACGCCCACGACCTCCCCGCCGATATCGAACAGGAGACGCTGCTGGCGCTCGTCGATGAGCTCAACGCCGCGGCGAATATCGACGGCATCCTGGTGCAGCTGCCGCTGCCTCCGCATATGGACGCGCAACAGGTGATCGACCGCATCGACCCGGCCAAGGATGTCGACGGCTTCCACCCCGTGAACATGGGCCGCCTGGCCCTGAAGCTGCCGGGGCCACGCTCCTGCACACCCCGCGGCGTCATGACGCTGCTGGAGGACGCCGGCATCGTTCTCGCCGGCAAGGATGCCGTGATCATCGGTCAGTCCAACATTGTCGGCCGCCCCATGGCCATGGAACTGCTGAATGCCCGCTGCACCGTCACCATCTGCCATAGCCGCACCCGCGACCTGGAAGCAAAAGTCCGCGGTGCGGACGTGCTGGTTGCCGCCGTCGGGCGACCCGGCTTTGTTCAGGGTGACTGGATCAAGGAAGGCGCCGTGGTGGTGGACGTCGGCATCAACCGGCTTGAGTCGGGCAAACTCGCCGGTGATGTGGACTTCGACGGCGCCCGCCAGCGCGCCGGCTGGATCACGCCGGTACCGGGCGGCGTCGGCCCGATGACCGTGGCGACCCTGCTTGCCAACACCCTGGACGCCGCTGACGCCCGCGACCCCGTCTACTGATTTCGCCAGCCGGGTTGATCGCCCTGCGGACAGTGGAGTGCTAAGGTTGTGGAAAGGCTGGCGAGCGAGGCTTCGCATGACACCCGCAATCGGCGAACGGCGGCATTTCAGCCGAATCGAGTTTGACGGCCCTGCGCAACTGCAGACCCCGGACGCCATCCGCCTGGATGTTCAGGTGGTGGACGTCTCTCTCAAGGGCGTGCTTCTGGAGCTTCCCGGCGCGGATTCTCTGTCAGTATCAGGGGCGTTCGAGCTGACCATTCCACTCAATGACGACATCCGCATCGTCATGTCCCTGGATTTCGCGCACCAGGAGGGGGCACGGGCGGGGTTCCACTGCTCGCACATCGACATGGACAGCATGGGGCACCTGCGGCGGCTGGTGGAGCTCAATCTAGGCGACTCGGAAGCGCTGCGACGGGAACTCGGCGACATGGCCGAGGATCTCTGAGCGGCTGACTCAGATCGAAAATGCCGCGTCCATCGCCTCCTGCAGGCGTTGCACCGCCACCACCTCGATACCTTTCGGCGCCTGCCGCGGGGCGTTCTTCGCCGGGATGATTGCGCGCTTGAAGCCGTGCTTCGCCGCTTCCGCCAGGCGCTCCTCGCCGTTGGGAACCGGGCGGATCTCACCGGCAAGCCCGACTTCACCGAATATCACGCAATCCATGGACAGCGGACGATCCCGGAGACTGGACAGCGCCGCCAGCAGCACCGGCAGGTCGCTGGCCGTCTCCGCAACCCGCACGCCCCCCACAACGTTCATGAACACGTCCTGATCCGCGGTCATCACGCCGCCGTGGCGGAGCAGCACCGCCAGCAGCATGGCCAGGCGATTGCCATCGAGACCCACCGCAACCCGCCGTGGACTGGGCGCCGGACTCTCCGCCACCAGCGCCTGCACTTCCACGAGCAACGGGCGACTGCCGTCGCGGGTGACCATCACGGCACTGCCGCTGACCGGCTCGGGATGACGCGACAGGAAGATGGCGGACGGGTTCTTGACCTGCTTCAACCCGGCGTCGTCCATGGCGAACACGCCCAGTTCGTTGGCAGCCCCGAAGCGGTTCTTCACCGCCCGCAGCAACCGGAAACGGCTGCCGCCCTCGCTCTCGAAGTAGAGCACCGTATCCACCATGTGCTCCAGCACTCGGGGCCCTGCCAGCTGACCGTCCTTGGTCACGTGCCCCACCAGGAACAGGCTGGTCTCCGTCTGCTTGGCGAAGCGGATCAGACGCGCCGCACTCTCGCGCACCTGGGCCACCGACCCGGGTGCCGACTGCAGCGCTTCTGTGAACACCGTCTGCACCGAGTCCACCACCAGCACCCGGGGCTTGCGCTGACGCGCGTGCTCGATGATGGCCTCGACGCAGGTCTCCGCCAGGACCTCCAGGGCATCCGCCGCCACGCCAAGGCGCTCACCACGAAGTGCGACCTGGCGCAGGGATTCCTCACCGGTGACATACAGCACCCGCTCCCTGGTGGCGAGGAAGGCGCTGGTCTGCAACAGCAGCGTGGACTTGCCGATGCCGGGATCACCGCCCAGGAGCACGCAGCCGCCGTGGACCAGCCCGCCCCCGAGAACCCGGTCCAGTTCACGCAGGCCGCTGGTAAAGCGGGCACTCTCCTCCAGGGCCACTTCGCCCAGGGTCATCACCCCGGCGTCGCCGGCATACTGGGCCGCACCCGCCTTCGGTCCAGCGGGTGCCTCCACGGTCTCCTCGAGGGTGTTCCAGGCACCACACTCGGGGCACTGGCCCGCCCACTTCGGACTCCGCGCGCCACAGGCAGTGCAGCTATACAGGGTCCGGGTACGTGCCATGGGCATCACGCTCTTCCTGGAAACGCACGCGCTGGGTCACGGTGCAGAAAAGCTCATAGGCAATGGTGCCTGCGTGACCCGCGACTTCCTCGGCCGGCAGCCCCTCGCCCCAGAGGGTCACCGGGTCGCCGATCTCTACCGGTGCCGGCACATGGCGCAGATCAATAGTGATCATGTCCATGGACACCCGCCCGATCAGCTGCGCACGACTGCCGTTGACCAGCACCGGCGTGCCACTGGGGGCATGGCGCGGATAGCCGTCGCCGTAGCCAATGGCTGCCACGGCCACCGGCATGTCCTCCGGACAGACCCAGGTACCGCCATAGCCGATGGCGTCACCGGCACGGTGGGTGTAAATGGCGTTGATGCGTGTGGACAGGGTCATGGCCGGACGCAGGGGCGCATGCGGCGGATCGGCATGATCGAAGGGCGTGGCCCCGTACAGCATGATGCCGGGGCGTACCCAGCCGGCCCGGGTGGCCGGCCAGCCCAGCAACCCGGCGGAGTTGGCAATGGAACGTTCACCGCGCAGGCCGTCGGTGACCGCGTCGAAGCAGGCAATCTGCTCCTCGGTCACGCCGGAACCGAGATCGTCGGCCTCGGCCAGATGGGTCATCATGCGCACATGCGGTGCCACCGAATTCGCCGCCACCAGCCGTTGATAAGCCGAGCGCACGTCCTCCGCGGGCAGCCCGAGTCGGTGCATTCCCGAATCCACCTTCAGCCAGACGTTCACGGGCCGCGGCAGACGCACGTTCTCGAGCACGCTGATCTGCCACTCCGAGTGCACCACCACATCCAGCCGGTAGCGGCTTGCCAGCTGCACCTCGCTGGGCTCGTATGGTCCTTCCAGCAGCACGATGGGGTGCGCCAGGCCTGCTTCGCGGAGCGGAATCGCCTCCTCGAGGCAGGTGACAGCGAAGGCGTCGGCGCCGCGCAGGGCGTAGGCGACGCGCAGCAGGCCGTGGCCGTATCCGTTCCCCTTGACCACTGCCATGACCCGGGCACCGCCGGCGGCCTGCCGCGCCACGGCCAGGTTGTGGCGCAGCGCCGAGACGCTGACTACGGCCCGAGTTTCACGGCTCACTGCCAGCCCCCACCGCCGTAGACGTCGTGGATATAGTTCTCGAACCGGGTGTACTGACCCAGGAATGTCAGCCTGCAGGTGCCGATGGGCCCGTTACGCTGCTTGCCGATAATGATCTCGGCGGTGCCCTTGTCGGGGCTGTCCTCGTTATAGACTTCATCACGGTAGATGAAGGTAATGACATCGGCGTCCTGCTCGATGGCACCGGATTCACGCAGATCCGACATCACCGGGCGCTTGTTCGGCCGCTGCTCGAGGCTGCGATTGAGCTGGGAAAGTGCCAGCACCGGCACTTCCAGTTCCTTCGCCATGGCCTTGAGACCGCGGGAGATCTGCGAAATCTCCGTGGTGCGGTTCTCGGAGAAGCCGGGCAGCTGCATCAGCTGCAGGTAGTCCACCACGATCATGGACAACCCCTGCTCACGCTTGAGTCGACGGGCCCGGGCGCGCATTTCCTGGGGTGAAAGCCCCGGGGAGTCGTCAATGAACAGCTTGGCCTCGGAGAGCAGGCTCATGGTGGACATCAGCCGCGGCCAGTCGTCGTCGTCCAGATTCCCGGTGCGGATCTTCTGCAGTTCCACCCGGCCCAGGGACGAGAGCATACGCATGGCCAGCGCGTCGCCGGGCATCTCCATACTGAAAACCGCCACCGGCTCATCCCCCTTGAGGGCTGCCTGCTCGGCGATGTTCATGGCAAATGTCGTTTTGCCCATGGAGGGCCGGGCGGCAATGATCACCAGGTCACCGGCCTGCAGGCCGGATGTCATGTGATCGAAATCGGTAAAACCGGTGGCAAGGCCGGTGACGCTGCCGTCCTGGTGATAGAGGGTATCAATGCGCTCCACCACCGTGGGCAGAATATCCCGCACGCCGGTGAAGCCTTTCTGAAAGCGTCCGCTGGTTTCGGCAATCCGGAAGATCTGTTGTTCGGCCTCCTCCAGCAGATCCTTGCTGTCGCGCCCCTCCGGCTGGAACGCCGAACTCACCACGTCCGTGCCCACGCGGATCATCTGCCGCAGGATGGAGCGCTCGCGGACGATGTCGGCATAAGCGGCGATGTTCGCCGCGCTCGGGGTCTCCGTGGCCAGGGTGCCCAGATACCCCATCCCCCCGGCGTCCTCCAGCTCGCCACTGTTGCGCAGCGCCTCGGCAAGGGTCACCACGTCCATGGGCTGCTGATGATTCGCCAGCTCGCCCAGAGCGCGGAAAATCAGGCGATGGTTGTGGCGATAGAAATCCTCTTCGCCGACGCGATCGGCCACCTGCTCCCAGGCGTCGTTATCCACCATCAGCCCGCCCAGCACCGCCTGCTCCGCTTCAACGGAGTGCGGCGGCACCTTCAGGGCGCTGACATCGAGCTGCTCGGCCGGATTCGATTCTGCCATGGCTCCCCGCAACCAAGAGGCGGACCTGCGGCGCACCTGCCCGGCACGCCACCGTGGCCCCCGCGGCGGCATCGCTCCGACAGCGTAATGACGACGCGGCAGCCCGTGACGGCGACAGCCCGGGGCGAGCGGTTGCCGTCACCGCCGGGGGTCAGGTGCCTTCGACCACCACGCGGACGTGGGTGTGCACGTCAGTGTACAGATGCACATGCACGTCGTACTCCCCGGTGACCCGGATGGGGCCTTCCGGCATCCGCACCTCGTGCTTGGCGACCTCGACACCCGCCTCGGTCGCGGCCTCGGCGATATCGCCCGGGCCCACGGAGCCGAACAGCTTGCCTTCGTCACCCGCCTTGGCGGCAATGGTGAGCGTGAGTTCGGCCACACGGTCGCGCCGGGCTTCGGCGGCGGCCTGCGCATCGGCAGCCGCCTTCTCCAGCTCGGCACGCCGCTCTTCGAAATACTTGATGTTCTCCGGCGTTGCCGGCTTGGCCTTGCCCTGGGGTACCAGGTAGTTGCGACCGTAGCCCGGCCGGACCCTGACCTGATCGCCCAGGCCACCCAGGTTATCCACTCGTTCCAGCAGAATGACTTCCATCGTTCCAACCCCGATTATCTGCGAATACCGAATCGACGCAATGCCGATTCACCCGCCGTTCCCGCGCCCCGCAGCAAGCCTGCCGCGCAGGTCGAACCAGGTATCAGCGATACCCAGCAAGGCATACAGTTTGACCAGGAACGGCAAAAAACCGTACACCGGCACCATCATCGCCCAGTGCCAGCCGTTGGCCAGCCGAAGGGCATGGGCCACGGCCAGCGCCTGTAACGTAAACAACCCCGACACCAGCAGCGACAGGTCGTAAACCAAACCGGGCCCGGTGAAGGTGGCCGCCAGCATGACCAGCAGCGCCCCCATGGCCAGCCGCCAGTCCAGCCGCAAACCATGGAATTCCTGCTGGAATCCGCCCGGATTGTACAGCAACGCCTGCCACCACCGCCCCACCAGCAGGCTCAGCATGGCCAACGACCACAACCCGAGCAGCCAGAAACCGGACAGTACCGGCAGCACCGCTTCCATGAACTCGCCACCCTGGTCGCCTTGTAGCAGCCCTTCCAGCGACCCTTGCCAGAAGGCGACCGGATCGGCCACGGCCGCGTGCCACACCAGCAGGGCCACCGCCGCCATGCCGGCCCCCGCCATGACGGTCAGCGGCAGGGAAACGGTTGCGCGCAGCACCAGGGCCAGCAGAAACACGGGCACCCAGTACTCCAGCAACCCGAGCACGGACACCAGGGGATTTGCCCCCATGGCGCCGAACAGCCCGCCCAGCGCGATGGCCGCTGCGCCCAGGGTCAAGGCCCCGTGCATCGGTCCGCGACGCAGCGTCACCAGCGCCAGAGCCGCACCACCCAACCATGCCAGCAGTGGCAGAAGCGTGGTGGCAACAATGAACAGCACCGGTTGCCACCGGCCCTGCATAATGAACGCCACGATCGGCTTCACGTCCGGCCTCCGGTCCGGCCTGCGCGGTAGATCAGTGCCGGTCCGTGTAGGGCAGCAGTGCCAGGTAGCGCGCGCGCTTGATGGCGCGGGCCAGCTGCCGCTGATACCGGGCATTGGTACCGGTGATACGGCTGGGCACGATCTTGCCTGTTTCAGTGACGTAGTTGCGGAGGGTGGCGAGATCCTTGTAATCGATCTCCTTCACGCCCTCGGCGGTAAAGCGGCAGTACTTACGGCGACGGAAAAAACGTGCCATTACTCAACTCCTTGCGTTTCCTGATGCGGTTCCGGCTGGATGCGTCTTGCGATGATCACCAGCCGCTGCTGTTCTGGACGATAGCCCGTGTGCCCGAGATGGCCGAACACGCGCACGGGATCTCCTGGCTGAAGCCCGACGGCGGAGGCCTGGAGGGCCTTGCCGCGGACATGAACGCGCACCCGGAAACGGGTCTTGCGCGTCGCCTCGCCGTCCGGCTGTTCCGAGCCGTGCTCTAGCGTGAACTGGCTCACCGTCACGCCGCCGGGCGAGGTGCGGGTCTCCGGGGTGTCCACCACCACACCTGTAATCGCGAGCCGGTTGTCCGGCCAGGGTGCAGGGGCGTCCGCCGTCATGTGCGTGTATCGACTCCCTCCGCTGCTCAGGCTTCGGCGTCGCTGTCCGCTTCTTGGGTGTCCTCGGCCTGTTCGGCGTCGTCACCATCGGCGGATTCAGCGGCGTCGTCGGACCCGGCGCCTTCAGACCGCGGCCGATCTTCACGGCGGCCACGCTCCTTGTTCTCGTCCTTTTCCTTCATCATCGGCGTCGCCTCGGTGACCGCTTCCTCGCGGGCGAGTTCGAAGTGCCGGATGACCGCATCATTGAAACGGAAGGCGGACGTCAGTTCATCAAGGGCGTCCTTGGTGCACTCGATGTTCATGAGCACATAGTGGGCCTTGATGAGCTTGCGGATGGGATAGGCAAGCTGGCGGCGGCCCCAGTCTTCGAGGCGGTGCACCTTGCCGTTGCTGCCTTCGACGATGGCGCGATAGCGCTCCGTCATGGCGGGAACCTGGTCGCTCTGGTCCGGGTGGACCATGAAGACCACTTCGTAATGTCGCATTTGTAACTCCCTATGGTTACTCGGGTAACAATCCCGGAGAAGCCTTACCCAGAGGGGAAAGGCAGGGATACCGGGCCTTGCTGGCCCTGTCTCATTCAGTGCCTTGTTTGCCCGACGGTTTCCGCCATCGGGCAAGCGCGGGAGTATAGCGCGTCAGACACTTCAATGGAAACGCCATGAGCGTGCGGCGATCTCAGCGTGCTGTTGCTGGGCGTCCGGGGGCGAAGGGGGCGCGGGCGCATAACTCGGGCTCCGCAGCTCCGCCTAACTTTCCTTCTGGCGAAGGAAAGTTTCCGTCCCTCCGGCCTGGCCGGCTTACAGCGCATCCCTGCGCTGGGCGCCGGTGGCCGCATCCATGCGGCCACCCCTTCGGGGCCGGGCGGCCTGCGGGCCGGAGCTCCGCTAGTCGCCCGAGCTTATGCGCCCGCGCCCCCTTCGCCCCCGGACTCGAGGCCCGATGAAGCGTCGGACAAACGCTGACGCACCGCTTCGAACAGCAACACCCCGGTGGCCACCGAAACGTTCAGGCTGGCAACCTGCCCCGCCATGGGGATGCGGGTCAGGAAATCGCAGGACTCTCGGGTCAGGCGTCGCAGGCCCGCGCCTTCGGCGCCCATGACCACCGCCAGCGGCCCGGCCAGATCCAGCTCCCAGGGCGCGGCCTCGGCCTGCTCAGCGGCACCCACCAGCCAGATGCCCTGCTGTTTCAGGGTCTCCAGACAGCGGGCGAGGTTGGTGACCTGGAAGAACGGCACACTGGCCGTGGCACCGGAGGCCACCTTGTGGACTGTTGCGGTGAGGCCCACGGCCTTGTCCCGCGGCGCCACCACGGCATCCACCCCGGCGGCGTCGGCGGTGCGCAGGCAGGCGCCCAGGTTGTGGGGGTCCTGAACCTGGTCCAGGATCAGCAGGAACGGAGCGTGATCAAGCCCGGCCAGGTGCGCTTCCAGCGCGTCCTGGCCGCGGGGTTCCGGACCGCGATAGCGAATGACCACGCCCTGGTGGGCGGCGCCGTCACTGAGGCGGTCCAGTTCCTTGCGCGGAACGTCCTGAATACGGGCACCAGAGCGCTCCAACTCCTCGCGCAACCGCGCCATCTTCTGGTCGCGGCGATTGCGCTCCATCCACACCTCCAGTACCCCCGAGGGCTCGTACCGCAACGCGGCACGGACGGCGTGGAGGCCGTGGATCAGTTCATCCTGCTTCACCGACGGCGGCTTCCCGAACGGCGGCGACGGCCCTTCTTCGCCGGCTCACCATCATCGGACTTCGCCGATTCAGCCTTGGGCTGCTTCTTGACGCCCCCCTTGGGTCCCCGCTTGCGGCCGCCCCGCTTGGCCGCGGGCCGGTCCCCGCCCTCGGCGGCTTCCTCCAGCTCACCGTTGGGGTCCAGGGTGCCGAGCATGGCGAGGTCCACCTTGCGCTCGTCCGGGTCGACGCGGGCAATGCGCACGCGCACCCGGTCCGTCAGGCGGTAGACCTTGCCGGTGCGCTCGCCGGTGAGATGGTGACCGATGGGGTCGAAGCGGAAGAAGTCGTTCTCCAGCTGGGTAACGTGGACGAGACCGTCGACGTAGAGCTCATCGAGCTCCACGAACAGGCCGAAACCGGTGACCCCGGTCACCGTGCCGTTGAACTCCTCGCCCACCTTGTCGCGGATATACTGGCACTTGAGGATGGCTTCGGCGTCCCGCGTGGCCTCGTCGGCCCGTCGTTCGGTCATGGACAAGTGCTCGCCGAGGCTGAGCAGCTCATCCTTGCCTACGGGGAAGGTCGGCCCCTTGCCGCCATCCGCCACATGGCCGATACCGCGGTGGACCAGCAGATCCGGATAACGGCGGATGGGCGACGTGAAGTGGGCATATTCATCCATGGCCAGGCCGAAGTGCCCGGTGTTCTCGGGGTGGTACACCGCCTGTTTCAGCGAGCGCAGCATCACGGTCTGGATCAGGTGCTTGTCCGGGCGGCTCTGCACACTGCGCAGCAGCTTGGCGAAGTCCGCCGGTTGCGGATCGTCACCGCCACCGAGCTTGAGACCGGTTTCCGCAAGGAAGCGGTTGAGGTTGTCCAGGCGATCCTCGTCCGGGCCCTCGTGGTTGCGGAACAGGCTTGGCAGTTTCTGCTTGTGCAGGTAGCGCGCCGTGGCCTGGTTGGCGGCGAGCATGCACTCTTCGATCAGCCGATGAGCGTCGTTGCGCTCCACGGGCTCGATGTTCTGGATAATGCCGTTGTCATCGAAGACGATCTGCGTCTCAGTGGTGTCGAAATCGATGGCACCACGCCGATTCCGTGCCTTGCGCAGGGACTGGTAGAGCCCGTGCAGGTTCTCCAGGTGCGGCACCAGCGTCTTGTGCTTGTCGCGCAGCTTCTGATCGCCATCCACCAGCATGGCGGCCACTTCGTCGTAAAGCAGGCGCGCGTGGGAGCGCATGACCCCTCGGTAAAAGCTGGAGCGCCGGATGGCTCCACCACTGCCAATGAGCATGTCACAGACCATGCACAGGCGATCCACGTCCGGGTTCAGCGAACACAAACCGTTGGAGAGTTTCTCCGGCAGCATGGGCACCACGTTCCGGGGGAAGTACACGGAGTTGCCGCGGTTGCGCGCTTCGCGGTCCAGCGCCGAGCCGGGCCGGACGTAGTGGGAGACATCGGCAATGGCCACCACCAGCCGCCAGCCGGACGGTTTGGGCTCGGCGAAGACGGCGTCGTCAAAGTCCCGGGCATCGGCACCATCGATGGTCACCAGCGGCAGATCCCGCAGGTCCTTGCGGCCCTGCTTGTCGGCCTCGGTCACCTCGTCGGGGATACGCTGCAGTTCCTTCTGCACCGCCTCCGGCCACTCCATGGGAATGCCGTAGATGAGCTGGGCGGTCTCGATCTCGGTGCCCGGCTTGATGTGCTCGCCGAGAACCTGGATGACTTCGCCGATGGGCTGACGGCGCACGGTGGGCTGCTGACTGATCTGCACCACCACCAGCTCACCGTTGCCGGCGTTCTTGTGGGCGTCACCCGGGACGATCACGTCCTGATGCAGGCGCTTGTTGCTCGGCACCACAAAACCAACACCGCTCTCCTCGTGGAAACGGCCTACCAGGGTCTTGTTGGCGCGCTCCAGCACTTCCACCAGAATGCCGGCGGGCTGGCCTTCATGATTGGTGCCGGTCACGCGGACCACGGCACGATCACCGTGGAGGACCATGCGCATATCCCGGGGGGAGATGTAGATCCGCTCGCCGCCGACATCCGGCGCGAACTGACCGTACCCGTCCTGGTGACCGATGATGCGACCGCGCAGGAGTTCCTCGTTGTCCACCGGCACATAGCCGCCACGGCGATTGCGGATCACCTGCCCGTCGCGCTCCATGGCGATGAGACGCCGTCGCAGCCCTTCCAGCGCGTCCGGGTCCTCAAGTTCCAGGGCGCGGCCAAGCTGGTCGCGCGTCTGGGGGCGGGCCTGGTCCGCGATGAAGTCCATGAGGAACTCACGGCTCGGGACCGGGTTGTCGTACTTCTGCTGCTCCCGCTCCCGGTATGGATCACTGGCGGGATTCGCGGGGGATTTCTTCTTTACCATAAATTCAATGCTGCTCCGGACACGGTGCGGCCGAGGATACGCGAACACGGGATACATGCAATCACGGCGCTCGATGGCAACACACCACTGCCTGGCGTGCCGGGCACAGTCCGGCGGCCGCCAACGGCGGCGGGAAGCCGTTGACAGCCCCCGGGGGCCTCGGTAAAGTACGCGCCCTGACCCGGGGCACTGCCCCGACACGTCAGGCCCAGGTGGCGGAAATGGTAGACGCGCTAGCTTCAGGTGCTAGTGGGGGAGACCCCGTGGAGGTTCAAGTCCTCTCCTGGGCACCAGGCATTGAAAAAGGCGGCCACAAGGCCGCCTTTTTCGTTTCCGCACCACTACCTGTGCGGCCGACCGGCACGCGACGCCACCGCGCCGCGCACCGGCGGTTCCCGGCGCACGCACCCGATCAGACGCCGTCCTCGAAGGGATGCTTGATCATGATGGTCTCGTTGCGATCCGGGCCGGTGGAGATCATGTGCACGGGCACGCCCACCAGTTCCTCGAGCTTGTCCAGGTAGGCCCTGGCATTGGTCGGGAGCTCTTCCATGGACGTGAGCCCGGCGGTGGAGCCTGACCAGCCCGGCAGTTCAATGTATTCAGGCTGGCAGTCGGCCATGGCCTCGGCACCCAGCGGCGGCACCGCGTGCCACTGGCCACCGCACTGGTAGCCCACACAGATCCGCACTGTCTCCAGGCCGTCGAGCACGTCGAGCTTGGTGATGCACAGCCCGGAGACGCTGTTCACCTGCACCGAGCGACGCAGCGCCGCGGCGTCGAACCAGCCGCACCGCCGGGCACGCCCGGTGGTGGAGCCGAATTCATTGCCCTGCTCGGCCAGGTAGCGGCCGATGTCGCAATCCAGCTCCGTCGGGAACGGCCCGGCACCGACGCGGGTGGTGTACGCCTTGGTAATGCCCAGGACATAGTCGATGTCCCGCGGCCCCATGCCACTCCCGCAGGCGGCACCACCGGCGGTGGTGTTGGATGAGGTCACGAAGGGATAGGTGCCGTGGTCGATGTCCAGCAGCGCACCCTGCGCCCCCTCGAACATGATCCGGTTTCCTGCCTTGTTGTGGGCATGCAGGATGCTGATCACGTCCTCGACCATGGGGCGCAGTTCTTCGGCATGCTTCAGGCAATGCTCGTAGACCGCATCGAAGGACTGCACCGGCTCGCCGAAGTACTGCTCCAGGACGAAGTTATGGAAGGCCACCAGGTCCCGCAGCTTGGGCGCCAGCACGTCCGGGCGCATGAGGTCGGCCACGCGGATGCCGCGCCGGGCGACCTTGTCCTCGTAGGCGGGGCCGATACCCCGCCCGGTGGTGCCGATGGCCTCCTTGCCGCGGGCCTTCTCCCGCGCCTTGTCCAGGGCCGCGTGGGAGGGCAGGATCACGGGGCAGGCAGGGCTGATGCGCAGCCGGTCCCGCGCCGGTACGTCGCGGGCCTCCAGCTCGCGAATTTCCTTGAGCAACGCTTCCGGGTCCAGCACCACACCGTTACCGATCAGGCAGTGCACGCGCTCGCGCAGGATGCCGGAAGGAATCAGATGCAGGACGGTCTTCTCGCCGTCGATCACCAGGGTGTGCCCGGCGTTGTGTCCGCCCTGAAAGCGCACCACTGCGGCGGCGCGCTCGGTAAGCAGATCCACCACCTTGCCCTTGCCTTCGTCACCCCATTGGGTGCCGATTACGACCACGTTGTTTGCCATGCTGTCCGTTCCAGTTCCTGTGGCGCGGCGACTGCCGCAATGAATCATGAACTCGCTGGATCGTCAGAGATCCACCACTTTCCAGGCCCCGTCCTGCTCCACCAGCTGGCGATCGCAGCCGAGTTCGTCCGGTAGCGCGGGCTGCCCGGGCAGCTGCACGACGACACGCTCGCCATGCTCGCGCAGCTGGCGAATGGCATTCACCAGGTCGGCGGCATCGCCCCAGGGCGCGAGGATCCCTCGAGGCGCAGGCGCCGCAGCACGCTCGCCCAGAGCGCACAGGGTCTTGAGATCGGCACTGAAGCCGGTGGCCGGCCGCGAGCGCCCGAAGACTTCACCGATGCTGTCGTAACGACCGCCGCGTGCGACCTCCTGACCATACCCGGGCACGAAGGCGGCGAACACCACGCCGGTGTGGAAACGGTAGCCGCGCAGCTCGGCCAGATCGAAATGCAGGGTCGCTTCCGGGATGTGCCGCTCGATGGCCGAGGACAGAGCCCAGAGATGGCGTAGGGCCTGCTGGACCTCTTCGCCTGCCCCGGCCAGCTGCTCACCGGCGTGGTCGAGCACTTCGACGCTGCCATTGAGATCCACTAGCGCCGCCAGACGATCCCGGACCGGGCCGTCCGCCACCTCGTCCAGCAA
Organism: Aquisalimonas sp. 2447; assembly: GCF_012044895.1. Taxonomy (NCBI): domain Bacteria; kingdom Pseudomonadati; phylum Pseudomonadota; class Gammaproteobacteria; order Chromatiales; family Ectothiorhodospiraceae; genus Aquisalimonas; species Aquisalimonas sp. 2447. Next base: position 2,726,037 of record NZ_CP050695.1, read on the forward strand.
CCCCGCAATCTCGGTGCGGGCCTTGCGCTGAAGACAGTCGAACAGCCGCGCCTCGAGATCGCGGTCGAGTTCGGCTTCCCGGGCCAGGGCCCGGAAAATCCCGACGTGCCCGATATCCAGGTGCGGCGACGGCAACCCGGCGATGCCCAGGGTCTCCATCATCAAGGCGATGATTTCCACATCGCTCTCGACACCGGCATGCCCGAACAACTCGGCCCCCAGCTGGACGGGATTACGGCTGCGCCCCGGCCCTTCAGGGCGCGTGTTGAGCACTGTCCCCAGATAGCACAGCCGTGCCGGACCGACACGCCGCAACTGGTGGGCATCAATGCGCGCCGCCTGCGGCGTCATGTCCGCGCGCACACCCATGAGCCGGCCCGAGAGCTGATCGGTGAGCTTGAACGTCTGCAGATCCAGATCCGGGCCGGTACCAATCAGCAGCGAGTCCAGGTACTCGATGACCGGCGGCATCACCAGCTCGTAGCCCCAGCGATCCCAGGTATCCAGGATCTCCCGGCGCAGCGTTTCCAGCGCCGCCGCCCGCGGCGGCAGCACTTCATCCACCGCATCCGGAAGCAGCCAGCGATTGGTCCGGGAAAACTCGGCTTCTTTCATCGGGGACGGTTCTCCATATCAGGGACCGAACAGGTAGAGCAGCCCCAGCCCACTCAACATGGCCGCCAGGCCGCCCAGGCGCAGGCTGCGGTCATCCATCGCCAGCACCTGTGCCAGATAGCGACGCAGCAGCGTCGGACTGAGAAACGGCAGGATCCCCTCGACGATCAGCACCAGGGCCACCGCGGTCATCAGCAGCTCGAAAGGTCCCATGCCATCTCCAAAAAAAGCCGGGCGGTATGAAAACCGCCCGGTGACCGTTGCTCACCCGTGACTACCTGCCAGAACTCTCAGTCCTCGCGGCCGCCATCCATCTGGTCCAGATAGCGGAAGAACTCACTGTCCGGCGTCAACACCAGTACGTCGTCATCACTGCGGAAGGCGCGGTCATACGCCCGCAGGCTGCGGGTGAATTCGAAGAACTCGCGGTCCTGCTCCGCTGCCTGGGCGAAGATGGCAGCCGCCTCGGCGTCACCTTCACCACGCAACTCCTCACCGTCGCGACGCGCCTCGGCCACCAGCACCGTGCGCTGGCGATCCGCGTCGGCGCGGATACGCTCGGAGGCCTCGTCACCACTGGCACGGATATCCCGGGCCACACGCTCACGCTCGGCGACCATGCGATTGAACACCGACTCGCTCACGGCAGGCGGGAGATCCACGCGCTTGAGGCGCACGTCCAGCACTTCGATGCCGAGATCCGCAGCGTAGGTGTTCGCCTCTTCACTGAGGATGTCCATGATCACGTCCCGTTCTCCCGAGACCACATCCTGGATGGTGCGGCGACCGAACTCGCTGCGCAGGCTGTCCTTGATGTTCTCATTGAGACGGGCGTTGGCACGCGTGGGATCACCACCCACGGTGGTGTAGTAGGTGCGCACGTCGGACACGCGCCACTTTACGAACGCATCGACGATCAGGTTCTTCAACTCGCCGGTGAGGTAGCGCTCCGGCTCGGCGTCCAGGGTCTGCACCCGGGCGTCGAACTTCCGGACGTTGTTCACGAACGGCATCTTGAAGTGCAGACCCGGCTCATAGTCGGCCCGCAGGATCTCACCCAGGCGGAACTTCAGGGCCTTCTCGGTTTCGTCCACGGTGAAAACGGAGAAATACCCCAGCACAACGGCGATGGCGACAACAATACCGGCAACGGACTTGAAGGATTGCATCAGCGGCCCTCCCTGGAGCGGAGATCACCGCGGCTGCGGGCGCCATCCTGACCACCACTCTGGGAGGTGCTCAGCCGGCGATCGAGAATGTCCGGGTCGAGCCGACCCGTGTCGCGCTGCCCGTCGCCGTCGGCGCGGGGCCGGGACATGCCGTCCAGCGGCAGGTAGAGCAGCGAATCGGCAGCATCACCCGTCATGAAGATCTTCCTGCTGCGAGAGTAGATATCGGAGACTGCATCAAGATAGATGCGCGTCCGCGTGACTTCCGGTGCCTGGGAGTACTCCTGGAGCAGCGCCAGGAAGCGGGCACTTTCACCCTCGGCCTCGGCAATGGCCTGCTGGCGATAACCCTCGGCTTCCTCACGGATGCGGGCCGACTCACCCTGGGCCCGGGGGATGACCTCGTTGCGGTAGGCGTTGGCCTGGTTGATTTTCCGCTGCTCGTCCTCGCGGGCCATGATGGCGTCCTCGAAGGCTGGCTGGACTTCTTCCGGCGGCTGCACGTCCTGCATGTCGACACTGACCACGCGCAGCCCGGTCTGATAGCTCTCCATGGCATCACTGACCAGGCGCCGTGTCTCCTGCGCCACCTCGGTGCGGCCCTCGGTGAGCACGAAATCCATGCGCCGCTTGCCCACGGTCTCACGCAGCGCACTCTCGGCCATGTCCTTCAGCGTCTGATCCGGTTCACGGAAGTTGAAAGCGTAGGCGGCGGGGTCTTCCACCTGGTACTGCACTGCCAGCTGCACGTCGACGATGTTCTCGTCCTGGGTGAGCATCAGTGCCTCGCGGGGTACATGCCGACGCTGGTTACCACCACCGGTCTGGTAGCCGATCTCGGAAACCCGGATTTCTTCAACGTTGATCCGCTCGACGCTACCGATGGGCTGCGGTGGCCGCCAATGCGGGCCGGGCATGGTGGTACTGTGATAAGCGCCAAAGCGCTTCTCCACGCCACGGTGACCCTCGTCGACAATGTAGATACCGGAGGCGAGCCAGACCAGCACCGCAACACCGATGATGCCGCCAATGGCGGTTCCGCTGATGCCGGACGGGCCTCCCGAGCCGTCATCACCGCCACCCTGCTGACCGTTGCCGCCGGACTGTCCGCCCTTGCCGCCAAACAGTCCGCCGAATTTGCCCTTGACGTTCTTGATGACCTCGTCCAGGTCCGGCGGCCCCTGATTCCCTGAGCCACCCCAAGGGTCCCGATTCCCACGACCGGGTTCGTTCCAGGACATACCCTTCTCCGAGTAAACAATTATTGGAATGCGCGCGGACCGCAGACTAGCACGGGATTGTAATGACCCGGACCGCTGCCCCGCAACATGTCACCGCTACACTGCCTGCAGAGGCGCGGTGAGGCCCTCCTTTTCGTACAGCCGATCCAGATCGCGGCGGCGCAGCTCCACCTCGAGCACCAGCTCGCCGGATTCGGTCCAGTCCTCGCCGAGCACTTCGCCCAGATCGAAGAAGCGCGACCGCAGCCGGCCCTGCGCAGGATCCAGACAGATGCGGCCACGTACCCGCTCTGCGGCCACGCTGTCGGCGATGGCCGACAGCAGCAGATCCATGCCGCGGCCGTCGTGGGCAGATACCCAGACATCGGTGATGCCGGTCTCCGGGTCCACGGACACGCCGGGTTCCCGCGACGTGCGGTCCACCTTGTTGTAGACCCGGATGCGCGGAATCTCCGCCGCACCGATGGACTCCAGCACCGACTCCACTTCGGTGATGCTGGCCTCGCGGTTGTCCTCGCCGGCGTCGATGACATGCAGCAGCAGCTGCGACTCGGTTGCCTCTTCCAGGGTGGAACGAAACGCTGCCACCAACTGGTGCGGCAACTCGCGGATGAAACCCACCGTGTCGGCAAGGATCACCGTGTCGCCACTGGCGACGTGCACGCGACGCAGGGTGGTATCCAGAGTCGCGAACAGCCGGTCATCGGCGTAGACACTGGCCTCGGTGAGCCGGTTGAACAGCGTCGATTTCCCGGCGTTGGTGTAGCCCACCAGGGAAACCGTGGGGACTTCCTGCTTGCGCCGGGACTGGCGCCCCTGCTCACGCTGCTGGCGCACCCGCGCCAGACGCTTCTCCAGCTGCTTGATGCGCACGCCCAGCATGCGCCGGTCCATCTCCAGCTGAGTCTCACCCGGGCCGCGCTGGCCGATGCCACCCTTCTGCCGCTCCAGGTGGGACCAACCACGCACCAGGCGCGTGGCCATGTGGCGCAGCTGTGCCAGCTCGACCTGGAGCTTGCCTTCGTGGGTCCGCGCCCGCTGCGCGAAGATGTCCAGGATCAGTCCGGTGCGATCCAGCACACGGCAGCCCAGCTGCTGCTCCAGGTTGCGTTCCTGGCTGGGTGACAAGGCGTGATTGACCAGCACCAAGTCGGCATCGCCGGCGGCGACCAGCGCTGCCAGCTCCTCGACCTTGCCACTGCCGATATAGTAACGCGGATCCGGACTGGTGCGGCGGCTGACGAAACTGTCGATCACTTCGGCCCCGGCCGACTCTGCCAGCGCGTGCAACTCGTCCAGCGCATCGGCAACGCCGCTACGCTCCGTATCCAGATGCACCAGCAGCGCCCGCTCACCTCCCTCGGGCCGGTCAAACAGACTCAGTTCGGACGTCGCCGCTCCCGGTAGTTCACGCGTTACCAAGTTCCTGACCACCTCGCTCCTGTTCCGCCGGCGCCAGCTTGACGTTGCGGGCGGGTACAATTGTGGAGATCGCGTGCTTGTAGACCATCTGGTTGACAGTATTCCGCAGTAGAATCACGAACTGGTCAAAGGACTCGATCTGTCCCTGCAGCTTAATGCCGTTGACCAGGTAGATCGAAACCGGAATCCGTTCCTTGCGCAGCGCATTGAGAAAAGGCTCTTGCAGCGACTGTCCCTTGGACATTGTTAGACCCCTTAAAATTCCTGATGAACTTGTTCTTATGGCAGGCCCGCAGGCACGCTCTATCCATCGAGCATCCACGAAACACCCGCCGCCATTCTAGCACAGCAACCCGGCTTCGCCCCGCATCCCTTAAGGTGATCGACGCGTGAACCAGCCGTGCTTCAGGCCCCGTGAAACCAGTTGGCGATGGCTCCCGAGGCGTCACCCCGCTCCGGGTTCAGCCACGTGGCGTCCTTTTCCCGCCGCAGCCACGTCATTTGCCGCTTGGCGAACTGCCGCGTGGCAATGATGCCTCGCTCCAACAGCGCTTCATGCCCGAACTCGCCGTCCAGGTACTGCCAGACCTGCCTGTAACCGACAGCGCGAATGGACGGGTGGTTCAACCCGAGATCGCCGCGGCTGCGCAACGCATCCACCTCGGCAATGAAACCCGCCTCAAGCATGGCCTCGAAGCGCCCGGCGATGCGCTGATCCAGCACCCCGCGTTCGGCGGGAGCCAGCACCCATTTCACCAAGCGGAGCCCCGACGCAGGCCGCTGGCGCTCCTGCTGCAGAGCACTCAACGGCCGGCCACTGATACGGTAGACCTCCAGCGCCCGCTGGATGCGCTGGGCGTCGTTGGGATGAATGCGCGCGGCGCTGTCGGGATCCACCTGCTGCAACTGCCGGTGGAGGGCTTCCCAGCCCTCCTCCCGCGCCTCGGCCTCGATGGTTTGGCGCAGCGCTTCATCTGCATCGGGAAGGTCCGCCAGGCCGTACTCCAGGGCACGGAAGTACAGCATGGTGCCTCCCACCAGCAGCGGCCACTCGCCGGCGGCCAGGGCAGCCTCGATTTCGCGGACGGCGTCATTGCAGAAACGCGCAGCGGAGTAGGCCTCTGCAGGGTCGAGGATGTCTACGAGCCGGTGTGGCGCACGCACGCGCGTCTCGGCATCGGGCTTGGCGGTGCCGATATCCATGCCGCGGTAGACCTGGGCGGAGTCCACGCTGATGATGCGCACCGGGAAGTGCTCGGCCAGGGCAACGGCGACTCCGGTCTTGCCCGAGGCGGTGGGGCCCATGATGCACGGAATGGCGACCTCGTTCATGGTCACTGTCCGCGCATGAACAGACGATCCAGCGCGGCCATGCCGAGACGCGTCCAGGTCGGCCGACCGTGGTTGCACTGTCCGCTGTTCGGCGTGCGCTCCATATCCCGCAGCAGGGCGTTCATTTCGGCGATGGTCAGTGACCGGTTGGCACGCACCGAACCGTGGCAGGCCATGGTGCCGAGCACTTGGTTGAGCTGCTCCCGAAGGCGCTCGCCGTCGCCGCCGAGGGCTCGCAGATCAGCAAGCACGTCCGCCACCAGACGCCCCACATCGGCATGCCGCAGCAGACCGGGCACCTGGCGCACCAGCACGGAATCCGGGCCGTTGCGGTCCACCTCGAAACCGAGTTGCCGGAAGGTCTCCTGGTGGGACTCCGCCAACTCTGCCTCCGCCGGGGTCACCGCCACCGGCACCGGCACCAGCAGCGGCTGCGAGGCGACCCCCTGGGTGGCCAGCGCCTCCTTCATACGTTCGTAGACGATGCGCTCGTGAGCGGCATGCATGTCCACCAGCACCACGCCATCGGCGGTTTCGGCAAGGATGAACACGCCGTGGATCTGCGCCAGCGCGTAACCCAGTGGCGGAACGTCCCGATCCTCGGTCGCGGCCGTCGGCTCCGGTCTCGCCACCGTCCCCGCCGGCTGATCCGCCGCCGGGGGCGGCTCCCCGTAGAGCGCCTGCGCTTCCCGCAGACCGAAGCCGAAACCACTCTGTTGCGGCGCCTCCGCAGGCGATGCCGGGCTCCCTGCGGTCGACGTGGACCCGGGGCTCCTGGCTGCCGGCGCAGCATCGTTCGGCGCCGCGACAAACGAGACGTCCGCCGCCTCGGGCCGGACCGACTCAAGCACGTCCCGCAGGCTGCGTGCCAGGAAATCGTGAATCAGCCGACCGTCGCGAAAACGGACCTCATGCTTGGCCGGGTGCACGTTCACGTCCACCTTTGCCGGATCCACCTCCAAGTACAGAACGTAGGCTGGATAGCGATCCTTGAACAGCACATCCTGGTAGGCGCGACGAATGGCGTGCGCGGCGGTGCGATCACGCACATGGCGGCCGTTGACAAAAAGGTACTGGAGGTCCGCGGTGCCACGGGAGAACGTGGGCAACCCTACCCAACCCTGCAGGGTCAGCCCCGCGGCTTCCAGGTCCACCCGCAGGGCCTGTTCCACGAACCCCGAGCCCAACAGGCGCGCCAGGCGCTCCTCGCGGGCAACATCATCCATGGCGGGCGCCACCTGCAGGCCGGTGCGGTCGTTGTGGCGCAGACGCACGCCAATATCGAAGCGCGCCAGGGCGATGCGCCGGACCTGCTCCTGGATATGGCCGAACTCCGTGCGGTCGGCCTTGAGGAACTTGCGCCGCCCCGGAGTGTTGAAGAACAGGTCGCGCACTTCGACGGTGGTACCCCGGGGATGAGCCGCCGGCGCCGGTTCGCCGGGCGCAGCGCTGTCGCCGGCATCCACCTCCCAGGCAAGTTCTTCGCCGTCGGCGCGGGACGTCAGCGTCAGCCGCGACACCGACGCGATGCTGGGCAGGGCCTCACCGCGGAAACCGAGGCTGGCCACTCGCTCCAGCTCCTGCAGCGATGCCACCTTGCTGGTGGCATGACGGTTCAGGGCCAGGGCGAGCTGTTCCCGGGCAATGCCGGCGCCATTGTCGCGCACGCGGATCAGCCGCTTGCCGCCGGCCTCCAGGTCCACGTCCACCCGATCGGCACCGGCGTCGAGGCTGTTCTCCACCAGTTCCTTGACCACGGAGGCCGGCCTCTCCACCACCTCGCCGGCGGCGATCTGGTTGATGAGCTGTTCCGGAAGTGCCTGGATGGGGCGCGTTGCAGCCATGAACAATGAGATCCCGCTGGTGCATCAAACGGGCATTATGGCGCAGCGGCTTGTCGCCCTGCCAGTACCGTGCCGGAGAGACCGGGCATGGCGGGGTTCAGCGGGGAATCTTCAGGGTGGAGCCCACGCTGATGCGGTCACCGTTGAGGTCGTTGGCGGAGCGTAGATCGGAGACGCTGACCTGGTGGTCCCGGGCGATCCCGCTGAGGGTGTCACCACGCTGTACTTCGTACTCCTGTGCCGAAGCAACCTGGGAGCCGGATGGACGGTGACGCTCGGCGTAACCGGTCACGCCCCGGGCAATGGCGCGTGCCAGGTCCCACTGGTGGTCCGCCTGGCGCAGCCGCTGCTCCTCTTCCGGGTTGGAGATAAACGCCAACTCCACCAGTACGGAAGGCATGTCCAGGGACTTCAGCACCACGAAGCCGGCCCGCTCCACGTCGCGCCGGTGAACCGGACCCACGCCGGCCAGCTCCTGGAGTACTTCTGCCGCCAGCCCGACGCTGGCCTCCAGAGTGGCCCCCCGGGAGAGGTCCACCAGCACGGAGCGGGTAAGATCATCCTTGTCGGACAGCGAGACATCGCCGAGCAGATCGGCGGTATTCTCCCGCTGCGCCAGCATGCTGGCCGCCTGGGAGGAAGCGCCCGTCTGCGACAGGGTGTACACGGAGGAGCCTCGCGGGCCGCCGCTCTCCACGGCGTCCGCGTGCAGGGAGACGAAGATGTCGGCACGGTTGGAACGCGCCGTTTCACGGCGCTCCGACAGGGGCACATAGGTATCCGAATCACGGATCATCAACGGCTTGATGCCCGGGGCCTCATCCAGCAGGTGCCGCAATTTGCGTCCCACCTCGAGGACCACCTCCTTCTCGGTGAGCCCGGTGGGGCCGATGGCGCCGGGATCCCGGCCGCCGTGTCCCGGATCGATGGCCACCACGAAATCCCGCTGGCCGCTGTCGCGGGCGGTCCGTACCGGCTCATCCCGTTGTTGGTCCGGGCTCAGGTCCACCACCAGGCGATGGCCGTACTGGTCATTCGGCCTGACCATGAAGGACTGCACACGCGCCGCCTGTTCCAGATCCAGCACCACGCGCAGATCCGTATCGCCCCGCGGGGCCGCGCGCAAGTTCTCCACAAGGCCGGCACTGGCCACGGACGGGTCACCCTCCAGGGCAGCACCGCTGAGGTCAATGACGACCCGGTGCGGATCCTGCAGGGTGAACACCTGGTGCTCCGCTTCGCCGGAGAGATCGAACACCACACGGGTACGTTCGTCGCTGGTGGACGTACGCACCTTCTCCACGTGCACCTGGCCTGCAGCAAGGGTGCCGGAGAGCAGAATCAGCAACATGGAGAGGAGTACGCGCGCCATGGAGGACAAGCCTGGTATCGGGCCACTAACAGGAACGATAGACCGGGCGCCCACTGCATTGCAAGCACAACATCAAGGAAAGCGTTTATCTTGTTGATATAAAAATCTAATCATTCAACCGCAGACACCAAGAAGGCAGCGCGCCAGTCGCTCCCCCGCGCTGTCATGACCGACCACCCGCGCGCAGCGACCGTCGCCGTGGTCGGACAGGCCCACCTCCAGGCCCCAGGGCGGCATCACGCCAACGCCCCGTTCCGGCCACTCCACCAGCACCAGCACCCCGTCTGCCAGCTCATCACGCAACCCCAGAAAATCCAGTTCGCCGGGGTCCGCCAGGCGGTAGAGGTCCAGATGCAGCACCCTGCGATCGCCGAGGTCGTAGGGTTCCATCAAGGTGTAGGTCGGGCTGCGCACCGGCCCCGTGTGCCCGGCCGCCCGCAGCAGCCCTCGCACCAGGGTAGTCTTGCCCGCCCCCAGATCACCCTGCAGGGCAACCACGCATTGGCGGCCATCCCAGGCGCGCCAAAGGTCCGTGCCCAGCCCTGCGGTGGCGTCGGCATCCGGCAGGGCCAGCGTGTGTGGAGGCAACTCGGGCCGATCGGCAGAGTGTCTCATGGCACCGGGTTCAACAACGGTCGCAGTTCCGGAAACAGGTCCGTCGCCAGCATGCCCCGTTCGCCGCGAAAAGCGGCGCGGTCACCGGCGGCGCCGTGGAGACAGCAGCCGGCCAGGGCGGCCTGCTCCGGGGTCATGCCCTGCGCCGCCAGACCGCCGATGATTCCGGAGAGCACATCGCCCGTGCCACCGGTGGCCATGCCCGGATTGCCGTCGGTGCACACATGGGGCGCACGCTCCGGGCCTGCCACGATGCTTCCGGCACCCTTGAGCAGGGCAACACCGCCATAGGCGTGACGCAGCCGGTCAACAGCGGCGAAGCGGTCCTGCTGCACCTCGGAAACACTGGCGCCCAACAGCCGGGCCGCTTCGCCCGGATGCGGCGTCAGTACCCAGTTGGCGCCTTGCCGTGGTGCGGCAGCCAGCAGATTCAGAGCGTCGGCATCGACCACCAGCGGCCCGTCAAAGCCGCACACGCCATTGAACAGCTCCTGTCCCCAGGCGCCCTGCCCGATCCCCGGCCCCACCACCACGACATCCACCGCTCCCAGGAGGCGTGGCAGTGCCGTCGTGTCGTGAACCATGAGTTCCGGTTGCGCCGCCAGATACCCGCTTGCGTGCTCGCCCCTGGTGACCACGCTGACCAGGCCCGCGCCGCTGCGGGCGGCGGCCCGGCCTGCCATGAGCGCAGCACCCGCCAGACCATGGTCACCACCGACCACCAGCACATGACCGTAGCGCCCTTTGTGGGCATTCCGGGCCCGCCGCGGAAACCAGTGACGCAGGCCCTCGTAATCCGCGCGCCAGGCCACCGGCTCCATGCCGTCGTGCACCCCGGCCGGCACCTCCAGCCCAAAATACCGGATACGCCCCGCCTTTCCGGGCCCGTCGGCGGTAAGCAGTCCGGCCTTGAGGCCGATGAAGGTGGGCGTCAGGTCGGCGTTCACTGCATCCCCCAGCACCTGCCCGGTTGCTCCATGCAGCCCCGAGGGGATGTCCACGGCCACCACCGGCAGGTGGGAGGCGTTGATCGCCTGGACCGCGTCCAGATAACGCCCCTCCACCGGACGCTCCAGACCGGTGCCCAGCATGGCATCGACAATCAGCTGCGCGCCGGCGGGCAGTTGGCCCTGGAACGGCCGCAACACGCCGCCGTTGTCCCGGAAGCGTGCTGCCATGGTGCCGGCATCGCCCTTCAGGCGCTCCGGGTCAGCAAGGTAGAGCACCTCCACCGGGCAGCCTTCGGCCCGCGCCAGCTCGGCGATCACGTAGCCATCACCGCCATTGTTGCCTGCGCCGCAGAGCACGACCAGATGCCGCCGCTCGGGCCACTGCTCGCGCAGAGCCCCGTAGGCGCAACCACCAGCCCGCTCCATCAGCGTGGCACCGGGAACGCCGAACTCCTGAATGGCGCGACGGTCCAGCTCGGCCACCTGGTCCGGACGATACAGTTCACGGGGAAGTGCAGTCATGGTGACGAGTATAACGGTGGTCTCCGCCTATGGGGACCGCCTGCCGTGGGCGGTACAATGCCGCCATGAACCACGTGGGCAAAGACACCAGCGCTGAACTGGATATGCAGACGCTTGCCGGGCGTATACGGCGATGGGGCCGGGAACTGGGGTTCCAGGAGGTCGGGATCACGGACACGGACCTGGGGCCCACCGAGGAGCGGCTGGAGGCCTGGCTGGCGGACGGGCGCCACGGCACCATGGAGTGGATGGCCCGCCACGGCCGCAAGCGGACCCGCCCTGAAGACCTGGTGCCCGGGACGCACCGCGTGATCAGCGTGCGCATGGACTACCACCCCGGGCACCAGGCTGCATCCGCCGACACCACCCTGGACGACCCCGGCAAGGCCTTCGTCTCCCGCTACGCCCTGGGGCGGGACTACCACAAGCTCATGCGCAAACGACTGCAGCGCCTGGCCTCATGGATCGAGGCGGAGACCGGGAGCCGCGGCTATCGCGCCTTCGTGGACAGCGCCCCGGTGATGGAAAAGCCGCTTGCGGAAAAGGCTGGCCTGGGATGGATCGGCAAGCATACGCTGCTGCTGAACCATCGCGCCGGCTCGTGGTTCTTCCTCGGCGAGATCTACACCGATCTGCCCCTGCCCGTGGACACCCCGGGTACGGATCACTGCGGCAGCTGCCGCGCATGCATCGACATCTGCCCCACCGGCGCCATCACCGGCCCCTATCAGCTGGACGCGCGGCTGTGCGTGTCCTACCTCACCATCGAGCACCAGGGCAGTATCCCGGAGGAGTTGCGGCCGCTGATGGGCAACCGCATCTTCGGCTGTGACGACTGCCAGATGGTCTGCCCCTGGAACAAGTTCGCCCGGCCCACGGATGAGGCGGACTTTCACCCGCGCCACGGCCTGGATACGGCGGCGTTGATCGCCCTGTTCGCCTGGGACGAGGCGACCTTCCTGGCGCGCACCGAGGGTTCGGCCATTCGCCGGCTGGGACACCACCGCTGGCTGCGGAACATCGCCGTGGCCCTTGGCAATGCCCCCTCCACCCCGGAGGTATGCGATGCCCTGCTGGCCCGACGCGACCACCCGGATGACGTGGTCAGGGAGCATGTAGGCTGGGCCCTGGCCCGGCACGGCGAACAGGGCCTGTAGGCGACTGCCCCGGGGTCAGCTCCCCTCGGTGACGATGTCGGCAACTTCGATGTTGTCGATCAGGCGCGCCCGCCCCAGGTGCACCGCCGCCAGCACCACCAGATCGTTGGCGGGCAGATCCGGCACCGGCTCGGAGAGATCCGCTCGGCGCCGAATGCTGACGTAGTCCGGCAACATGCCCGCCGTGGCCAGCTCGCGCCAGCCGTCGCTCTCCAGCATGCCGAAATCCCGCTCGCCAGCGGCCAGGGCCTCTGCCAGCCGGCGAAGGCAACGGTAGAGCGCAGGCGCGAGCTCCCGCTGGGCAGGTTCCAGGTAGGCGTTGCGGGAACTCATGGCCAGGCCGTCGTATTCCCGGGCCGTCGGTGAGCCGATGATTTCCACCGGCATGTTCAGGTCCGTGACCATTCGCCGAATGACCTGGAACTGCTGGAAGTCCTTGCGCCCGAACACCGCGCAGTCCGGGACCACCATGTTGAACAGCTTGCACACCACCGTGGCAACGCCGGTGAAGTGGCCGGGACGGTAGGCACCGCAAAGAATCTCGGACAGCCCCGGAACGTGCACCGTGGCCAAGTGGTCCAGACCACGCGGGTAGACCTCTGCCACGGTGGGATTGAACAGCAGGTCGGCGAGCTCCTCCCGGAGCAGCTCGCTGTCACGCTCCATGGTGCGCGGATAACTTTCGAAGTCCTCCCCCGGCGCGAACTGGGTGGGATTGACGAAAATGCTGACCACGACCCGGTCGCTCACCCGGCGGGCATGGCGCACCAGCCGCAGATGACCCTCGTGCAGATTGCCCATGGTGGGCACGAACCCCACCTTCAGGCCCTGCGACTGCCACGCCCGCACCTGGGCACGCACGGCATCGATCTGGCGCTCTGTCTCCATGGGATACCCGTCAGAAGGTGTGTTCCGGCAGCGGGAAACGGCCCTCGCGGACCGCGCTGACGTAGGCCTCCACCGCTCCCTGGATGGTCTCAGCGTCGTCCATGAAATCGTGCGAGAACTTCGGCGTCTTGCCCGGCGTGATGCCGAGGATGTCCTGCAACACCAGGATCTGGCCGTCGGTATCGGCACCGGCGCCGATGCCGATCACCGGCACCGACACTTCCTGGGTGACGCGGGCCGCCACGGTGGCGGGGACGCATTCCAGCAGGATCATGTCCGCGCCCGCCTCCGCCAGCGCCCGGGCATCACTGACCATAGCGTCGGCGGCCGCCGCATCCTTGCCCTGGACCCGGTAGCCACCCAGCTTGTGCACCGACTGCGGCTGCAGACCCAGGTGGGCGCACACCGGCACGCCGGCCCCGCTGAGGCGGCTGACTGCCTCCACCTGCTCACGCCCACCCTCGAGCTTGATCATCTGCGCACCCGCCTCTTTCATCATGCGCGCACCGTTGCGCAGGGCATCGTCGACAGTGGCATGGCTCATGAACGGCATGTCCACCATCAGCAGCGCCCGTGGGCGCGCCGCGGCAACGCAGCGGGCATGGTAGATGAGGTCTTCCATGGTCACGGACAGAGTGGTCTCGCGGCCCTGCATGGTCATGCCCAGAGAGTCCCCGACCAGGATCACGTCGACGCCCGCCGCATCCGTCACGGCGGCGAAGGAGTAGTCGTAGGCGGTCAGACAGGCAATCTTGTCACCCGCGGCCTTCATTTTTGCCAGGCTGGCGACAGTGACGGGGCGCTTGCGGGATTCACCGGCGTACATAGGCACTCCGTGGTTCAGGGAAATCGGGAACGATCAGGCGATGGGCGCCGGATTGAAGAAATGACGCCCGCTGCGGATGGTCCGCAGGCGCTCAAGCAGCTGCCAGTAATCGCCGTCGTTGCTGACAAGGTCGATCTCCGCGGCGTTGACGATCAACAGCGGAGCCCGGTCATAGTGGTGGAAGAACTCCACGTAGGCATCGCTGAGCCGCTGCAGATACTCGGCATCAATGCGTTGCTCGGCCTCGATGCCGCGCTTGCGCACGCGCTCCATGAGCACGCTCACCGGCGCCTGCAGATAGATCACCAGATCCGGCGGTTGCACCTCCGGCGCCAGATGATTGTAAACCCGTTCGTACAGCTCGAACTCCTCCGGGGTCAGGGTGAGCTGGGCGAACAGCCGGTCCTTCTCGAACAGGAAGTCGGCAATGCGCGTGGTCTCGAACAGGTCGGCCTGCCGAAGCCCCCGCAGCTGCTCGGCCCGCTGCATGAGAAAGTGCATCTGCGTGGCGAACGCGGCATCCCGGGGATTCTCGTAGAAACGCTCCAGGAATGGGTTGTCTTCGGCGCCTTCCAGCAACAGTTCGCTGCCGAAACTGCCGGCAAGCCGCCGCGCCAGCGTCGTCTTGCCCACACCGATGGGCCCTTCCACCACCACGTATGCCGGGTCGTTGTGTTCAGCCATCAGCGACCGCCACTGTCGTACCGTCTGTCCGTATTCGCTGCAGGCCGGCCGCCGGACACACGCACAGCAGTTCCTGCAACGACCCCATGCCCGGGATGTGCAACCCCGGCGCCAGTTCGGCGAGAGGATACAGCACAAACGCGCGCGCATGTATACCGGGGTGCGGTACCTGCAAGCGGGGGCTGTTGATCACCGCATCACCGAACAGCAGCAGATCCAGATCCAGCGTCCGCGGCCCCCAGCGCCGGCCGCGGCGCCGTGCCTGGGCCTGCTCCTGCGCCAGCAGCACGTCCAGCACCGCCTCCGCACCGAGCATGGTAGTCACCTGCATGACGGCATTGATGAAGTCAGGTTGATCCGGCGGGCCCATGGGGGGGCTGGTGTACAGACTGGATACCGCCTCGACCTGCAGGCCATCAGTCCGCCCAAGCGCCGCGGCGGCGGCACGAACCTGGGCCTGCGGGTCATCCAGATTGCTGCCCAGACCGATCCAGGCAGTGGTTGTGCCGGTCATTATTCCGGCGTTTCCGGCGCCTCGTTGCGCCGCGGCCGACGGCGCCGACGACGGCGCTTCTTCGGCGCCCCGTCTTCCCCCGTCGGCGCCTTCTCGGCTTCACCATCTCCCTGCTGCATCGCCGTCCAGCGATCGGCCAGTTCCTGGGGCGCATCCCCCGCGGCGGCACGAATGAGCAGGAAGTCATAGGCGGCGCGGAACCGCGGATGGGACAGCAGTCGCCGTGCCCGCTTGCCCTGGTAGCGCTCCAGCCGCGGCTGCAGCAGCATGATCTCGCGCATGGGCACGCTGAAACGCTTGGGAATCGCCACCCGCTCCAGTTGCTGCCCCACCACCTCGGCGATGGCCTCCTGTAGCGCCTGAGCCGGCGACAGACTGTCGTCTGCGGCCAGCACCTCGCTCCGTTCGGTGACACGGGGCCACAGCAGCGCCGCGAACAGGAACGCCGGTGTCACCGGCTTGTCCTCGTTCACACGCCGATCGGTATTCTCCAGCGCACGCAGGATGAAGAGGTCCCAGACTTCGCCACGGTCGCCGCCCAGAACCGCCTCCGTCTGCGGGAACAGGTGACCGAACAGGCCGTACTGGCGAAGAATGGAGAACGTTGCCGCCCCGGCCCCGGCCATCAGCAGTTTCATGACCTCGTCGAACAGGCGCGCCTGGGGGACGTGATCCAGCAGTTCGGCCATCTCCGGTATGGGCGCGCCGGTGGCCTCGTCGATGCGGAAACCGAGCTTGGCGGCAAACCGCGCCGCCCGCAGCATGCGTACCGGATCCTCCCGGTAGCGGGTGGCCGGATCGCCGATGAGCCGCACTCTGCCCTCCTCGAGGTCCTTGAGGCCGTTGGCGAAATCCACCACGGAGAAATCGGCAATGCTGTAGTAGAGGGAGTTGATGGTGAAGTCACGCCGGAAAGCGTCCTCCTCCACCGTCCCGTAGACGTTGTCACGCAGGATGCGTCCGTCCTCGATCTCCACGTCGCCGTCGTTGTCATCGGCATCCGGATCGTGGAGGGCGCGGAAGGTAGCAACCTCGATGATCTCGCGACCGAAGTGAACGTGTGCGAGCCGGAATCGGCGGCCGATCAGACGGCAGTTACGGAACAAGTCCTTGACGTCCTCCGGGCGCGCATCGGTGGCGATATCGAAGTCCTTGGGTTCGCGCCCCAGCGACAGATCGCGCACACCACCACCCACTAGGTACGCCTCGAAACCGGCGTTGTGCAGCCGGTAGAGCACCTTGAGGGCCTTGTCGCTGATGTTCTTGCGGGAGACCTGATGGTCCTCCCGGGGAATGACGCGAATGCCCGCGCGTAGTTCCTCGAGTTCCTGTTCTGTCACGGATTCCAAGCTTGAGCCAGTGAAGTGAGCGCGTATAATAGCACCCTCACCGTGGTGGAAGAGAACCCGTCCGCCATAGGTGTCCCTGAATGCAAGCACGCTCCCATCGTCTAGCGGTCCAGGACGCCGCCCTCTCACGGCGGAAACCGGGGTTCAAGTCCCCGTGGGAGCGCCATATGCCCAACGCTTGACCGTCGCCAGCCCATGAACGCGTCCACCATTGAGACATCCGAACCCGGCCTGATGCGCCGGCTGGCGTCCCTGACCTACGATTCCATGCTGGTCTTCGCCGTGCTGATGGCGGCCACGGCCCTGCTGCTGCCGATTACCGGCGGCGAGGCGATGGACGGCCTCGGTCCCGCCACCTTCCTCTATCAGGCGTATCTGCTGCTGGTGGTGTTCGGCTTCTTTGCCATGTGCTGGACCCACGGCGGCCAGACCCTGGGCATGCGAGCGTGGCGGATCCGGCTGGTTCTGGCCGACGGCAGCCCGGTGCAGCTACGCGAGGCGGCCATGCGCTATGCGGCGGCCCTGCTGACCTGGATCCCGCTGGCACTGATCCTGCTCTGGACCCACCAGCACGGCCTCATTGGAATGGCCTCCGTGCCAGTGATGGGCGTGTTCGTTTGGAGTCTCGGCGGGAAGGGGCGGCTGGCCTGGCACGACCGGCTGGCCGGAACACGCCTGATCGTCATGCCCAAGGGACAGTGATCGAGAGTCCACTCACCCGTCACGGCAGTTAGGCGTCAACGAATACGCGCGGTGAAGTAGATGGCCGCCGCCAGGCAGATCAGTGTCGGTAGCAGAGCGCTGACCATGGGTGGAATGCCGTAGACCAGCCCCAGGTGGTTGAGCAGCCGGTTGGACAGATAGAAGGCGATGCCGATCATCACCCCCACGAAGATCCGCTGCCCCGCCCCGGTGGAACGCAGCGAGCCAAAGGCCAGGGGGATGGTCAACAGCAGCATGGTCAATGTGGCGATGGGCGTGCCGATCTTCAGCCACAGCGCCAGCTCGTAGCGCTCGCTTTCCAGTTCGTTGCGCTGCAGATAGCCGATGTAGGTCCACAGCTCCACCATGGACAGCGTCTCCGGGTCCACCACCACCACGTCCAGTACGTCCGGCTGCAGGCCGGCCTCCCAGAACAGGGAATCCTGGCTTTCGGTATCGACGTTGCCGCCGGCGAAACGGTTGCGCTGCACGTTCTCCAGATCCCAGCCGTCACCCGCGTAGCGGGCACGGCTGGCGGTGGTCACCTCCCGCAAACGGCGCTGGTCGTCAAAGGCATAGATGCGCACGTCCTCGAGCAACGAGGCCGAAGGCGCCGAGCCGACACTGATGAAGCGCTGCCCGTCCCGGGCCCAGAAACCGTCCCGGCTGAGCATGGAGACCTGCCCGCCCCGGGCCTGTGCCTCGACATCCAGCGAGGCGCGCTCGGCCGGGGGCGCTACCCATTCGCCGATGGCCGCTGCCACCAACGCCAGCAGGAGGCCGGCCGTCATCACCGACCGGCCGATGTTGAGCACGGACATGCCCGAAGCCCGCATGACCACCAGTTCGTGCCGGGCGGCCATGCCGCCCAGGGTCATCAGGCTGCCGATGAGGGTGGCGATGGGAAACGCCTCATACGCCCGTTGCGGCCCCGTGAGTGCGACGTAGAGAAGCGCCTGGAAGGCTGTGTACTCGTCGTCGATATCGCCGCTCTCGTCGACAAAGGAGAAGATCAGCTCCATGGACACGATAATCAGCAGCACTGTGAGGCTGCCACCGATCACGGCCCGGGCGATGTAGCGATCAAGAATGCGCATTCGCCCCTCCTGATCCGGATCGGCCGCCTCGCCGCCGCAGCACGCCGTACTGATGTGCCAGCCACAGCAACGCCACCGTCGCCGCAACCACGTGCACCGGCCACAGCCCCAGCCAAGGGGGCAACGTGCCCTCCTCCAGCCAGCCCTGGCTGACCGTGAGCCCATTGGAGTACACGGCGTAGACCAGCACGGCCAGCAGCAGCCGGCCATAGCGCCCGTCCCGGGGCGAGCTGCGGCTCAGGGGAATCGCCATCAGCCCCAGCGTCACCACCATCACCGGCATGGACAGGCGCCACTGCAGCTCGGAGATGTCACCGAGATCGTCGGACCCCCACAGCTCCGAGGTGGGCATGCCGTCCCGGCGCACCCGTACCTCCGGAGGATCCCCCTCGGCAATGCGCACGCCGTGCACGGCGTACTCGTATTCCCGCCACCGGCCCTGGCCCGGCTCGCCGTCGTAACGGCGCCCGTCCAGCAGCACCAGGTACTGATCCCCGGTTTCCGGATCCGCTTCCACGTAGCCCTCATCGGCGCTAAGAAGAATCTGCTCGCCGCCCTGACGGGTCTGCAGGAACACGTTGCGCATGCGCTCACCGTCCTCGGAGAAGCGCTCGATGTAGAACATGCCGTCCGCCTGGCTGGACTGGATGAACCGCCCGGGGCGGATGGCCTGGATCTCCACTGCCTCCTGCGCCAGCTGCTCTGCCTCGCGCCCTTCCCGGGCGGCCCAGGGCCCCATGTCCAGCGCCATCCAGGCAATGATCATGGTCAACGGTGCCGCCAGCAGGAACAGCGCCTTGTAGAGCTCTTTCGGGCCGATACCGCAGGCCCCCAGGGCAGCCATTTCGCTGTCCCGGTACAACCGGCCCAGGGCGAGGATGATACCGAGGAAAAAGCTCCCGGGGATGGCGAGGGCCAGGTAGCTCAGCGCCTTGTACCCCATGAGCTGCATGACCATGTCGCCGGGAATGGCGCCACTGGCGGCGTCCCCCAGATAGCGCACCAGGCGGTTGGTGAACAGCACGGCAGTCAGCACCAGCGTGACGGCCAGCCAGGCCTGGCCGATCTCGCGGATGAGGTAGCGGGCGACAATGGTGAACCCCACGTTGCGTTCCTTCTCCGTACCGGCCGGGAGGCCCCCGGGAATCCTGCGGCGATCTGCGTTAAACTGCGCACCGTTATTGGACGGCCTGCGCAGGATACCAGTCCCGCACCGTACGCACCGCATTCCAGCAATGACGAACGGGTCGAGGAGTTGCAGATGGAATACACCGTCAAGAGCGGGAATCCCGAGAAGCAGCGATCCGCCTGCGTGGTGGTGGGCGTGTTCGAGAACCGCCGTCTCAGCCAGTCCGCGCAGCAACTGGATCAGGCCTGCGACGGGCAGCTCACCCAGCTCGTGCGCCGCGGCGACATGGACGGACGCAAGGGCCAGTCGTTGATGCTCCACCGCGTCCCGGGGCTGGTCTGCGACCGCGTGCTGCTGGTGGGCCTCGGCCGCGAGCGCGGCTGCGATGAACGCGCCTACATCAAGGCCGTGGAGACCATGGCCGGCGCGCTGCAGGACTCCGGCGCCGGCGATGCCACCTGCTATCTCACCGAGATCGGCATCCGCGCTTGGGACGTATTCTGGCGCATTCGCGCCGCAGCCCGGACGCTGGAAACCTTCTTCTACCGATTCGACCGACTGAAGACGGCCCCGTCGGAGCAGCCCCGCATCAACCTCCGGCGGGTCACCTTCAGTGTCCCCAGCCGTCGCGAGCTCTCCGGCGGTGAGCAGGCCGCCAGCGAGGGGGCCGCCATCGGCAACGGCATGAACGTGGCCCGTGAGCTGGGTAACCTGCCAGGCAACTACTGCACCCCGCGCCACCTGGGTGAGCAAGCCCTCGAGCTGGCCAATGGCCACCCGCGCATGGAAGCGGAACTGCTGGACGAGGCGGCCATGGACGAGCTTGGCATGGGCGCACTGCTGGCGGTTTCCAGGGGCAGCCGCGAGGAAGCGCGACTCATTGTCATGCGTTACCGGGGCGCGGACGACGACAGCGCGCCGTACACGCTGGTGGGCAAGGGCGTGACCTTCGACACCGGCGGCATATCGTTGAAGCCGGCTGCTGCCATGGACGAGATGAAATTCGACATGTGCGGCGCTGCCAGCGTCTTCGGCACTCTCTCTGCCGTGGCCGACCTGGAGCTGCCGGTGAACGTGGTCGGCATCGTCGCCGCCGTGGAAAACATGCCCGACGGCCGCGCGTACAAGCCCGGCGACGTGGTCACCACCATGTCCGGCCAGACCGTGGAGGTCCTCAACACCGACGCCGAGGGGCGTCTTGCCCTGTGTGATGCGCTCACCTACGCCGAGCGGTTCCGGCCCGCCGCCGTGGTGGACATGGCAACCCTCACCGGTGCCGCCATCGTCGCCCTGGGGCACCACACCCACGGGCTGATGGGCAACAACGGCGGCCTGGTGAACGAGCTGCTGGCAGCCGGCAGGGCAGCCACGGACCGGGCCTGGGAGCTGCCGCTGTGGGACGAGTACCAGGAGCAGCTCAAGAGCACCGTTGCCGACATGGCCAACATCGGTGGCCCGCCGGCTGGGACCATCACCGCTGGCTGCTTTCTCAGCCGCTACACGAAGAAATACCGTTGGGCACATCTGGACATCGCCGGCACCGCCTGGAAGTCCGGGGAACATAAAGGGGCCACAGGGCGCCCGGTCCCCCTGCTAACCCAGTGGCTGCTGGACCGCACGGCGCGGTAACCCGGGACCATGAGTGCAAGCCAGGTCGACTTCCATATCCTCGCCTCGGCGGACGAAAACGCCCGCCGCTCCTACGCCTGTCGCGTGGTGGAAAAGGCGCGGGAACGCGGGCACCACGTCTATCTGCGGGTCGCGGATGACACGGCGGCCGGGGAACTGGACAATCTGCTGTGGACATTCCGTGACCGCAGCTTCCTGCCCCACGCGGTGGACGCCCCCGGGGCCCCGGATGAGCCGGTACTCATCGGCACCGCGGACGGACCGTCACGCGGAGAGGCGGACGTGCTGGTCAACCTGGCCCTCACCGCCCCCGGGGAGCCGGCGCGGTATGCGCGCATCGTCGAGATCGGGGACAATCAGGACGAGGTGCTGCGGGCAGCGCGACAGCGCTTCCGGACCTACCGGGACATGGGCATCACCCCTGAACACCGCACCGTGGAGGGCGTGTGAACGACCAGCGGACGCCGCCAGTACTGGATGACGCGGTCGTTGATGGCGACACCCTCCGGCGTCGCGGTCTGTGGCTGCCGCTGCAGGACGTGACCGACGCTGGTCGCCCCCGGCTGGAGTGGGCACCGGAGCTGCCCGCGGATATCCGCGAGACGGCCGACCGGATCCTGCCCCGGGTGCGCGAACGTGCCGTCGAGGCCGCGGTGGACGCCGCACGCCGACGGCTCCGGGGCACTCCACCGGCGGATGACGGCACGGAACAGCGGTAAGACCGGCGGCAACGAATCCAATCCTTTGAATCGCGAAACCACCAACAGGCAAGGCATGGACAAGACCTACGACCCACACCGGATCGAGCAGCACTGGTACGACACCTGGGAACGCGAGAACCACTTCGCCCCCTCCGGCCAGGGGGCGCCCTACTGCATCATGATCCCGCCGCCCAATGTCACCGGCACCCTGCACATGGGTCACGCATTCCAGGACACCATCATGGATGTCCTCACCCGGTATCACCGCATGAGCGGCAACAACACCCTGTGGCAGCCCGGCACCGATCACGCCGGCATCGCCACGCAGATGGTGGTGGAGCGCCAGCTCAACGCAGAGGGCAAGACGCGCCATGATCTGGGTCGCGAGGCGTTCGTGCAGCGGGTATGGGACTGGAAACACGAATCCGGCGGCACCATCACCCAGCAACTGCGTCGCATGGGCGCATCGGTGGACTGGTCCCGCGAGCGCTTCACCATGGACGACGGTCTCTCCAGCGCGGTGCGCGAGGTGTTCGTGCGCCTCTTCGACGAGGATCTCATCTACCGCGGCAAGCGTCTGGTGAACTGGGACCCGGTGCTGCACACCGCCGTCTCGGACCTGGAAGTGGTCTCCGAAGAGGAGAAGGGCCACATCTGGCACATGCGCTACCCGCTGGCCGACGGCGACGGTCACATGGTGGTGGCGACCACACGCCCGGAGACCATGCTGGGCGATACCGCCGTCGCCGTTCACCCGGAGGATGAGCGCTTCACCCACCTGGTGGGCAAGCGTGTGCAGCTGCCCCTGTGCGATCGCACCATCCCGGTAATCGCCGATGACTACGTGGATCCGGAATTCGGCTCCGGTTGCGTCAAGATCACCCCGGCCCACGACTTCAACGACTACGCCGTGGGCATGCGCCACGACCTGGAGCTGATCAACATCCTCACCGAGGATGCCCACATCAGCAACCAGGCACCTGCCGCCTACCAGGGTCTGGACCGCTTCGAAGCCAGGGAGCGCATCGTCGCGGATCTCGACGCCCAGGGGCTGCTGGCGGCGACCGAAGACCATACGCTAATGGTGCCCCGGGGCGACCGCACCAGTGCGGTCATCGAGCCTTTCCTCACCGACCAGTGGTTCGTGCGCGCCGAACCCCTGGCAAAACCCGCCATCGAGGCGGTGGAAGACGGCCGCATCCGTTTCGTGCCGGACAACTGGAAGAACACGTACTACGAGTGGATGCGCCGCATCCAGGACTGGTGCATCTCCCGGCAGATCTGGTGGGGTCACCGCATCCCCGCCTGGTACGACGACGACGGCAACATCTTCGTCGCCCGCGACGAGGAGGCGGCCCGGGCGCAGGCGCGCGCCCATCACGGCCACGACGTGGCCCTGCGCCAGGACGAGGACGTGCTCGACACCTGGTTCTCCTCGGCCCTGTGGCCCTTCTCCACCCTCGGCTGGCCGGAGAACACCCATGAGCTGCGCACCTTCTACCCCACCAGTGTGCTGGTCACCGGTTTTGACATCATCTTCTTCTGGGTGGCGCGGATGATCATGATGGGCATGAAGTTCATGGACGATGTGCCCTTCCGCGAGGTCTACATCCACGGGCTGGTGCGGGACTCCGACGGCCAGAAGATGTCCAAGTCCAAGGGCAACGTCCTCGACCCCATCGACATCATCGACGGCATTGATCTGGAATCCCTGGTGGAGAAACGCACGTCCGGGATGATGCAGCCGCAGCTGGCCAAGCGGGTGGAGAAAACCACCCGCAAGGCCTACCCGGATGGCATCGCGCCCCACGGCACCGACGCCCTGCGCTTCACCTTCTGCTCCCTGGCCACCACCGGGCGGGACGTGGTCTTCGACATGGGCCGTGCCGACGGCTACCGCAACTTCTGCAACAAGCTCTGGAACGCCGCCCGCTACGTGCTCATGAACACCGACGGCGAGGACTGCGGCGCAGACACCGGGTCCGAGGTGCGCTACACCATCGCCGACCGCTGGATCCGCTCCCGGCTGCAGGCCACCGTCGAAGAGGTGGATCGCAACATTCGGGGCTACCGCCTGGATCTCGCGGCCCAGGCGCTCTACGAATTTATCTGGGACGAGTACTGCGACTGGTACCTGGAGCTGTCCAAGCCGGTCCTGCAGACCTCCGAGGACGGCGCGGAGCGCCGCGGTACGCGGCAAACCCTGGTGCAGGTCCTGGAGACCGTGCTGCGGCTGACCCATCCGATGATGCCCTTCGTCACCGAGGAGATCTGGCAGCGCGTTGCCCCGCTGGCCGGCCGCACGGGGCCAAGCATCATGCTGGAGCCCTTCCCGACGCTGGAGGAGGACTGGCGCGATCAGGCCGCAGAGGCAGACGTGACCTGGATCCAGACCTTCATCCTGGGCGTGCGCCGCATCCGCGGGGAGATGGACATCTCGCCGAACCAGGCGCTGCCCGTGCTGCTGCGCAAGGGCGGCAGCGAGGATCGTCGCCGGCTCGACGACTACGGCGTCTTTCTCAGCCGCCTGGCACGCCTGGAACACATCGACTGGCTGGAAACCGGCGACGAGGCGCCGGAGGCCGCCATTGCCCTGGTGGGCGAGATGGAGCTGCTGGTGCCCATGAAGGGCCTCATCGACAAGGACGCGGAGCTGGCGCGGCTGGACAAGGAGCGCAACCGGCTGCGCGGCGAGCTGGACAAGACCGAGAAGAAGCTGGACAACCCCAGCTTCGTGGAGAAGGCGCCGGAGCAGGTGGTGGCACAGGAACGCCAGCGCCTGGAGGACCGGCGCACAGCGCTGGAACAGCTCGACGCCCAGTACGCCCGTATCCAGCGACTCTGACACAGCAACGCCCGCCAGCCTGCGGACTGGCGGGCGTCGCCGCCGCCGGTCAGTCCACGCCGGCGGAGCTCAGCACCACGTTGACCACCACCACCAGGATCACGATCAACAGCACGGTGAACACGACTCCGCCGATGATGTAGGGCATCGGGCTCCCGCTCTGGAAATCCCGTTTGCGGGCTTCGTTGGTCTGCACACCGAAAGCCCCGGCAAGCACGCTTTGCACCACGTGCCAGAAACCCGGCCGCCGTGGTCGATCATCATCCCAATCGCGCTCGTGATCAGTCATTTCCAACTCCCGTGAGCTGTAACGCGAAAATCAGTGCGTCCTCGCGACGGCCTGTGGCGACCGGATAGTATTCGGGGCGCACGCCGACTTCACAGAAACCGGCGCGCTCGTACAGATTCACGGCGCGGGTATTGGACGGACGGACTTCCAGGAACACCGTTTCCGCACCCAGACGTTGCGCGTGTTCGATGCCCGCGGCCAGCAGGAAACGCCCGAGCCCCTTGCCGTGGCGCGCCGGATCGATGCAAATGTTGAGCACATGCCCCTCACCGGCCACCACGGACATGACCAGGTAGCCCGCAAGGCGCTCCTCGGCGATCAGCACCCAGCAGCCGTACCCAACCCGCATGCAGTCGCGGAACACCGTGGGGGTCCAGGGAAAATCGTAGGCCTGGCGCTCGATGGCCACCACATCAGTCAGGTCCTGCTCGCGCATGCGCCGGACTTCCGGGGCCGGTGCCTGAACCACTGCACTCATGCACGCACCTCCTCGCTGGCCGGGAGATATTCCCGCAGACGCTTGAGATCATCCCAGGCCTTGGCCTTGTCCGCCGGCGAACGCAACAGGTAGGCCGGATGGTAGCTCACCACCACGGGAACATCGCCCTGGTGGAGGGTATGAATCTTCTGGCGAAGCATGCGCAGGGGGCGGTCGCTATCGAGCAGGTTCTGTGCCGCAATGCGCCCGACGGCCAGGATCACCGCTGGCTGTACCAGCGCGATCTGCCGCGCCAGATAGGGTCGACACGCCGCCACCTCCTCGGGCTCGGGATCGCGGTTGCGGGGTGGACGGCACTTGAGGATGTTGGCAATGAACACCTGCTCCCGACCGTACCCCAGGGCGCGCAGCATATTGTCCAGCAACTGCCCGGCGCGGCCGACGAAAGGCTCGCCCTGACGGTCCTCCTCCGCTCCGGGGGCCTCCCCGATCACCATGATGTCGGCATCCCGCCGACCCACCCCGAAGACGGTCTGGGTGCGCCCCTGGCAGAGCCCGCAGGAGGTGCAGCCGGCGACGCTGGCTTCCAGCTCCGGCCATTCCATGGCGGCCACGTGTCCGTAGGCATCCGTTGCGCCCGCGGGGGCGGCCGGCGCCGCGGCCCCGGAGGGCGCCACATCCGGCCTCACGCCTGGTGCAGCGGACGCTGGAACCTCAACGGCCGGGACATCACCCGCGTCCGCCTCGGCAGGTGGTCGCCGCACCCAGATATCGATCCCCATGCGGCGCAGAACATCGCGGCGCCGTTTGTCCGCCTGGTACTGCTCACTCATGGGTTCGTCCGCGCTCACCGCTCCACCGCCCGATTCTGACCCTTACTCTACCAGCTCAACCGCCGCGTCGACCGACCGCTCGCTGGCGACGCCGCTGGATGAGCGTCAATGCCGGACCGGACACCGCGTAAGTCAGGAAAGCAAGGAACAGCACCAGCGGCGGGTGGATGGACGCAAAGGCAATGATCAGCACCAGCACCACCAGGACGATGAAGGGCACCCGGTAGCGGAAATCGAATTCCTTGAAGCTGTAGTAGCGGAAGTTGCTCACCATCAGTAGTCCGGTGGCCACCGTCACCAGTAGCGCGATGATCTTGGCGCTGCTGCCGTCGAAGCCGGTACTGGCGCCGAACCAGACCATGCTCGCCAGACCGGCGGCGGCGGCGGGGCTGGGCAGCCCCTGGAAATAGCGCTTCTCGGCAACGCCGGCCTGGGTGTTGAAGCGTGCCAGACGCAGGGCTGCGCATGCCGCATAGGTGAAAGCGCCGATCCAGCCGATTTTGCCCCAGAAATCGCCCATCCCCGCCAGATCCCCCAGCGCCCACTGATACATCACCAGTGCCGGGGCCAGGCCGAAACAGACCATGTCCGAGAGGCTGTCGAACTGGACACCGAAATCGCTCTGGGTATTGGTCAACCGGGCCACACGCCCGTCCAGGCCATCCATGACCATGGCCACGAAAATGCCCAGCGCGGCCAGGTTGAACTCGCCGTTGATGGCAGAGACGATGGCAAAGAAACCGAAGAACAGGCCCGCAGTGGTGAACAGATTGGGCAGGAGGTAGATGCCGCGGCGCCGCCGGGAATGTTGCTCTGTGGGCATGCCGGTTCATCCGTTTGGCTGGGGAAATGGCCGGCCCCTGACCATACCATAGCTGCGAAGAGACGAGCCGAGGGAACACCGCCACCGCCGCAGTCGGGCGGTGACGGATGGTGCCGAACTGAACCGGCGTAACGCCGGTTCAGTTCCTGTTGCGGTCCACCAGCTGCTTCTGACGGATCCAGGGCATCATCTCGCGGAGTTTCTCGCCCACTTCCTCGATGGGATGCTCGGCGGCCAGCCGGCGGCGGGCCTTGAGAGTAGGCGCGTTGGCCTGGTTCTCGAGAATGAAGTCACGGGCGAACTTGCCGGTCTGGATGTCCTCCAGGATCTCCTTCATGGCCTTGCGGGATTCCTCGTTAATCACCCGCGGACCACTGACGAAATCACCGTACTCGGCGGTGTTGGAGATGGAGTAGCGCATGTTGGCGATGCCGCCCTCGTAGAGCAGATCGACGATCAGCTTGACCTCGTGCAGGCATTCGAAATACGCCATCTCCGGGCTGTACCCGGCCTCGGTCAGCGTCTCGAAGCCGCCCTGGATCAGGGAGGTCAGGCCACCGCACAGCACCACCTGCTCGCCGAAAAGGTCGGTCTCCGTCTCCTCGCGGAAGGTGGTTTCGATAACCCCGGCACGACCGCCGCCAATGGCGGAGGCGTAGGACAGCGCCACTTCCTTGGCCTGACCGGAGCTGTTCTGCTGGATGGCGATCAGCGAGGGCACCCCGCCGCCGTCCACATAGGTGGAACGCACCAGATGGCCGGGACCCTTGGGCGCAATCATGATCACGTCCAGGTCGGCTCGCGGCTCGATCTGGCCGTAGTGGATATTGAAGCCGTGGGCGAAGGCAATGGCCGCGCCCTTCTTGAGATTCGGCTCGATCTTCTCCGCGTAGATGGCACCCTGGTGCTCATCCGGGGTCAGGATCATCACCAGGTCCGCCTGGCTGGTCGCCTGTTCGACGCTGGCCACCTCCAGGCCTGCCTGGCGGGCCTTCTCGGCGGACCCTGAACCTTCACGCAGACCCACGACCACCGAGCCACCGGATTCCTTCAGGTTGTTGGCATGGGCATGGCCCTGGGACCCGTAGCCGATGATGGCCACCTTGCGGTTCTGGATAATCGACAGATCCGCATCCTTATCGTAATAGACTTTCATTCCGCCCCCGTTCGGTTGATTGACATGGTCGGGCGCGCCGGCGGCGCGCCCCGGAATTCAGACCCGCAGGTGCTTCTCGCCCCGCGAGATACCGATCACGCCGGAGCGCACCACCTCCAGGATGGTGTTGTGGCCCAGGGTGTCGATGAAGGCATCGAGTTTCGCGCTGGCACCGGTGAGTTCCACGGTATAGACCCGCTCGGTGACATCCAGGATCCGCCCCCGGAAAATGTCGCTCAGGCGCTTGATCTCCTCCCGCGACTCGCCGGTGGACGCCGCCACTTTGACCAGCATCATTTCCCGCTCGATGTGGCTGCCCTCGGTCATGTCCATGACCTTGACCACATCCAGGAGCTTGTTGAGCTGTTTGATGATCTGCTCGATGATACTGTCATCACCGATGGTCACCAGCGTCATTCGTGACAGGGTAGGATCATCGGTAGGCGCGACCGTGAGACATTCGATATTGTAGCCACGGGAGGAAAACAACCCGGCCACGCGGGACAGGGCGCCGAAGTCGTTCTCGACCAGAATGGAAATGATATGGCGCATACGATCCTTCTCGGCAGCTCGCTCATGTCTCACGCGGGCGCAGTCCGTGCCCGTGCAGGGACCGGGACGCACCGCACCGGGTCGCCACGGCCTGACGCCCGACGGTGATGGAAAACGCATGAGAAACAGCCACATTAGCGGCTGGTGAAAGGGCGCAAAGCTACTGCGGATTGCGAGGGACGTCAAGGCGCACCTCACACGACGAGACGCGACACAAGGAAGGCAGCATGATTCTACGAACTCTTCTAGCGATGACACTTGGATTCACCCTGGCAGCCCCGGCCATGGCGGACATTTACCGCTGGACCGATGACGACGGCCAGGTCCACTTCGGCCAGAACCCGCCCATGGGAGTCGATGCCGAGCCGGTGGAAAGCCGCTCCCAACCAGCACCGGCCGACAGCGAGCCGTCACCGGAAACCGGACAGACTGACGAAGAGGACGCAACGCCACCGGACGGCGCGGAAGAGCCAGCGCAGCAGGAAGACGACGACGCCGTCGATCCAGCCATGGCCGAGATGTGCGACGACATCCAGCAGAACGCCGAGATCTACGCCGACGAGTCGGTACGGCGTGTGCAGCGCGAGGACGGCGAAGTGGAAATCCTCACCCCCGAAGAGCGCGAGGAGCGCCTGGGGGAGGCGGAGGCCTTCCTGGACGAGCACTGCTGACACCCTGGCGGGACCAGGGTGGGACAGCTGCCGGTCCGGGCCTGTTTCCCGCGCCGCGGCCTGGGGTATGCTGTGCCGCCGGCGCCGGCGGCCGGATCTCCCGAACAGCAACAAGGAACCAATCAGGCTGATGCGACTTTCCCGATTCCCCCTGTCCACCACCAAGGAGACCCCGGCTGACGCCGAGATCGTCAGCCATCAGCTCATGCTGCGCGCCGGCATGATCCGCAAGCTCGCCGCCGGGCTCTACACCTGGATGCCGCTGGGGCTGCGGGTGCTGCGCCGGGTCGAGGATATCGTCCGCGAGGAGATGAACCGCAGTGGCGCGGTGGAACTGCTGATGCCCGCAGTCCAGCCCGGCGAGCTGTGGCGGGAGACCGGGCGGTGGGACAAGTTCGGCCCGCTGCTGCTGCGCTTCCATGATCGCCATGAGCGGGAGTTCTGCTATGGACCCACCCACGAGGAAGTGATCACCGACCTGGTGCGCCGGGAGATCCGCAGCTACAAGCAGCTGCCCCTGAACCTCTACCAGATCCAGACCAAGTTCCGGGACGAAACCCGCCCCCGCTTCGGTGTGATGCGCGCGCGGGAATTCCTGATGAAGGACGCCTATTCCTTCCACGTCCATGAGGGCTCGCTGGCGGAGACCTACCAGGTGATGTACGACACCTACAGCCGGATTTTCGAGCGCACCGGGCTGAACTTCCGCGCCGTACAGGCGGACTCCGGCGCCATCGGCGGCAGCATCTCCCACGAATTCCACGTCCTC
Source organism: Aquisalimonas sp. 2447 (assembly GCF_012044895.1). Classification (NCBI taxonomy): domain Bacteria; kingdom Pseudomonadati; phylum Pseudomonadota; class Gammaproteobacteria; order Chromatiales; family Ectothiorhodospiraceae; genus Aquisalimonas; species Aquisalimonas sp. 2447. The sequence goes on from NZ_CP050695.1 coordinate 2,756,172, forward strand.
GCCGACTCCGGCGAGGATGCCATCGTGTTCTCCGACGGCAGTGACTACGCCGCCAATGTCGAACTCGCACCCACCCTGCCCCCGCAGGAGGAGCGCCCGGCAGCGGCTGCAACCATGGCCACCGTGGACACGCCCGGCGTGCACACCATGGACGAGCTTGTCGCCGCCCTGGGCCTGCCGCTGGCGCGCTGCGTCAAGACGCTGCTGGTGCAGGGCAGCGAGACCCCCGTGGTGGCGCTGCTGCTGCGCGGCGATCACAGCCTCAACGAACTCAAGGCCGAGAAACACCCCGCGGTGGCCGAGCCGCTGACCATGGCCTCCGCCGAAGCAATCCAGCGGGCGGCCGGCTGCGGCCCGGGCTCCGTCGGCCCGGTGGGCCTGGACGTGCCCCTGATCGCCGACCATGCCGCCCTGCCGCTGGCGGATTTCGTCTGCGGAGCCAACAGCGAGGGGCAGCACTTCACCGGCGTCAACTGGGAGCGGGACCTGCCCGAGCCGGAGGCCGCCGACCTGCGCGATGCCGAGGCCGGCGACACCAGCCCCGACGGCCGCGGCCGGCTGGGCGTCGCCCGCGGTATCGAGGTGGGTCACATCTTCCAGTTGGGCACCCGATACAGCGAGGACATGGACGCCACCGTGCTGGACGAGAACGGCGCCAGCCAGCACCTGCACATGGGCTGCTACGGCATTGGCGTGTCGCGGATCGTGGCGGCGGCCATCGAGCAGAACCACGACGCCAATGGCATGATCTGGCCGGAGGCCATTGCACCGTTCACGGTGGCCGTGGTGGGAATCAACATGAACAAGTCAGAACGCGTCGCCACTGCGGCCGAGCAGATCTATCAAGAGCTGCTGGCACGGGGTGTGGACGCAGTACTGGATGACCGCGACGCCCGCCCGGGGGTCAAGTTCGCCGACATGGAACTGATCGGGGTCCCCCACCGCATCGCCATCGGCGATCGCGGCCTGGAGCAGGGAACGGTGGAGTACCGCGGGCGGCGGGATACGGACAACCAGGACGTGGCCGTTGACCATGTGGTGGCACACATCCTCGCGCAACTGGGGCAGTAACCCGGCAGTGCCGGTACGGATCCTGTGTGTGCTGATGGCGCTGGCTCTGTGGGGCGGCACCGCTGTTGCACAGGAACGTCATCCGGTGGAACCGGAACTGCGCGAGCGTCTCAAGGACGCCGTGGAGCGGTCCGAGAGCTTCGAGAACCGGTTCGTTGCCCAGGTCTGGCTCATGGACATGAGCCAGCGGCTTGCCGGCCAGGTGCAGGACTACGATGAACGTCTGGAGCTGCTGCGCCAGGTCCACTTCGAGGCGCGGAACGCCGATCTGCGCCCGGAGCTGGTGCTGGCGGTCATCGAGGTGGAAAGCAATTTCAACCGTTACGCGATCTCACCGGTCGGTGCCCGCGGGCTGATGCAGATCATGCCGTTCTGGTTGGAGGAGATCGGACGCGCCGACGACAATCTCTTCGAGGTGGAGACCAATCTGCGCTTTGGCACCACCATCCTGCGCCACTACCTGGACAAGGAGAACGGTGACCTCACCCGCGCCCTGGCCCGCTACAACGGCAGCCTGGGCCAGACATGGTATCCCGAACGGGTATTCCGGGCCATGGAGGAGCGCTGGTACCGGCATTAGCACGGTGCATCAAGATGCACCGGTTCCTCCGCAGGAACCTATTCGACGGCTTTCAGGGCCGCAGCGCCGCCGACCACGTGACCCTCTTCATCCAGCGCCGGGTAATCCAGTCCCCGCGCCCGGCAGTAGCGGGCGATCTTTGGCTGCATCCACTCGAACAGTGTGCGGCGGTAGGTTTCCTCATCCATACGGCACCGGTCGTACAGACCCGCCGCTGCGCGCTGGCGCTGCGCTTCATACAGGGTGACCGCCGCCGCCACCGAGACGTTCAGCGACTCGGTCAAGCCCGCCATGGGAATGCTGATGTGCGCATCCGCCGCAGCAACTGCCGCCGGCGGCATGCCTTCCAGCTCCTGCCCCAGGATCACCGCGGTGGGTCGGGTATAATCCACCGAACGGAAATCCACGGCCTGAGCGGAGGCGTGGGCAGCCAGCAGCCGGAATCCCTGCTCCCGGAGCATCGCCAGGCTGGCGGTAATTTCCTCGTGCTGCTGCAGCTTCACCCAGCGGGTAATCCCGGCCGAGGCGGTACGCTTGATGGCCAGCTTGCCGTCCTGACCAATGCTGTGCAGCACCGGCACACCCACGGCGTCACAGCTGCGTACCACGGCCGATACGTTGTGCTCCTTGTGAACACCGGCCATGACCACCGTCAGGTCCGGCTGGCGCATTCTCAACGCCTTCTGCATGCGCCGCAGACGCTCCGCACTCATTGCTCACGCTCCTCCTTTCAGCGTTTCCCTTGCGCCGTCACCGCGCATTCGTCACCTTGGGCAACGTCTGCATTCTACGACACCGAACATCCCATCGACGGAGCACGCCCAATGGCAAACGTACTCATCGCCGGTTGTGGTGACCTGGGCAGCGGCGTGGGCCTGGCCCTGGCCGATGCCGGACACCAGGTCTGGGGCATGCGGCGGCGCCCGGAACAAATCCCCGCCCCGATCCGGCCGCTGGGCGGCGACTTCTCCCGCCCCGACGGCCTGCCCGAGCTGCCTGACGCTCTGGATGTGGTCTATTTCATCGCCACACCGGGGCGCTTCGAGGACGAAGCCTATCGTCTGGCCTACGTGGAGGGGATGCGTCACCTGCTGGCGGCGCTGGACCGGCAGGAGCAGTCCCCGGGGCGTATTATTCTGGTCAGCAGCTCCTCGGTCTATGGCGTCACCGACGGTGGCTGGGTGGACGAGGATACCCCCGCCGAGCCCGGAGGTTTCTCCGGCAAACGCCTGCTGGAGGCGGAACAGCTGCTGGCGGAGAGCCCCCATACTGGCGTGATTATCCGCTTCGGCGGCATCTACGGCCCCGGGCGGGAGCGGATGCTGCGCAAGGTCCGCAACGGCGAGCCGGTGGTCACCGACCCACCCCAGTACACCAACCGCATCCACCGGGATGACTGCGTCGGCGCGCTGGTCCACCTGTTCGGCCTGGAACACCCGGCACCGCTCTACCTTGGCGTGGACAACCACCCCTGCACCCAGGAAGAACTCACCGACTGGCTTGCCGATCGCATCGGCCTGCCCCGTCCGCCGAAGGAAACAGGCTCGGCCGGCGGTGTGCGCGGCAGCAACAAACGCTGCCGCAATGACCGGCTGGTGGCCAGTGGCTACCGGCTCCGGTACCCGGACTACCGGGCCGGTTACGAGGCGATGCTGGCGGACGTGTAACCACCGGCCATGAAGGGCGGCCTCAGCTCTCCTTGTTGACCACGATCTTGGGGAAGCGGCTGCCCTTCTCGGTGGACTGCTGCGAGAGCTTGGCGCCCACCCGGCGGGCAATCTCGCGGTAGGATTCGGCACTCTGGCCGTCCGGCTCGGAGATCACCGTGGGCTTGCCGCCATCCGCCTGCTCACGGATATGCAGGGCCAGCGGCAGCGAACCCAGCAGATCCACCTCGTACTGCTCGGCGATGCTCTGGCCGCCACCGGCGCCGAAGATGTGCTCCTCGTGGCCGCACTGGCTGCAGATGTGGGTGCTCATGTTCTCGACAATGCCGAGCACTGGCACGTTGACTTTCTCGAACATGCGCAGGCCCTTGCGGGCATCCAGCAGGGCAATGTCCTGGGGCGTGGTCACGATGACGGCGCCACTCACCGGCACCTTCTGGGACAGGGTCAACTGGATGTCACCGGTCCCCGGCGGCATGTCCACCACCAGGTAGTCCAGATCGTGCCAGTTGGTGTCCCGCAGCAGCTGCTCCAGGGCCTGGGTGACCATGGGGCCGCGCCACACCATGGGGGTTTCCTCGTCGATGAGAAACCCCGAGGACATCACCTGCATGCCGTAATTGGACAGCGGCTCCAGCTTCTTGCCGTCGTGGGAATCCGGCTTGCCAGTGATGCCGAGCATGCGGGGGACGCTGGGGCCGTAGATATCTGCATCCAGCACACCCACTCTGGCCCCCTCCGTGGCCAGCGCCAGGGCAATGTTCACCGTGGTGGTGGACTTGCCCACGCCGCCCTTGCCCGAGGCCACGGCGATGATGTTCTTCACGCCGCTGACCAGCGAATTGCTGCTCTCCACCATGTAGGCTTCGATATTCGAGCGGATACCCACGGCGACCTCGCCGACGCCATCCAGGCCCTGGACGGTCTCCTGCACCGCCTGGCGCAACCCGACCTCCCAGCGCTTCGCCGGGAATCCCAGCACCAGGTCAATGCTGACCTTGTCGCCGTTGATGCGAATGTCCTCCACGCACCGTGCGGCCACCAGATCCTTGCCCAGATGCGGCTCCACGTACTCCTGCAGACGGGCTTCGACCTGTGCCCGGGTGACCTCGCTCATACCAACCTCCGCCGAATCCGCGCGGTCTGCGCTTGCATTCCCGCAACGGGTGTTATTTGCTTGGGGATGACGGTCCTTGTTCAAAACCGGAATCTCGCATCCATGATAACGCATCGCATTTTCTTCTTGGCGGTTCCTTTGCTTGCCATGGCGCTCTCCGGCCTCACTCTCGCCCACCATGACGGTGATCACGCCGCCGAGGAAGAACTGGTCGACGCCGTACGCGGCGGCGACCGGGACCGGGTGGCGGCGCTGCTGGATCGGGACACCGACGTGGAAGCAGCCCTGTCCGACGGCGAATACGAGGGCAAGACGGCACTGATGTGGGCGGCCGAGGCCGGTGATGTGGCCATCCTGGAGAAACTCATTGACGCCGGTGCCGACGTGGATGCCCGCAACCCCAAGGGTGGCACCGCACTGATGTACGCGGCAGTGAACGGGCGCGAGGATGCGGCGCGGATCCTGGTCGATGCCGGCGCAGACCCCAATCACAGTGTTCGCCACGGCTGGACACCCGTCCTACTGGCCGCGGCCAAGAGCCATGACGACACAGTGACCGCGCTGGTGGAACTGGGCGCCGACCACGACCCCCGCGATGTCTACGGCTGGACACCCCTGATGCGCGCCGCCGAGCGTGGCGACCGGGAGATGGTGCGCACGCTGCTGGAGCTCGGCGCCGACGTCGACGCCGAGGACAACGCCGGCAACACGGCACGCACCATCGCCCGCCGTACCGGCAACCGGGACGTCCTGGACCTGCTGCGTCGGGCGGACGACGAGAGTTCCTCGTAACCCTGCCTTCAGCAGCGCATGACGTTGCCACTGAAACGGCTCATGGGAACCACCTCGGTTTCACCGCGAATGCGCCCGTCGGCTTCGCCGTCCAGGTACTCCATGGCCAGCCGCGCCTCGAACTCGTCGAAAAAGCGCTGGAACATCTCGCCACCCAGCGTGCCAGTGACATACAACCCGTCGTCGTCCGGGTCGTGCTCCAGCAGCACCGCCGCCAGGGGCTGGTCGGCCGGTCCGGAAATCACGTCAGCGCCGGTATACGGATCATAGACGCTGTTCTCGGCGCAGCAGGTAATCTTGCCCCCATTGGCGCCCTCACCCGGCTGCCGAAAGCCGATGTAACTCACCTGCTGGGTGGGGTGCGCCATCTTGTGGGCGCAAATGGCCGAGAACGCCACCAGGGATCGATCAGGGCCGACACCCCCGGGCCAGTCGTAGGTTTTTCCATCCCGGGTACGCAAACCGTTCCGTCCCTCCGCCGGTTCGCCCAGGTCCAGCAGGAAGCACGGCGTGGCCCGGTAGGGATAATGGAAGACGTAGTTGCGCTTTGTTTCCAGCGCCGCCGCGCGCAGCGGTTCTCCACGATCGTCCACCAGTCGGACCCGCTCGTACTCGCGTGGCGTGACCTGCTCGGCGGCAAGCAGCCACTGCGGCCCGACACTGAGACACCCTGCACCCGCGGCACAGGCCTTGACGAAGCCTCGGCGACGCATACACACCCCTCCTCGAACGGGGCCGTCCCGGGCCGTTGCCCACCCGGTCAAGGTGAGGCGGTTCCTGAATGGATTGGCGCACCTGCCCGGGCCGGGCAGGTGCGAACATGGCGATCAGCCGCCCTGCACGACCCCACAGGCGACCCGTGCGCCGGCGCCGCCGATGGGCTGCGTCATGTGGTCATCCGGGTTCTCGTGGATGACCAGCGCGCTGCCATCGTCATCGAGCATGTTGCCACCGACGCTGCCGTCGAGGCTCGCCCGTTCGTTGAACATTTCCACCATGGCGGTGCCGTCGCCGTGGACGTAGAAGTTGGGCAGATCACCGGCGTCCGGGCCTTCCGGATTGAGGTACCCGTGCTTTGAGTCATCGGGATTCAGGTGGCCGCCGGACGCCTGGAAGCCCTCCTCCGGATCATCACAGGTACCGACGCTATGGATGTGGATGGCCTTCCAGCCTTCGTCCAGGCCATCGATGCTGAAGTTGATGAGCACGCCGGCCGTTCCCTGCTCGATACTTCCCTGGCCGACGACCTCGCCCTCGTTGTCGACGAACTCGACGCTGGCCGCTGGCGACATGCCCTCGTCGGCCATGCTCGCCAGGGGAAACGCCACCGCAGTCAAACCGATCAGCACTACATGTCTTATTTTCATCGACTCCTCCAAAGCGCCTGAATAACCATTATTGGTTGAGTTCTTCAAGACGCTGAATCAACGCCCCCTTAAGCATAGACCCAACCGGGAAGCGGGCCAAACTCAACGCTCCCGTAGGCGCGGGATCAGCGAGACGAAGTTGCAGGGCTTGTGGCGGCGATCCAGCTGCTGCTGCAGGATGCCGTCCCAGGCGGTGGCGCAGGCGCCGCTGGAGCCGGGCATGACGAACACCAGCGTGCCGTTGGCCACACCGCCCACGGCGCGGGACTGGATGGTGGAACTGCCGATCTCCTCCCAGGAGAGGTGCCGGAAGAGCTCGCCGAAGCCGTCCACTTCCATGTCCAGCAAGGGCCGCACGGCTTCCGGCGTGGTGTCGCGTCCGGTGATCCCGGTGCCACCGGTGGTCATGACCACCTTCACAGCCTCGTCGGCGATCCAGCGCGACACCACCGCGCGCACCTGGTAGATGTCGTCGCGGACGATGGCCCGATCCACCACCTGGTGCCCGGCACCGACGGCGCGATCGGCAAGCAGCTTGCCGGACTTGTCGTCCGCTTCAGTGCGACTGTCGGAGACGGTCAGCACCGCCACCGGCAGCGGGACGAAACCGCTGGCGTCCGCCCGCAGCTCATCGCTCATGACTGTTCTCCTGATCGGTCTCCCCCGCCGCTTCCGAAGTCACCAGCGGCGTGCCGTCCTGGTAGCCACTGGAGCCGTCGGTGTAGAAATCCTCCTTCCACACGGGCAGGCGCTCCTTAAGCGTATCAATGGCGTACTGACCGGCCTGGAAGGCGTCACCGCGGTGGGCGGAGCGCACCGCCACCAGCACGCTGGCTTCGCCGATGCCCAACTCACCGATGCGGTGAACAATCCGGCACTCGGCGACACCGAAACGCTCGCAGGTTTCCTGCTCCAGCTCCTCCAGTACCCGCTCGGCCATGGGCCCGTAGGCGGTATACCGCATGCCGGCGACACCCCTGCCCTGGTGGTGATTGCGCACCGTGCCGCCGAAGACGACATAGGCGCCGCAGGTATCGTTCTCGGTGTCCGCCAACACAGTATTGATATCCAGGGGCTGCTCGGTAATTCGCTGCATCAGCGGGCCTCCGGCGGCATTGAATGGGAACCCCCGCTCACCGGGGGCAACAGGACCAGCGGCCGCGCCGGGTCCACGCGGTCGGCTCGGCGCACCAGGTGTTCGCCCTGGGCGCAGGCCACCCGGGGCAGGTGATCGGACAGCGCCGGCACCTCGCCCCGCAGGCGCTCCAGCACCTGCTCCACGGTGGGCGCCTCGTCCGGCACCTCCACCTGCAGCGACCGGGCGCCGGCGAGCTGCTGCAGTACGCCGTAGAACTCTACGTCCAGCATCGATCCTCCCGGGTCAGGGAACCGCCGCGGCGGCATCGTGTCCGAGTATGCCACAGAGCACCAGCGGGAAGGCACGGTGGCCCCGGCCACTGTGTTATCGTGAAACCAGATTCAGATCAGGGTGAGAGATGATGGAACTCCAGGACCTGGTAGACACCTTCGAATTTCTGGACGACTGGGAAGACCGCTACCGCCTGCTCATCGACATGGGGCGGGAGCTGCCGGAATTCCCGGATGATGCGCGCACGGAGCATAACCGGGTGGACGGTTGCACCAGCAACGTATGGCTGATCACCGAAGTGGAGGACGACAATCCGCCGCGCCTGCACTTCCGCGCGGACAGTGACGCCTTCATCGTCAAGGGGCTGGTGGCCATCCTGCTCAAGGCCTATTCGGGCCGGACGCCCCAAGAGATTCGCGACACCGACATCGAGGGCCTGTTCAATCGCCTGGGCCTGAGCAAGCAGCTCACGCCCAACCGCCGCGACGGCTTCTTTGCCATGGTCAAGCGCATTCACGGCCTTGCCGAACAGCACGGTGGCACCGCGACCGCCAACGCCTGACCTGCTTTACTGATGTGTTTCCTTAACGAGTGCCGCCCTGCAGGCGGCACTCGTTATCCGACCAATCAGCCTCGACCGGTGGTCAATACGATCTTGCCGGTGGCCTTGCGGCTCAGCAGCCCGTTGAGCGCATCTGCCGCCTGCTCCAGGGGATAGGTCTTCCACACGTGGGGCTTGAGCTTGCCCTCGGCGTGCATGGCGAAGAGTTCCTGGAAGTTCTTGGCGTTGTCCTGGGGCTGACGACGGACGAAATCACCCCAGAACACCCCCACCACGCTTGAGCCCTTGAGCAGCGGCAGGTTGCCGGGGATCTTCGGGATCGTGCCACTGGCGAAACCGATGATCAGCAGCCGGCCGTTCCAGTTGATGCAGCGCAGCGCCTGTTCGCAGGCCTCGCCACCCACCGGATCGTAGATCACGTCGGCGCCCTTGCCATCGGTGAGCGCCTTGACCTGATCCTTGAGGCTACCTTCGCTGTAGTTCACCAGCTCGTCGGCGCCGTGCTCTTTCGCCACCTGCAATTTCTCATCGGAGCTGGCGGCGGCGATCACGCGGGCACCCATGGCCTTGCCCAGCTCAACTGCAGCCAGGCCCACGCCACCGGAGGCGCCCAGCACCAGCAGGGTCTCACCGGCGGCCAGGTGCCCGCGCTGCTTCAGCGCGTGGTAAGACGTGCCGTAGACCATGGGAAAACCGGCAGCGGTGACGTAGTCCATGCTGGACGGCATAGGCAGCACCCGGTCGGCGCCAATCACCACTTCTTCGGCGAAGCCGCCCCAGCCGGTGAGAGACATCACCGGATCCCCCACCTTCAGGTGGCTGACCGCGGAACCCACCTCCAGAATCTCCCCGGCCACTTCAGAGCCCGGGGAGAACGGCAGATCCGGCTGGATCTGGTACTTGCCCTGGATGATCAGGGTGTCCGGGAAGTTGACGCCGCAGGCATGGATGCCAATGCGCACGTCGTTCTCGCCCAGCCCGGGGCTGGGCGCCTCGTCCACCACCAGGGATTCCGGTGGTCCGTGTTCCTTGCACAGTACTGCTCGCATTTGTCCGTCTCCTCGATTAGTCGTCATGGTTGATTCATGCGGCGCATCAGTACGCACGGTGCGCCGGCCGACACTCCCCGGAACCCGGAGGAGCCCGGGGGTTCCATCGTGGATCACCCTGATAATGTCTTGGTGGTTGGTTCATTCGGTGCATCAAGATGCACCCTACGCATAAGGGTGAACGTTTACATCCACCGTTCCCCGACATCTCGCGTCCGGCGGCTCGCGGATGTCCGGCAACGGTGGACCTGAAGGTCCACCCTACGCGACCGCCAACGTCCGCCTCGGCGCGTCGCGATCAATCGTCGTTCTGGACCTTGATCACCAGCTTGCCGAAGTTCTCGCCGCGGAACAGCATCATCAGGTGCTTCTGGAAGTCGTCGATGCCGTCGACCACGTGCTCCCGGGCCTCCAGCTTGCCCTCCTGGATCCACTGGGCCATCTGCTGGGCGGCCTCGCCGTAGCGCTTGGCATAGTCGAACACCACGAAGCCTTCCATGCGTGCGCGGTTGACCAGCAGCGCCATGTAGTTGCGCGGTCCCTGCAGGGAATCGGCGTTGTTGTACTGGGAAATGGCACCACACAGCACCACCCGGGCGTTCAGCCGCAGCCGCGCCAGGGCGCCTTCCAGGACCTCGCCACCGACGTTGTCGAAGTAGACGTCGACGCCGTCGGGGCAGGCGCGCTTGATGCCCTTGCCCGCCTGCTCGGCCTTGTAGTCCACCACGTCGTCGAAGCCCACCTCACGGGCGAAGTCGCACTTCTCCTGGCCGCCGGCCACGCCAACGGCCCGGCAACCCTTGATCTTGGCGATCTGGCCCACGGTGGCACCCACGGCGCCGGCCGCGCCGGAGACCAGCACGGTGTCCCCTTCCTTGGGCTGTCCCACGTCCAGGAGCCCGAAATAAGCGGTCATGCCGGGCATGCCCAGCACGCCCAGGTAGCGCTCCAGGGGCGCGATGGAGGGGTCCACCTCGATGACACCCTTGCCGTCGCTGACGGCATAGTGCTGCACGCCGAACATGCCACTCACATAGGCGCCTTCACGGAAGTGGTCGTTACGCGACTTCACCACGCGACCGATGGCGCCGGCGCGCATCACTTCACCCAGTTGCACCGGCTGGATGTAGGAGCGGCCCTCGTTCATCCAGCCGCGCATGGCCGGGTCCACCGAGTTGTAGAGCACCTTGACCAGGAACTCCCCGTTGCCGGGCTCGGGTACCGGCGCCTCGTTGACTTCGAAGACCTCCGGTCCCGGCTCGCCCACCGGGCGCTGGGCAAGAAGGATCTGCCGGTTGATTTCGCTCATGTACTTCTCCTGTTACGTTATCGGTTCAGGTCGGTTTTCAGAACCAGTCTTCCGCCATGGCCAGACAGGTGTCGTCCAGTCCGGTCAGCAGGCGACTGTGGTGCTCGATCTGCGGCAGCTCCCAGCGCAGGTAGTACTGCGCGGCCTGCAGCTTGCCGCGGTAGAAGGCGGTATCGGCGGCGGCCTGGCCCAGCGCCCGGGCGGCCACGGTGGCCTGGCGCAACCACAGCCAGCCGACGACGAAGCGGCCCATGAGATCCAGATAGATCCAGGCGTTGGCCAGCACCCGTTCCGGGCCCTGTTCGCCCATGGCCGTCATCAAGCTGCCGGCGGTCCGCTCCACCGTTGCCAGGGCGCGCTCCAGCTCCGCCGCCAGCGGTGCCGCCAACTCCGTCTCCCGGGCCTCGGCGATACTGCGTCGAACGCGCTCAAGCAGCGCCTCGAAACCCGCACCGTTGTTCTGGGCCATCTTGCGCCCGAGCAGGTCCAGCGCCTGGATGCCGTTGGTGCCCTCGTGGATGGGATTGAGACGGTTGTCCCGGTAGAACTGCTCCACCGGATAGTCCCGGGTGTAGCCCGAGCCGCCCAGGACCTGAATGGCCAGATCATTGGCCTTGCAGCCGTACTCGGCGGTCCAGGACTTGACGACGGGAGTCAGCAGATCCAGCAGCTCCTGGGCCTCTGCCCGGTCATCGGCGACCGGCGCGGTGGTGCTGTCGTCGAACAGGGTGGAGGCGTACAGGCACAGCGCCAGCGCGCCCTCGGCGTAGGCCTTCTGCGCCAGCAGCATGCGCCGCACGTCCGGGTGCTGGATGATGGGCACCTGGCTGCCACTGCCCTTGGCCGTTACCGGGCGGCCCTGGGGTCGCTGACGGGCGAAGTCCAGGCTGTGCAGATAGCCGGTGTAGGCCAGCATGGCGGCGCCGACGCCGACGCCGATACGCGCCTCGTTCATCATGTGGAACATGTAGGTCAGGCCCTTGTTGGGCTCGCCCACCAGGTAGCCATGACAGTCACCGTTATCGCCGAAGCTGAGTACGGTGGACGTGGTGCCGCGGTAACCCATCTTGTGGAGCAGCCCCGCCAGGGTGACGTCGTTGTGCTCACCGGGCTCACCGTTCGCGTCGGGGCGGTACTTGGGCACGATGAACAGGGAAATGCCCTTGACCCCGGCCGGCTCGCCCTCGATGCGGGCGATGACCATGTGCACGATGTTGTCGGTGATGTCCTGCTCGCCGCCGGAGATGTAGACCTTGTTGCCGACAATGCGATAGCTGCCGTCGGCCTGGGGAACCGCCTTGGTGCGCAGATCGCCCAGGGAAGACCCGGCGTGGGGTTCGGTGAGCGCCATGGTGCCGGCGGAGCGCCCATCCAGCAGCCGCGGCAGCCACTGCGCCTGCTGCTCGGCGCTGCCGTGGGCCTTGAGCAGGTTGCCGGCGGCGATGGTGAGCATGGGATAGGCGGCACTGGCCACGTTGGCGGCGTAGAAGTGGCCCTGGCACGCCTGCTGGATGGTGGTGGGCAGTTGCATGCCGCCGGCTTCGGCATCGTGGTGCGCCGCCAGAAAGCCCGCCTCGGCAAAGGCCCGCCAGGCCGTCTTGGTCTCGGCAATGGTCTCGGCGGCGCCGTCCCGGAACACCGGCTCGTTCTCGTCGCCCTTGCGGTTATGAGGCGCGAACTGCTCCGCGGCAATCTGCCCGGCGGTCTCCAGGGCAGCATCGAAGGTCTCGCGGCTGTGCTCGGCGAAGCGCTGGCGTTGCGTCATGGCCTCGACATCCAGCAATTCGTAGAGCTGGAAGCGCAGGTCACGTGGGTTGATCAACAGATCGCTCATGGCGTGGATTCCCGGTTACTGGGCGGTCATGCCGCCATCGACGGTCAGGGCGTGGCCGTTGACAAAGCTGGCCGCATCCGAACAGAGCCAGACCACCGCTTCGGCCACCTCTGCCGGCTCGCCCAGGCGGCGCATCGGGGAGTTGCGTACCAGTTTCTCGGCCAGATCACGGCGATCGGTCAGAGAGCGCTCGAACATCTCGGTACGGATGGCGCTCGGGCACACGGCATTTACCCGTACGCCCATACGCCCGTATTCCAGGGCGGCCGTGCGGGTCAGCCCCACCACGCCGTGCTTGCTGGCCACGTAGGGTCCGAACAGGGGTGCTCCCACCAGGCCGGCCACGGAGGCCAGGTTGACGATGCTGCCCTGGCCCTGGCGGACCATCACCGGCAGCTCGTGCTTGAGGCACAGCCACACGCCCTTGAGGTTAATGTCCTGAACCCGCTCCCAGTCCTCCTCGCCGAAATCGGCCAGCGCCTGCAGGCCGTGCTCGACACCGGCGTTGTTCACCGCACAGTCCAGGCGGCCGTAGGTATCCAGTGCGGTCGCCACCATGGCCTGCACCTGATCACCGTTGCGCACATCGGTGTGGACGAATACGGCCTCGCCTCCGGCCTGGCGGATCTGCTCGGCGACACTCTCGCCTTCACCGGCGAGGATGTCCGCGATCACCAGCCGGGCGCCGTCCGCGGCCAGCCGCTCCACCACGGCGCGCCCGATGCCGGACGCGCCGCCGGTGACCAGCACCGCTTTGCCGGCAAACCCGGCCCGTGCGGTCATGCCAGCAGGCCGCCGTCGACGTTGACGCAGGTACCAGTGGCGTAGCTGGAGGCGTCAGAGGCCAGGTAGATAATGGTGCCGGCCATTTCCTCCGGCTCCGCATGGCGCTGCATGGGAATGCTGGTCATCACGCCCTTGCGCACATCTTCGTTCTCGAACAACGCGGAGGCGAACTTGGTCCTGGTCAGACCCGGCAGCAGCGCGTTGCAGCGGATGTTGTGCTGGGCACACTCCTTGGCAAAGGCCTTGGTCATATTGATGACCGCGCCCTTGGTGATGGAATAGATGGCCTGCATGTTGCCGGGAGAAACGCCGTTGATGGAGGCAACATTGACAATGGCACCGCCGCCGTTGTCTCGCATGAGCTTGCCGGCCTCGATGGACATGAAGAAGTAGCCGCGAATGTTCACGTCCGCCGTCTTGGTGTACGCCCCAAGATCGGTGTCCAGGATATGGCCGAAGTACGGGTTGGTGGCGGCATTGTTCACCAGGATGTCGAGCCGGCCGTGCGTCGCCCGCACATGCTCGAAGATGGCGGTGATCTGCTCCATGGCGCCCACGTGGCAGGCGAACGCCGAGGCATCCCCGCCTTCCTCGCGGATGCTGGCCGCCACTTCGTCGCAGGCCTCCTGCTTGCGGCTGGAGACGATCACGTGCGCCCCGTGCTGCGCCAGCAGGCGTGCGGTGGCTTCGCCGATGCCGCGGCTGGCGCCTGTCACCAGGGCCACGCGGCCGCTGAGATCAAACAGGTTCTTGCTCATTTCATCACTCCCCGTGATTGTTGTGCGGCCGTGGCGGCTTCGTGCCCCAGGGCCGATTCGACGAATGCGATCATGCCGTCAGCGTAGTCGTCCACGCTCACCTTGCGGCGTCGATATTTCCAGCGCTTGAGATACCAGTCCTGCAGCAGCGGCTTGATCAGGGCCGCCGTGAATTCGGTGTCGCTGACGTGGTAGACACCCTCCGCCACGCCCTCCTCCAGGAGCTCATGGATCAGCGTTTCGGTGCGCAGCTCACCGGCCATGGTCTGAGCCCGGGAGTCCCGGTCGAAGTGCCGGGACTCCATGTAGGAGAAGTAGAACCACGGCTGCATTACCTCGCTGAGGTAGACATGGGTGCGCAGCACATAGCGCATGCGCCGCCGGGCGCCCTGCAAGCCGTCCGGAATGCCCAGGGCATGGTTCACCATTACATGACCGTAGGTCAGGATCATGTCCAGCAGGCGATCCTTGCTCTCGATGTACGAATAGAGAGACCCCATGCTGATACCGGTGGCCTCGCCCAGGTCGCGCACGCTCATGGCCTGGAAGCCGTGCTGGTTGCTGATCTCCAGGGTTTTCTCGAAGATCACCTCCAGCTTCGGCAGCGCCACTTCCTCCTTCTTCACCCGAATGACGTCCTGATGGCGGTTCAGCACCTCGCGCAGATACCCGTCACGGCAACAACGGATGCGGTGCCGGAAGGAGGGATAGTCGGACTGCTCGGCGGTGGCGCTCATCGGAAGGTAATCATCTCTGCGCGTTCCGGGTCTTCCAGGTGGGGCACGCTGTTGAAATCCAGCAGACTGACGTCACCGGATTTGTTGTATACGAACCGCGTCAACGACGTGTTGTAGATGGTCCAGCCCAGGCGCATGGCAGCCTCGTCGCGCAGGCCCAGCACCTGGCCGACCAGCACGCCGATGACGCCGGCGGAGGTCACCACGCCGATGCGCGCCCCGCGGGGCTGCTCCGCCATGAGTTCCGACAGTGCGCCCCGGCAACGCTCACGGAACCCGTCCCACGACTCCAGACCCTCGGTGGGCGGCAACCGCCCTTCCAGCCAGGCGGTCATGGCCTGCGCATAGAAGCGTTGAAACACGCGACGATCCGAATTGAGCAGTTCCCGGTCCGGCATGTTGGCCGGATCCTGCTCCCCCAGTCGCCGCCACCAGGCGCGCAGCACCGGCTGGTGGGCGAACTCGTCGAGACAGGCGGACTGACGCCATTCCGGAGCGAGCTCCCCGCTCATGAGGAGATTGGCGGTGCTGCTCTGCCGGTGCAGCAGGCCGCAGTAGATGACGTCGAATCGCAATCCGAGCTGGCGCCAGTGGTCCCGCAGCGCGACGGTCTGCTGCCGCCCGAGATCCGACAGCCGGTCGTAGTCGTCACTGCCGAAGGAAGCCTGACCATGCCGGATCAGGTGAATTTCACCCATGCGGAGCAATCCTCGTGGTACTGCGATGAACGGCTATGCCGCTGAGGTGGCGGCCAGCGCCCTGTTGTTTTTCGAGCGAGCGCTCGCTCTATTGTTTATCAGCGCCACTCCGTATTGCAAGCCCCGCTCTCATCGCAGCGCGCAATACGGAGCAGTGAACGGGATCAGGCCGGTTCGGTGCGCACGGGGATGCCGGCGATGCGGTCGCGCCATTCCCGGGGACCAGTGTCATGCACGGACTGGCCGGCGGCGTCCACGGCGACGGTCACCGGCATATCCTCCACCTCGAATTCGTGGATCGCTTCCATGCCGAGATCCTCGAAGGCCACCACCCGGGATGTCCTGATGGCCTTGGAGACCAGGTAGGCGGCGCCGCCCACGGCCATCAGGTAGACCGCCTGGTTGTCGCGGATGGCCTGCACCGCCTCGGGGCCGCGCTCAGCCTTGCCGATCATGCCCAGCAGGCCGGTGCGCTCGAGCATCTGGCCGGTGAACTTGTCCATGCGGGTGGCGGTGGTGGGGCCGGCGGGACCAACCACCTCATCGCGCACCGGATCCACGGGGCCCACGTAGTAGATGAAGCGGTTGTTGAAATCCACGCCTTCGGGCAGCGCCTCGCCGCGGGCGAACAGGTCAGCGATGCGTTTGTGGGCGGCGTCGCGGCCGGTGAGCATCTTCCCGGAAAGCAGCAACGTCTCGCCGGGCTGCCAGCTAGCCACTTCCTCCCGGGTGACCGTGTCCAGATTCACCCGCCGGGCGCTGTCGCCCGCATCCCACGTGATCTCCGGCCAGTCGTCCAGGGATGGCGGCGTCAGCTCCGCCGGCCCTGTACCGTCCAGCACGAAGTGGGCGTGGCGGGTGGCGGCACAGTTGGGAATCATGGCCACCGGCAAATTGGCGGCGTGGGTAGGGTAGTCCTTGATCTTCACGTCCAGCACGGTGGTCAGGCCGCCAAGCCCCTGGGCACCGATGCCCAGCTCGTTGACCCGGTCGAAAATCTCCAGGCGCAGCTCTTCGGCCTTGCTGGACGGGCCACGCTCACGCAGTTCGTGGATGTCGATGGATTCCATGCAGGCTTCCTTGGCCTGCACCATGGCCTTCTCCGCGGTGCCACCGATACCGATGCCGAGGATCCCCGGCGGGCACCAGCCGGCACCCATGGTGGGGACCGTCTTCAGCACCCAGTCGACGATGCTGTCCGAGGGGTTGAGCATGGCGAACTTGGCCTTGGCCTCGGAACCGCCGCCCTTGGCCGCCAGCTCCACCTCCACGGTATCCCCGGGAACCACCTCCATGTGAATCACCGCCGGCGTGTTGTCGCCGGAATTCCGACGGGCGCCTGCGGGGTCCTGCAGCACGGAGGCACGCAGCACGTTGTCCTGGTGGGTATACGCGCGGCGCACCCCCTCGTTGACCATGTCCTCGACACTCATGGTGGCATCCCAGCGCACGCCCATGCCGATGCGCAGGAACACCGTGACGATCCCGGTATCCTGGCAGATGGGGCGCCGCCCCTCGGCGCACATGCGGGAGTTGATCAGGATCTGCGCCATGGCATCCCGCGCCGCCTGGGATTCCTCCCGCTCGTAGGCGGCGGTCACCGCCTGCACGAAATCCTTGGGATGGTAGTAGGAGATGTACTGCAGCGCGTCGGCCACGCTCTGGATGACGTCGTCCTGGCGAATGGTGGTCATGGGTGCCCCCTCGCGTTGATCAGGCCAGTCGGCCGGACGCACCGGCCGGGCAAGCGAACGGCGCGGTTATACCACAGAACGGCGCGTGTTGGATCACCCGGTTACGCGGTCTCGCAGGTAGACTGGTGCCGCATCCCGGGCCGTGGTCCACTGCCCGGCCCGCAGGGCATGCCGGGCCAGAGGTAGCATGTCGCGGGCATCAGGGAGCGCCTCGCCGTCCACCAATGCAGGCGACCCGACACGTTCTGTCAGTGCCTGCCGATAGGCCTGCCACCCCGTGCCGATACCAGCGGCGTCGGCCAGGGCGCGAGAGACCGGCACCTGCGCCGGATCACCGACACAATCCGGGACGGCCGCGACCATGACATCGGCACCCTCCTCGAGCACGTACCCGCCCCAATAGACCTCACCCATGCGGGCATCCAGAGCGCTCCAGACCGTCCGCACCCCGTGGCGGCGATACGCCCCCTGTGCCAGGGCCGCAAGCGTGGACACGCCCACCACCGGAAGCTCCCGGCTCCAGGCAATGCCCTGAACAACACCCGCGGCGATGCGCACGCCGGTAAACGCCCCGGGGCCATGCCCCCAGGCAACAGCGCCGAGATCCGCCGCTACCAGGCCCGCTTCCTCCAGCACCTCGTCAATGAGCGGTAGCATCCTCGCGGCGTGCTGACGCGGCATGACGGCAAACCGGCAGAACACGCGATCACCGTCATGCACGGCCACGGAGCAGGCGTCGGTGACCGCGTCCAGCGCCAGCAGGGGCCGTGAGGTCAGTTCCGTAGCGTCAGCCACGCGCACCCCCGTTGTCTGTTACCAGTCATGGTCATCCACCTGCTCCGCAAACTCGAATTCGAACTCCAGCTGGGCGTCGTCAGAGGCGGGATCCAGCCCGGTCCAGTACGGCGTCGAATGCGTCGCCTGGGGCGATACCTGGTAGCGCTCCTGGGCCTCCACCTCAATGCGTTCGCCGACCCGGTCACGATAGCCGCCGAACAGCGCGATCAACGCCGCCACCACCGCGATCCCCAGAAACAGACCGTGGGCGCCAATGGCATCCATGAGGCCGGACAACGCCAGTGGGCCGATGATCATGCCGATGCCGTGGACCAGGAGCAACGTGGCACTGGCCGGCACGCGCTCCTCGGGTGCCATGAAATCGTGGGCCAGGGCAAGGCTCAGAGCGTACATGGTGAAGTTGGTGCCACCCCAGAAAATGACCAGCACGATCACCGTCCACACCGGCTGATCTTGCAGCATCACCAGGCCAACGCTGACGAGTGATACCAGCAGCGCGGTGGCCATGACCACGCGTCGCCGGTCGTACCAGTCGGACAGGCGACCGATCAGGTACTGCAGGAACAGCCCCCCGAGCACCGCCGAGCCCATGAACGTGCCCACCTCACCGGCACTGAAGCCAACCTCCACCGCGTACACCGGACCGAGGAAAAAGAACGCACCATTGGTTATTCCTGCCCCGAGGGCGGTGATGGTCGCCAGGGGGGAGATGCGGTACAAGGCGCGCAAGGTGACGCGCCCGGTGGCCTGGAGCTCCGGCGACGGCACCCGCGCCAGGGCCACGGGAATCAGGGCTGCGGCCAGCAGCATGGCGGCGACACTGAACAGATGGTGGGTATTCACGTCTCCGAGGCCGAGCACGAACTGCCCCGAACCCAGGGCGGCCGAGGTGACCACCACGTAAATGCCCAGCATCCGTCCGCGTATCTCCCGGGGTGTCCGGTCGTTGAGCCAGCTCTCGGCGACCATGTACAGCCCGGAGATGGCGAACCCGAACATGACCCGCATCCCCGCCCATAGCCAGGGATCCACGTACAGTCCGTGCGCCAGCGCGGCGCAGGCGGCAACGGCAGCCAGGGCGGCGAACACACGGATGTGCCCGACCTTCTGGATGATGCGGTCACAGAACAGGGTGCCCAGCACGAAACCCACGGAATAGCAGGCCATCACCATGCCGATGACGGTGGCAGAGACACCCTCGACGCCCATGCGAACGGAAAGCAACGTCCCCAGAAGGCCGCCACCCAGCAGCAGAATGCCGACGGAAATCAGAAGCGCCGCAAGGGACGCAAGAGTCGGAACCATCATCGAGCGAGGCCAACCTTTGTGCTGGGTGACGCGAAAACGAGGCAATCGTCCGCCGGGTGGGCGCCAGCGTCAAGGAAATAAAGCGTGATCAAAGGGTCATCGTAGCGAAGCAATCCATGGTTCCGGCGACTGCGCAGGAGATTGCTTCGTCGCCGCACTGCTCGCAATGACGACTTTTCAATATTACGTCAAGGTAACGCTGAAAACGACGCCGAAGAGATCGACATACACAACTAAAAAAGAATTTATTATATGAGAATAGGAAGAAATAAGAACATGTAACTTCATCTTTTTATATCATTCAATAATTGAATTAATTACAGACGCCTCCAAGCTTGACCCCGAGGCGAAATCATGATTAACTTCCTCACGAACTCAAACCCCAAGGGGCCAGATCTTTGGCTGACCCGACAACACCCGCCCCGGTCGCACCGGGGGGTGACCCCGACACTCCGTTCCGGGCCGACGCAGCGGCCTTTCCCCAGCACTCCAGTGACGCCGACACGCCGAAGCCCGCGGTGCGGCGCCGCCGTGTCGGCAGCACCGATCACCCGGGACGTTTTCTCGGCCATCAGGCCGATCGGGGCAAATGCGCCACCGGACACCACTGGCACGGGCAGGCGACATCCAATGAATGCGAAAAGCGATTCCATTAGCTTCCGGAACCCGTCCACGGAGGATGGTGCGGCCATCTGGCGCGTGGTTAAAGAGTCCGGCGTTCTGGATCTGAATTCGGCGTACATGTACATGCTTCTCGCCCGCGAATTCAGTGACACCTGCGTGGTGGCGGAACATGACAACTCCGTCGTCGGTTTTGTCACCGGCTTCCGACCGCCGCAACGGCCTGACAGCGTCTTTCTCTGGCAGGTCGGGGTGGATGCCAGCATGCGCGGCGCGGGGCTGGGCAAACGGCTTCTGGCCGCCTTTCTGCAGAGCCCCGGCGTCCGCGGAGCCACCATGCTGGAGACCACCATTTCACCATCCAACGAGGCGTCGAAGGCGCTGTTCACCGCCATCGCGCGGGAGCTCGGCACGGGCATCCGCCAGGCCGAGGGGTTCCGCAGCGATCAATTCCCGCCGGAGGGCGATCACGAGGCCGAAGACTGGTACTTCATCGGCCCGTTCAACCCCTCTGCACCCACTCAACTCAAGCCGTGAGGATCAACTCATGACCATGGATTACATGCAGATCATTAATCAGCACGAGTCGGAAGTCCGCAGCTACGTGCGCGGTTTCCCGACCACCTTCGCCAAGGCGCAGGGCTCGTACATGTACAACACCGACGGCGAGGCCTACCTGGACTTCTTCGCCGGCGCCAGTGTCATGAACTACGGGCACAATCACCCGGAGCTGACAAAGGCGCTGATCGAGTACCTCAGCGACGACAACATCACCCACAGCCTGGACATGGCCAGCGTAGCCCGGGCCGAGTTCCTGGAGACCCTGGACCGGCTCGTTCTCAAGCCCCGCAACATGGATTATCGCGTCCAGTTCCCCGGGCCGACGGGCACCAATGCCGTCGAGGCGGCGCTGAAAATCGCGCGCAAGGTGAAAAAGCGCGACACCATCATGGCCTTCACCAACGCCTTCCACGGCATGACCCTCGGGTCCCTGTCCGTCACCGGTAACGGCTTCAAACGTCAGGGCGCAGGCGTCACGCTGGACAACACCTCGCACATGCCCTTCGACCGCTACCTGGGCCCGGGCACCAACAGCCTGGAGTACATCGATCGCATGCTCGCCGACGGCGCCTCCGGGGTGGACACTCCGGCCGCGGTGATCACGGAGACGGTGCAGGCCGAAGGCGGCGTCAACGTCGCCGATCTCGAGTGGCTCCAGGGGCTGGAGAAGTTGTGCCGCAAGTACGACATGCTGCTCATCGTCGATGACATCCAGACCGGCCTGGGCCGCTGCGGCCACTTCTTCAGCTACGAGGAAGCCGGCATCTACCCCGACATTGTCACGCTGTCCAAGTCGCTGAGCGGCTACGGCCTGCCGCTGGCCATCACCCTGATCAAGCCGGAGTACGATATCTGGGCTCCGGGTGAGCACAACGGCACCTTCCGTGGCCAGAACCCGTCCTTCGTCACTGCCAAGCGCACCCTGGAGTTGTTCTGGTCCGACGACAGCTTCGAGAAGGACATCGCCCGCAAGGGCAAGCGCATGGCCGAGTTCCTGGACGGCCTGGCGCACAAGTATCCGGATGCCCGTGGCTGCCCGCGGGGCCGCGGCATGATGCAGGCCATCGAGTTCGCCCACGTGGAGCTGGCGGAGAAGATCTCCGAGGTGGCCTTCCGCCACGGGCTGATCATCGAGACTGCAGGCACTGACGACCAGGTGCTGAAACTGCTGCCGCCGTGCACCATCGAGGATGCCGACCTGGAGAAGGGATTGCAGATCATCGAGACCTGTCTGGTCGAGGCCATGGGTGAGCTGGGCATCCAGCGGCAGGCATCGAGCCAGTGACAGCACTCACAGCACCCCGGCCCACAACCGCGGGCTGGACGTAACGCCACCAGCGACCGATCATGGAGGCGCGGAGAACGCAGCGGCGTTGTCCTGTCCCCCGGATCGGTCGCTTTTCCTTCCGGACGGGTGAAACGCCACCATCCATCGCGTTGCGACGAGGAGAACCGTCAATGAAGATTGTCAACATCAACGACCTCAAGGGTACTGAGCGGGAAGTGCAGGGCCCGGGCTGGACCAGCTACCGGATGTTGCTGAAGAAGGACGGAATGGGTTTCTCCTACCACGAGACCATCATCCCGGCTGGCGCCGAACTGCATCTGTGGTACAAGAATCACCTGGAAGCCGTTTACTGTGTGAGCGGCAACGGCAGTATCGAAGACCTCGCCACCGGCGAGGTGCACCAGATTCATGACGGCATTCTCTACGCACTGGATCAGCACGACCGCCATATCCTGCGCGGCGGTACTGAAGATATGCGCCTGATCTGCACCTTCAACCCGCCGGTGACCGGTCGCGAGACCCACGACGCGGACGGCTCGTACAACCTGGTCGAGGATTGAGACGCACCACCCGCGAGGGTACTCACCTTTCAACAAGTAAAGCCCGCTCTGGCAACCCCTCGGGCGCACTCAGCCGCAGGGGGTTGAATGACCCCAACCCCCTGCGGTGTTCTGAAACCCTGTATGCCGGGCAGCGCCGGACCATGGTGGCACCGGCATCCAGTCCAGCCTCGTCGTTTGGAAAGCAGAAGCGCTTATAGCCCGATAACAATTTCCGCTCGCCTCGCCGCTCAACTCCCTCGTCAACGGCTCCCGAATCCGCCAGCCTTGACTGTACTGACAACGGCCAGCGCTGGATGGGGCCGCCGGGCATGAGAACGACGACGAGAAGGTGGGAGTTATGAGTGAAACCACTACAGCGGCAGCACCCGCGGTGGCGAGGCCCGGCCTCGGTGATCCATGGGTACTCGGCCTAAGCGGCGGCTTCATCGTCGCCTTTCTGGTGTTTTCCCTCATCGACCTGGCTCAGGTGCAGGAACTGGTGGACACGGGACACGCCCTGGCGGCGGAGTACCTGGGCTCATTCTGGCAGCTGCTATTGCTGGCGACCTTCTTTACCGCCATCGGCGTCGCTGTCTCCCCGGCCGGCAGCGCCGTGATGGGTGACCTGGACCGACCGGAGATGAGCACCTTCCGGTGGGTGTCGATCATCATGTGCACGCTGCTTGCCGGAGGCGGCGTGTTCTTCGCCGCCGGCGAACCGCTTTACCACTTTCTGGAGACTCCGCCGGTGTTCGGTGTGGAGTCCGCCACCCACGATGCCGTGGCACCGGCCCTGGCGCAGTCGTTCATGCACTGGGGGTTTCTCGCATGGGCCATCCTGGGAGCCCTCACCAGCATCGTGTTGATGCAGGCCCATTATCGCTACGGAAAACCCTTGCAGCCGCGGACCCTGCTCTACCCCGTCTTCGGCGAGCGGGTGATGCGCAACCCCTGGGGCGGCATCGTGGACGCAGTATGCGTGATCGCCGTGGTCGCCGGCACGGTAGGGCCCATCGGCTTCCTGGCCACCCAGGTAAGCTTCGGTGCGAACACGCTGTTCGGTCTGCCCGAGGGCTTCGCCACGCAGTTCGGCGTGCTCATCGTGCTCGCCCTGATCTACGTGACCTCCGCGGTGACAGGTATTCACCGAGGCATCCAGGTACTCAGCCGCTTCAACGTGTTCCTTGCCCTGGGCATCGGGGCGTTCATCTTCGTATTCGGACCAACCCTGTTTCTGGTCAACAGCTACCTGCAAGGGTTCGGGACCTATTTGAACGATTTCCTGCCCATGGCCACGGTGACCAGCGAGACGGCACCGGACTGGTGGATGCAGTGGTGGACGGTGTTCTTCTTCGCCTGGTTCCTGGGCTACGGGCCGCTGATGGCCATGTTCATCGCCCGCATCTCCCGCGGGCGGACCATCCGGCAGATGATCATTGCCCTGGCGGTGGCGGCTCCCATTGCCTCGACCATCTGGTTTACTCTGCTCGGCGGCGCCGGCATCCACTACCAGCTGACCGGCGCCATTGACCTTGCCGAGCCGCTGGCGGATTTCCAGTTCGACGTGGCGACGCTGACCGTCGCGCAGGCCCTGCCGTTAGGGGGGCTCATGGCGGTGCTCATCCTGGTGCTGACCACCATCTTCGTAGCCACCACCGGCGATTCCATGAGTTACACCATCTCCATGGTGGCCACCGGCGACCAGGAGCCGCACACTGCGGTGCGCGCGTTCTGGGGCGTCGCCATGGCGGTCACTGCCGGCGTCCTGCTGTTCATGGGAGAAGGTGGCATCTCGGCGCTGCAGCAGTTCATCGTGGTGACCGCGGTGCCGGTCTCGCTGATTCTGCTGCCGTCCCTGTACACAGGACCGAAGATGGCCTATGCCATGGCGCGGGAACAGGGGATCGTCCGCTGAACACCCCGTCTTCCACGAAGACGGATCGGGGGCGCCGCGGTTGCGCGGCGCCCTACTCTCCGGCGCCGCGCCGGGACGCCTGGGTGGCCTCCACCAGGATCCGGGCGGCCAGGCTCTTGAGCTGCTGCCACAGCGCCTCGTCCACGGCAATCTGGGTGGCCATTCGCTCCTGCGAGCACAGGGCAAGATCCTCCGGGACCGCCGAATAGTGAATCCGCGCCCCATCCACATCCGGGTGGAGTTGCGGCAGCAGGTCGAAATCGCGACTGAAAGCCAGGGTGATTCCCTGATCCTGCCGCGGCCCGGCCGGGCTGTCGTCCCAGTAGACGCGGAGGGTGGGGAGGGCGTCGCCCGCGCGCTGGGCCACGGTGTACGCCAGCGGATGATCCCCGTGGTCGTTGCGCCAGACTGCCAGGGCGCTGACGCCCCGACGGCTGGCGCGAGCGAGATCGGCGAGTATGAAAATGCGGTTGTGACACCCCTCCATGCGCACGGTTGCCATGGGGTGGCGCTCGGACATCGCGATACCGGCATCCACCGCGACGGAGCCCCGACACAGTGCGCTGGCACCGTCGGCGTCCATGACGTACAGCCCGGGGCCGCGGTGAAGCGTTGTCAGCGGACGCGCCCGCTCATCGGGCAGAAAGTCGAGCGCCTTGTGCAATTCGCGCAGCCCCTCCAGGCCGTGACTCTCGAGCCAGAGCACCATGTGGGCCGCATCCTCGCGCTCGCCCGGATCGAACCCCATCCCCTCGAACGCCTTGCGCGCCATGGACAGCAGTTCATTGTGGGAGATCTTCATGACGCGGGCGGGGCAACGGGCAGGAACCAGTCGGGATCGTCGCTGGCATCCATTTCATCCAGCAACGGGGCGCCCTGGAACAGCGTGATGCGAACCCAGCGGTCCGAGCGCGGGTCGAACTTGCTGGCACCGAAAAAGGACAGCTTGCAGCGCAGCAGGTGGATCGGTCGGCAGTCGCGAGCCAGCAGGTTGCCACGGATCTCCCCGTAGGCGAGCGGGGCCAGTGTCTGGATGCGACGGACAATGCCACGCAGATCCCGACGCTGCAGCACCAGGTCCAGGACAGTGGTCTGGGCGTCCTCCGCCAGCAGGGCCTGGCAGGCGTCGTAGCACCGACGCACGTCCCGCGCGATCCCCAGGGGCATTTCACGATCGGCGCCCGGCTCGACATACCGCTCACCCAGCCGCGGCTCTTCTTTCTCTTCCGAGCGGTACCAGAAATAGTACGAGGCGTCCGGGTGTTCGAAGTCCACCGCCAGCGCCCAGTCGTAGGAGGACTCCAGCCACGCCACGAGCGTGCGCAGGGACATTCCCGGCTCCAGATCGCTGCGCTCGTCGGTGCCCATGCTGTCTTCCAGATCGTCCACCAGCTCCGGATGCAGTTCCAGCAACAGGCTGTTGACCAGCTCCTGCCCCTGCAGGCCGTAGTGCGACCCGGCGCGCTGCACCAGCCGTTGCCACAGGTCCTGAGGCGTGGGCGTCCCCCCGTCCAGCCAGGCCTTCAAGTCGTCGAGATCGGCGATGGTGCGATCGTTGGCCGCCTGTTGCGCGGCGTCGTCGGTCCACCACTCGGTCATGTGCTGTCGCGCCCGGGCCGTGAGGGTGCGCAGGCGCTGGATGCGCTCCGGTGACGCCGTGCCGAAAGTGCGCACACGGGCCAGCGCCGTCTCGCGCATGAGCACCCACTGGTTGATGAGCTGCGGGTGGTTGACGAGGAACGGGGCCATGCCGAGCCCCGTGGAGTTGCCCATGCCGATGTAGCGCGCCAGATCGCGCTGCATGGGCACAGCGGTCCGGGGCGCCCGGGCCCGCGCCATGTGCTCCACCTGCTCGATGCTGAAGTGACGGAGCAGGTAGACCGCCAGCATTTGCGGGCTGAAGGGGCGGTCGAAGAGCCGCCATCGGCGCACATAGTCGTAGTCCGCGATGCCGAATTTGCCGTTGCCGTACACGGCGGTGGTGCGGTAGAGATAGCCTACCTTCTGGAACCAGACCGGGTCCGGCTGCTCGCCCCGCGCCAGGGCCTCCGTGACCTGCTCGAAATTGCGCTGGCTGCGATTGCCACGGGTCAGCACGAGCACCCGGCTGCTGCACCGTCCTGCTTCCTGTCGCGGCACATTCTCGGCAAGCTCGGCGAGCATGACGTCGTCCAGGGGTGCCGTGCACAACGCGCAAGCCACGTCCCACTGCTCGGCAATCACACGATCACTCCGCTGGCTCTCATCCAGGTTCTGACTGAAGATCACGAAGCTGAAGCGGTCTTCCGGGGTGTCCACGGTGTAGATGGCGCGTCCGCAACCCTGCGCGTCCAGGTCGAATTCGGCGCAGGCCACGTGCCAGCGCTCCCGCGCCATCTGCCGTATGAGGCTGCGGGCAAAGCTGAGGCGGGTCTGGTGCAGACTCCCCAGGCGCGCCGGATCCATCACCTGCGACGCGGGGCGCAACGGCAAGCGGGCTCCCGACGGGTCGAGCGGCGTCACGGACACATTGGACACGGACTCCCCTCCTCTGACTCAGTGCATTGCGGCAATGCCGTCATCCAGCACACGCAGCCAGTTCTCGCCCATGATTCCCGTAATCTCCTCCCGGCTGAAACCCCGGGCCATCAGCCCGGCGGTGAGGTTCGGGAAATCGCGGCCATCCCGCAACCACGCCGGCTGCGGCGGCCAGCGGGGCGGCTCCGGTTCGTCGCCGTCGAGCACGCGGCGCCAGCGCCCGTTGCGCATCCAGCGCAGCACCTCGTCCGGCTGTTGCTGGCACAGATCCGATCCGATGCCTAGGTGCTCCGGCCCCATGATCTCGGCGGTGCGGGCGATCATCTCGCAGTACGCCTCCAGGGTGCATTCGGACCCGTCCCCGAGATGCAGCGGATAGGCACTGAAGCCGAGCAGGCCGCCACTTTCGGCCAGCGCACGCAGCACGCGCTCGGACTTGTTTCGTGACACGTCGCGGAAGAACAGCGGGTTGGCATGTGACACCACCACCGGGCGTGTGGAGTACTCCACCGCCTCAAGAGTGGTCCGCTCGGCGCTGTGCGACATGTCGATCAGCATGCCGACCCGGTTCATCTCGCGGATGACCTCGCGGCCGAAGCGGGTGATGCCGGTGTCGTTGTCTTCGTAACAACCGGTGCCCAGCAGGCTCTGGTTGTTGTAGGTCAGCTGCATCAGGAACACGCCGAGCTCCCGGAATACCGCCACCAGGTCAATATCATCCTCGATGATGGAGCAGTTCTGGGCGCCGTAGAAAACGCCGACCCGGCCTTCGTCCCGGGCCGCGCGGACATCGGCACCCGCGCGCACCGGGCGGATGAGGTCACCGTTGGCCGCGAACCGGCGGTTCCACTCGCCGATGCGGCTCAGGGTCTCGCGGGCGTTCTCCCAGTAGGCGATGGTCACGTGGATGGCATCCACACCGCCTTCGCGCAGCTGTTCGAAGATGGCGCGGTCCCAGTTGGAATACTGCAGACCGTCCACCACCGTGAGTTGCCGGTGCAGCGCCCGTGCCGCCTCCCTGTCCATCGTGTCTGATGGCATGTTCATGGCGCGTCAACTCCGGACGTAGCTGGTCTTGACCGTGGTGTAGAACTCGCGTGCATAGCGGCCCTGCTCCCGCGGCCCATAGCTGGACGTCCGCCGACCGCCGAAAGGCACGTGGTAGTCGGTGCCCGCCGTGGGCAGATTCACCATGACGCACCCGGCGTGCGCCTCGCGCCGAAAACGGTTGGCGTAAGACAGACTGCCCGTGACGATACCCGCGGTGAGGCCGAACACCGTGTCGTTGGTCACGCGGATGGCCTCGTCGATACCGGCCACGCGGATGACGGTGGCCAGCGGGCCAAAGGCCTCCTCCTGGTTGATGCGCATGCGGTTGTCGGTGCCTGTCAGCAGGCACGGCGACAGGTAATGGCCCGGCGTGTCCAGCTCCACGCGCGTGCCGCCCACCACGCGGTGGGCACCCTCCGTCTCGGCCAACCGGATGTAGCCTTCGACGTTTTCCAGCTGCGCGGCGTCTGCCAGTGGACCGATCTCGGTGGTCTCGTCCACCGCCGGCCCGACGGTCATGGCCTCGAGGCGTACGGCCAGCTTGTCCACGAAGGCGTCGTGTACCGCCTCGTGCACCACCAGCCGGGAGGACGCCGTGCACTTCTGACCGGTACCGGAGTAGCCGCCGGCCACCGCCGCCTGCACGGCCAAGTCCAGGTCGGCGTCGTCCATGATCACCAGGGCGTTCTTGCTCCCCATCTCCAGCTGGCAGCGCACAAGGTTGGCTGCCGTCGCACGCGCGACGCGTCGTCCCACGTCCTGGGAGCCGGTGAAGCTGATCGCGTCAATATCCGGGCTGTTGATCAACGCCTCCCCCACGCTGCTCCCGCGACCCATGACCAGGTTGACGACGCCCGGGGGCAGCTCGTGGCGATGCAGAACCTCCACCATGGCCCACGCGCTGGCCGGCACGAGGTTCGCCGGCTTGAACACCACGGCGTTACCAAACGCCAGCGCCGGCGCCAGCTTCCAGGCCGCGGTGGCCATCGGAAAGTTCCAGGGGCTGATGATGCCGACAACACCAACCGGCTCACGACGGATGTCGATCTCGATCCCCGGACGCACGGAATCCGCGGTTTCCCCGAACTGGCGGTGAACCTCTGCGGCGTAGTACTGGAAGAACTGGCCGGCGCGGTAGACTTCGCCGACCCCCTCCGCCAGGGGCTTGCCCTCTTCGCGTGACAGTTCGCGCCCGAGCTCGCGGCTGCGTTCCATGAGCTCTGCCCCCGCGCCCATGAGGGCCCGGTGGCGCTGTTCCAGGCCGGCAGCTGCCCATTGCGGCTGCGCCGCCCGCGCCGCCGCAATGGCATCACGTACCTGGGCGGCCGTGGCCTGGGCGGCATGGCCGATGACCTCCTCCGTATTCGAGGGATTCACGTTCGCCACCGTGCCGTCCCCGTCGAGCCACTGACCATCGATCAGATTCCGGTACAGCTCCCCCATGCAATCCTCCTGCGGCTATCGATTCAGGGCGGTTGTCACCGCCGGACCTTGATAAAGCGTAGACGTCGCGCCTTCATCAGGGAAATCTATGTTTGCTATCTTTCGATAAGGCTTTCTTATGAGAAATCACCGCCCATGATCGATCTCAAGGTTTCGCAGATTCGCTACTTCCTGTTAGTGGTCGAGCATGGCGGCTTCCATGCGGCGGCCGAACATGCGCACCGGACTCAACCCGCCATCTCCCAGGCCGTTCGCGAACTCGAACGCAAGCTGGGCGAGCCGCTCCTGGAGAAAGGGGCGAAGATTCAGCTTACGCCGTATGGTGAGCAGGCCTTGCCCATGCTCCAGGGCCTTGTCGACCATCACGACCGGGTGGGAGAAGAGCTGCAGCGACTGGCCCGGCACGAAGTGGGCCAGCTGCACATTGCCGCGGTCCCGTCCGTCGCCAGCCAACTGCTACCGGCCCTGCTGGAGGAGTTCATTCGCGACTATCCGCAGCTTGACATCACCGTGCAGGACGGCTCCGCGGACACGGTGCTGGGGCTGCTCAAGGCGCGACAGGTGGATTTCGGGATCACCAGCGTCCTCGAACCGCTGGACGAATTCCGGGTGGACCCGATCTATCGCGACAGCATCGGTGTGGTCTTCCGCGACGATCACCCACTGGCCCGGGGCACGGGGCCGGTGGCATGGAACCAGCTCACCGGCTACAAACTCATCCGCAATGGAACCTCGCGGTTGCTGGAGCATACCGAAGCGGTTCCCCTGCTCGCCGCGAGTCAGCTCTACGTGTCGAACATGATTTCACTGCTGGCCATGCTGGAGGCCGGCATGGGCGTTACCACACTGCCGCGGCTGGCCGTCCCGGACGAACGCACGCGACTGCGGTTCCGACCCCTGGGGCGGCCGGCACTGGAACGGGAAATCAGTATCGTTCGCCCCATGCGCCGGAGTCTGGCCCCTGCCGCGGCGCTGCTCGAGAGGAAGATCCTGGAGGCAAGCGGGCACTGGCAACAGTAAGCGCCGATTGTGCCTCCACCCGGAGACGCCCTCAGGACGTCCCGGTAGAACGCGAGCTTTCCGCGGGCGCATGGTCGCTCACGACAGGCGCGATCGACACCGCACAGTACTTGAACCCGGGGATCTTGCCGTAGGGATCCACCGCCGGATGGGTGAGCACGTTGGCGCAGGCCTCCCGGAAGTGCATGGGCACGAACACCCCACCCCGCGCCACACGGTCGTCCACGCGAGCGCGGATGGTAATGGCACCGCGGCGCGAGCGCACTTCCACCCAATCGCCATCATCAATCCCCCGGGCGGCCGCATCGCCGGGATGAATCTCCACCCTGCCCTCCGGGCTAATCCGGTGCAGCGCACCGGATCGCCGGGTCATGGTTCCCGTGTGCCAGTGCTCCAGGACCCGACCCGTGTTCAGCACCAGTGGATATTCTGCGTCCGTAGGCTCCACCGGCGGCGACTGCCGGGCGGGCACCAGCAACGCCCGCCCTCGCGGGAAGGATTCGCTGAACACGATCGGCTCGCCTTCACTGTGCTCCGGATCCGGGCACGGGTACCAGCGGCCCCGATCACCCAGGACGCCGTGACTGAGACTGGCGTAACTGTTGGTACTGGCAGCGAACTCGTCGAAAACGGCGGCAACGTCGTCATGGTCCATGGGGTAACCCACCTGCGCGGCGATCTGGCAGATGATGTGCCAGTCCTGGCGGGCCTCGCCGGGCGGTTGCAGCGCCTGGCGGCCGATCTGTACCCGACGGTCGGTGTTCGTGAACGTCCCCGTCTTCTCGGCGAAGGCGCTGCCGGGGAGGATGACATCGGCAAACTCGGCGGTCTCCGTGAGGAAGATATCCTGCACGACCAGGAACTCCAGGCGACTTAGCGCCTTGCGCACCTTTTCCACGTCCGGGTCGGAGACAAACGGGTTCTCGCCCATGATGTACATACCGCGAATGGCGCCTTCCAGCGCACCATCGGTGATCTCGGTGACGGTGCGCCCCGGTGTCGCTGACAGGGGCCGCCCCCAGAGTGCCTCGAAGCGGGCGCGGGCGGCGGCATCATCCACTTTCTGGTAGTCCGGGAACACCATGGGAATCAGCCCGGCGTCCGACGCCCCCTGAACGTTGTTCTGTCCCCGCAGTGGGTGCAGGCCGGTTCCCGGCCGGCCGACGTTGCCGGTGATCATGGCCAGGGCAATGAGGCAGCGGGCATTGTCGGTGCCGTGGGTGTGCTGGGAAATGCCCATGCCCCAGAACAGCATGGCCGCGCGGGCGCCACCAAACAGGCGCGCCGCCTCGGTGATCCGTTCGGCAGACACCCCGCAGAGGTCCGCCACCGACTCCGGGGCATAGTCCGCGACGTTCTCCTTCACGGCCTGGTAGTTTTCCGTGCGGTCACGAACGAACGCTTCGTCGATCAGCCCCTCGCGGATGATCACGTGCATCATGGCGTTGTAGAACGCCACGTCGGTACCGGGGTGAATCTGAACGTACATGGCAGCGTGATCGGCGATGGGCGGACGGCGTGTATTCACCACCAGCAGCTGCGTGCCCTGGGCCGCCGCCTCTTTCATGAACGTTGCCGCCACCGGATGGTTCTCCGTGGGATTGCAGCCGGTGATCAGGGCCGTATCGGCGCGGGCAATGTCGCGCACCACGTTGGTGACGCTGCCGGAGCCTATACCCTCCAGCAGGGCCGCCACGGAGGAGGCGTGGCACAGCCGCGTGCAGTGATCCACGTTGTTGGTGCCGAAACCCGCGCGCATCAGCTTCTGGAAAAGGTAGGCCTCCTCGTTGGAGCCCTTGGCCGAGCCGAAGCCGGCCAGGGCGTCCCCGCCGTGGATATCCCGGATGGCCGCGAGATGCCCTCCCACGCGCTCCAGCGCCTCCTCCCAGCTGGCCTCGCGGAAGGCCGGCAGCACCGTCTCCGGGTCCACCGGGCCACCGGGACGACGTGGCCCCTGGTCGCCCCAGGACAGGGCGCCCTTGGGATAGGCGTCGTCGCGCCGGATCAGCGGTTTCGTGAGCCGATGGGCGTGGGAGGTGTAGTCGAAGCCGTAGCGGCCCTTGACGCACAACCGGCCGGCGTTGGCGGCGCCATCCCGCCCCCGGGCTTCCAGAATCCGGTTGTTCCCCGGGTCCACCACCCAGCTCAAGGCGCAGCCCACGCCGCAGTAGGGGCAGACGGAATCAACAACGCGGGCACGGACGGGCTCGCCGGTCATGACGTTTCCTCCTCGACGATCTGCAGACCGTGCAGGCTGCGATTGGTCAGTGCACCAGTGGGACACACCGCCTGGCATTCCCCGCAGGCGACACAGGTGCTCTCGCCCATGGGCACGTCCAGATCGAAGGCAATGTGCGTGGCAGCACCCTTGCCGCTGCGAGTCATCACGTGGTTGTGCTGGAGTTCGTCGCAGCCGCGGATGCAGCGGTCGCAGAGGATGCAGGCCTGATGATCCACCACGATCACCAGCGACGAGTCATCGCGGCCGGCGCCGGCTTCAGCCTCGTCACTCCCGAAACGGCTCTCCTCCAGGCCATAGGCACGCGCCAGGGCCAGCAATTCGTCATCGCCGGTGGTCTGCTCCCGCAGACTCTCACGCGGGTAGTCGGCCAGGAGCAGTTCCAGCAGCATGCGCCGGTTGCGCTCGACGCGCCCGGTGTCCGTGCGCACCTCCATGCCCTCCTCGCAGGGGCGCACACAGGCCGCCTGCAGGTTGCGCGCGCCGGTGTCCACGACACACATGCGGCATACGCCCACCGGGCGCATGCGGGGGCTGTGGCAAAGCACCGGAATGTCGATACCGAGTTCCTGCGCTGCGTCCCAGATGGTGGTGCCGGCGGCGACCTGAACGCTGCGGCCGTCGATGGTCAGCGACACGGTTTCGGTCATGCTCCCTCCCCGCGCAGTCGGGCCGCTTCGTCCGGAAAATGCTTCAGAATGCTCATGATTGGCGTCAGCGCCACCTGACCCAGGCCGCAGATGGAGGTCTGGGCCAGGGTTTCGTCCAGCCCTTCCAGCAGCGCCGTGAGACCGGGCTCCGGCGCACCGGCCTGGGCGGACTCCAGCCGGCGCACGGCCTGGACGGTCCCCGTACGGCAGGGTACGCATTTGCCGCAGGACTCGTTGCGGAAAAAGCGCACCTGCTGGATGGCAAGATCCAGCAGATCGCGGCCCTCGCCCACCACGAACAGCGCACCGGACCCGAGACCTGCACCGGCGTCGGCCATGGCATCGAAGTCCACCGGCGTCTCGGCGCGGTCAGCGGGCAGGAACGGCGTCGAGGCGCCGCCGGGGCAGAATGCATGCAGCGATCGCCCATCGGCCATGCCGCCCGCCTGCTGAATGACCTCGCTCACCGGCGTTCCCGCGGCGACACAGTAGACGCCGGGCGCCCGCACATCACCGGAGACGGAGAGAAACTTGAGCCCGGCGTGGCCGTCACGCCCGCGGGCCTGCCACCCGTCCGCCCCGTCGGCGAGAATGCGCGGAATCAGGGCCAGTGTTTCCACGTTGTTCATCAGGGTGGGGCCACCCTCGAAGCCCACCTGGGTGGGGAACGGCGGCTTGTTCCGCGGCTCGCCGCGCTTGTCTTCGAGCCCTTCCAGCAGCGCGGTCTCTTCGCCCATGATGTAGCCACCGGGGGAGACGAACACTTCCAGGTCGAAGGCCATGCCGGTGCCGAGCACGTCCGGGCCCAGCACGCCGTGGGCACGGGCCCATTGCAGGGCATCCTCCAGATGGCGCTGCGCATGGGCGTATTCATGGCGCAGGTAGATGATCCCGCGCGGGGCTCCGATCACCCAGCCGGCCAGGACCATGGCCTCGATGACCAGATGCGGCACCCGCTCCAGCAACAACCTGTCCTTGAACGTTCCCGGTTCGCTCTCGTCGGCATTGCAGATCACCGTCCGCGGCTCGCCCCGGGCCCCGCGGGTGAATCGCCACTTGCGGCCGGTGGGGAAACCGGCGCCGCCCATACCGCGGAGGCCGGCCGCCTCCAGCGACTCGATGACACTCTCGGGACTGGCCTCGTGCAGCAGGCGCCGAAGCTCACCGTAGCGTTCGTCCGCCGACCGGTAGGGGTCGGCCATGGCGGTCTGCGCGGGTGGCTCGGCGACCACGGGATGCGGGCGAACCCCGGTCATGCCGTCACAGAGCGCGCGAACATCGCCGGCCACGGGTTCGTCACCGGCCAGGGCCGCCGGCGCGGCATGGCACAAGCCGAGACAGCTCACGGCCTCGACCTCAATGCCGTCATCGCCCGCCAGCGCCTGCGCGACGGCATCGACGAATCCCCGCCCGCCCCGCATGCGGCAGGCCACATCGCGGCAGACACTCAATTTCCGGGGCGCACCGGGGGCGGAGCGAAACGCGGGATAGAATGAGCGCAATCCCTCCAGGCGGTGCAGGGGCAGGTGCCACTGTCGCGCCAGGTCTTTGAGCGTGGCGTCGTCCAGGGCACCGTGACGGTGCTGGAGTTCCAGCAACCGGTTGAGAAGTTCCATCGGCCCCTCCATGATGGCATAGGCGCAGCTCTCGAGACTCTCTCTAGAGAACCACGGCCGCCGCGTGCGGTAAATAGGACCGCGCGGCAGCGACCATGCTGTTTGCGACACCACGCCACGCTAGCTCACCCGTTGGCCAGCCGCCGCCAGAGCGCCTCGAAGGGCCCCATGGTGAACAGGCTCCGCCAGCCGAGGGAGAAGGCAATCTGAAAGGCCCAGATCAGGAGCACCACCGCGAGCAGCTCGAGATAACCCAGGCGACTGAACAGGCCCAGACCGATGCCGTAGAAGATCAGCACACAGATGATGGACTGGCCAAGGTAGTTGGTCATGGCCATGCGGCCAACGGCCTCCAGCCATCGACCGACGGCGCCAAGGGCGTCCTGCTTGACCAGAAGAATGAAAAGGGCAATCCAGGCGATGGCAATGGCGATGCTGGCCCAGTGATTGGCGACGCGGCCCAGGAACATGGAATAGCGGAAGTCCCAGCTGACCACCTCATTGAACCACAGGCCGGCCAGCACCACCGGGACGCCGACGCCCAACCCCGCCACCACCACCCGGCGGTAGCTGGAAACAGACCATTGACCGGTGAGAAACCCGGTGCGCACCAGCGCCATGCCGAACAGCATCATCGCCAGCATGCTGAAGAAGCGGTCGGAGACGAACATCCACGCCTGCGCTCCAAGGGCATTCAACGCCCGCTCGCCGGCACTGCCCAGCCAACCCGTGGTCAATCGCTCCATCTCCGCGTAGACGAGCTCGGCGTGGGGCACCCAGAAGCGCGTTGCCAGGTGCACGATCCAGTCCACCGGCAGGGCGAACACCAGTACGGCGCTGAACACCATCCACAGAACGGTCATCGCCGCGAGCAACAGCACCCCCAGCCAGACCAGATCCGCCGTGGGTCGGTGGCGCAGCCGCAGGGCAATGGCCCCGCACACGGCATAGGCGGCAAGGATATCACCGGGCCACAGGAACATGCCGTGGGCAAGGCCGAAGAGAAACAGCCATGCCATGCGCCGCTGGAACCGTTGCTGGAAGGCATCTGCCGTCTCGCGGGAATTGCCGCCCATGATCACGATACCTGCGCCGAACAGGACCGTGAGCATGGCGATGAACTTGCCGTCCGCCACCACGTGGTTGATGATCCACACGGCCCAGTCCAGCGGCGGCGGCTCCCCCAGCGCCTTGGGGTTGAGGTACTCGCTGGAAAGCCGCCCGAAGGACTGGATGTTCATCAACAGGATGCCAAGGACCGCCACGCCCCGGAGAACATCCAGCACCGGCAGGCGCACGCTGTCGCTGCCCGACGGCGCTGCTGTGGCATGATGGGTCACGACCTGGGTCACGATATTGCTCCGGGCGGCGGGTAACTCAGCATTATCAGGGGGCCGGCGTTTGCGTCAGCATACCGTCATTATCGCTGTTTGCCTGGCGCTCGTCACACTGGGCTATGTGGTCTACACCCAGTACGCGGCGGGGCTCTACTACCTGGCGGGCCAGTACGACCGCATGATGAACCCCTACGGCATCGATGCAGATGCGCCGGAACCGGACGCCACCGATCGGGCACTGCATGCCGACATGTTCGTGGCCGATCTCCACATCGACACCCTCAAGTGGGAGCGCGATCTGCTGGAGCGCTCGGTCTTCGGCCATGCCGACGTGCCCCGGCTCGACGAGGGCAACGTTGCCCTGCAGGTATTCACCATCGTCACCAGGAGCCCCATCAACTGGCCGTGGATGGACTGTGTCAGCGGGCGGTCACCGGACACCAACACGGCGCTGTTCTTCATGCAGGGCCGCCCCGCCGGCCCCCTGCGCGAGCGCGCCATGTACCAGATCAATCGCTTCAAGGATGCAGCGGAGCGGTCCCGGGCCGGGCCAGGGCCCGAACTGCGGCTTATCGAGACCGCGGCGGACCTGGAGCACCTGGTGGCCGACCGTGCGGCAGGCAAGGCGGTCATCGGCGGGATCATCGGCATCGAGGGTGGTCACTGGATCGGCGGGCCGGGCTGGGACTCCGCGGCCGTTCGACGGGAAATGGCGGCTCTGCACGACGCTGGAGTTCGCCTGTTTGCGCCCGTGCACCGCTTCGACAATCACCTCGCCGGTTCCAATGAGGGATGCGAACGCCACGGCCTGACACAGCACGGACACGACGCCATCGGCGCCGCCCAGGAGTTGGGCATGGTCGTGGATCTGGCCCACATCTCCGGCGCGGCACTACGCGACGCAACAGCCTACCTGGATGACCCGGTCACCGTATCCCACACGGGCGTGCGTGCTGGCTGCGAAGCGCCCTGCCGTCCGGACCGGAACCTCTCGGATGACGATATCCGCCACCTGATCGATGCCGATGGTGTCATCGGCATCGGCTTCTGGCCCCAGGCCATCGGCCCCAGCGTCTGGCGGGTGCAGGCGGCCATGCAGCACATCACCGCCATCGCCGAGGACATGGGCGTCGCCGAACCCACCCGCCACGTGGCCATCGGTTCCGACTACGATGGCTCGGTAACCCCCATGATCGAAGTCACGCACCTGGACGTGCTGACCACCCTGCTGCGCAGGGGTCCGCAACCTTTCAGCGAGCAGCAGGTGCGCGGAATCATGGGGGCGAACACGTGCCGCCTGTTCGCCACCGTGCTGCCCGGCGGCGACGGGGCGCTGGCCGCGGACCTCTGCGACCCCCTTGCCGAGCCCATGCCGGCCGACTAGACAGCAAAAGAAACGGTACCAATCGGAGGAGAAGATGCCATGACGAATAACACCGTAACGAGCACCATCGGGGATGTACCCAACCAGGTGCCCCTTACGCCACTGTCACTGCTGGACTGGGCGGCATCCGTCTACCCGGATCACCCCGCAGTGATCCATGGCGACCAGACCACTAGTTACGCCGAGTACGAGCGCCGTTGCCGCCGCCTGGCTTCTGCCCTCCAGCAACGCGGCATCGGTGCGGGACAGACCGTGGCGGTGATGTTGCCGAACATCCCGCCCATGCTGGAGGCGCACTTCGGCGTACCCATGGCGGGCGCCGTGCTGAATACCATCAACATCCGCCTGGACGCGGCCACCATCGCCTTCATCCTCGACCACGGCGAGGCCGATGTGCTGATCACCGACACCGAGTTCGCCCCGGTGATCCGGGACGCGCTGGACCGCTGCTCACGGCAGCCCCTGGTGGTGGATGTGGATGACCCTGTGGGCCCGGGCGGTGAGCAGCTGGGCACCGTGGACTACGAAGCGCTGCTCGCCGAGGGTGATCCGGCCTTTCGCTGGCAGTGGCCGGCCAGCGAGTGGGACAGCATTTCACTGAACTACACCTCGGGGACCACCGGCAACCCCAAGGGAGCGCTCTACCACCACCGTGGCGCGCATCAAGGTGCTTTCAGCAACATCATTGCCTGCGACATGGGGCGCAATCCCGTCTACCTGTGGACGTTACCCATGTTCCACTGCAACGGCTGGCGGTTCCCCTGGACACTGCCGGCGGTGGCGGGCACCAGTGTCTGCCTGCGGCGGGTGGAACCGGGGCCCATCTTCGATGCCATCGGGCGCCACCGGGTCAGCCATTTCTGCGGTGCCCCGCTGGTGCTGAACACCCTGGCAAGCGCCCCGGAGGCCACGAACGCCCGCTTTGACCACAGCGTCACCGCCTACACCGGCGGCGCCGCCCCGCCCTCGGCGGTGATCGGCGCCATGGAGGGTATCGGCATCCACGTGGTGCATCTGTACGGCCTCACCGAGACCTACGGACCGTCCCACTACTGCGCCTGGCAGCACCAGTGGGACGATCTGTCCCTGGAAGAGAAATCACGCCAGACCGCGCGGCAGGGCGTGCGTTACCTGAGCATCGAGGAGAGCATGGTGGCCGACCCGGACACCTTGACCCCCGTGCCGCAGGATGGCGCCACCATGGGAGAGATCATGGTGCGCGGCAATAGCGTCATGAGCGGCTATCTGAAGAACCCGGCGGCCACCGACGAGGCCTTCCGCGGAGGCTGGTACCACACGGGTGACCTGGCCGTGTGGCACCCGGACGGCTACCTGGAGATCCGCGACCGCGCCAAGGACGTAATCATCTCCGGCGGCGAGAACATCTCCACCATCGAGGTTGAAGAGGTGCTCTACCGGCACCCGGCGGTGCTGGAGTGTGCCGTGGTGGCCGCCGCCAGCGAACGCTGGGGCGAGGCGCCCTGCGCCTTCATCACACCGCGCCCGGATATGGAGACACCGGCGCCGAAGGACATCATCGCCTTCTGCCGCGAGCATCTGGCCGGCTTCAAACTGCCCCGTCACGTCATTTTCCAGGATCTGCCCAAGACCTCCACGGGCAAGATCCAGAAGTTCGTCCTGCGGGAACACACGGAGAAACTGGGCGACGACAACGCGGTGCGCTAGGACAGCGCGCTGCGGCGGCTAATCCATCTCCGGCAGATAGGCCCGCAGCTTGTCCACCAGGGCATGCTGCGGGGTGTCGAAGCTCAAACCGAGCACCAGGCGGGAATCACCCGGGGTCTGCCTGCGTCGCACGACGCAGCGAATCTCCGCCGGCTCGCTCTGCCCGGGTAGATACGCCCAGATCACCACCTGCTTGCCCTCGGCGATGGCGCTGGCATCCACGTGCAGTAGATCGACCCGGCAGCCGGTGGCGCTGATGTCCGTGAGCGCGGCCTGCAGAACCTGGCGATCAACCTCCACCCGCGCGGCGGCGAAACACGGCACCCGCATCGCCGAACGAATGGCGTGCTCCGCCACTTCGTCGGGCCATTTCAAGTACAGCAACGTCTCCGGAACGCGGTGCACGGAAAGCACCGGCGAACGGAAGCCGAAAGCCACGCCGTCGAGAACGAACCGGGCCAGGGCCATTTCGTCCTGCATGAAACGCATGCGCTCGATACTGTCGTCGCTCCCGGCACCATTGCGCACGATCAGGTAACTGGCTGCGCACTGGCCGACGTAGCGGGTCACGATCTTGGCCTTGCTGTTCATCGCCTGGATCTGGATCTCGTGACCGGGACGCAGGTCCAGCCGGCGGGAGTGGCGATGCGGCGGAGAATCATGCTCGGCTGACGGCTGTTCGTTCTCGTTGGTCTCGGCCATGCGGCCTCCTCTCTGCGTTGCCGTCTCGTGCCCTGTCGCCACCGGGATCGTTCACAGCGCCAGCAGGCTGCGACTTTGCTCGTAGTGGCGGGCGAATGCAGGCCAGTCCCGGAAACGGACATCCGGCGGCACACCCAGCCTCTCCAGACTCGGCAGCCGCTGCGGGGACAGATCCCCCATGGGATGCTCGCTGTCCCGCCGCAGGTCGAACTGAGACGCAATCACCGCATCTGCAAGGTCCGCCTCGCCATCGCCGCTCGGTCGAAGCCAGTTCTCGTGCTCTGCGACTGCCACGGCTACCGACTCGGGAAACCGCCACTCACGGAGCAGCGCCGCCCCGACTTCCGGATGTGCCTCTTCCAGCAGCGCCTGCAACCGCGGCCAGTCGTCACCGAGCCAGTTGTGACTGCTGGCGAAATGCAGGGTCGCCAGTTTGCCGACATCGTGCAGCAGCCCGGCCAACAGGGCGCGCTCGGAGGCCACCCGCGCAGAGGACCGGGCCAGCGCGTGGCAATGCACGGCCACCTCGCGGCTGTGCCGGTAGATTTCCAGCACGCTGGCACGATAGGGGCCGCGAATGCGATGCACCATCTGCATCAGGGCGAAATTGGTCACCAGCACGCCGACGAGATTCAGCCCCAGGCGCTGCAGTGCGCCGGAGACCGTCCCGGTGTCGACGCCGCCCCGTTGCGCAACGCTGTTGGCCGTCTTGATGACGTACGCCGACACCCCGGGGTCCTGACGGATCATGTCGGCGACCACACGGGGATCGGGCTCCTCGGCGGTAAGCGCCTGGCGCACCCGCCCCATCGCCTGGGACGCCCCCGGCAAGCTGACGCGCCCGGCAGCAACCTCCTGGCGCAAGGTCGCCAGATCCTCCGCAATCATGTTCCTCGACACCCCCCGAAGCCTCCGGCACGACATCCCTCGACCAAACGACCGGCCAGCCATGTTTCAGTGTCCCATAAAGCCGCACCACATGCAGAACTGCGGCGTGTCCGCGAATCAGTCATTGCCGAAGAACATGCGCACGGTGTTGATGTCCCGCGTTCGGCCCATGGGCGGGAGACTGTTCAGGAACTGCCTGCCGTAGGGCTTTGCGGTGAGCCGCGGGTCACCGATCATGAGGACACCGAAGTCCTCATGATCGCGGATCAACCGCCCAACGCCCTGGCGTAGGGCAATGACCGCCTGGGGTAGCTGGTAATCGCGGAAAGGATTGCCGCCGTTGCGTTTGAGGTAGTCAATCCGCGCCTGGGTGACCGGATCGGAAGGTGCGGCGAACGGGAGCCGGTCGATGAGCACCGCCGACAGCGCCTCGCCCTTGACATCCACACCCTCCCAGAAGCTGCTGGTTCCGAGAAGCACGCCGTCGCCCGCCGCGCGGAACTGTTCCAGCAAACGGTTCTGGGAGGCGTCGCCCTGGACGAACACAGGGTAAGGCAGATGATCGCGGAACCGATCGGCTGCTTCACGCAGGGCGCGGTGACTGGTAAACAACACGAATGCCCGGCCACCGCTGGCGCGGATCACCTCCTCCGCCCGCTCCAGGAACGCAGCCCCGAAGGCCGGGGTGTTTGGCTCAGGCATACCGGCGGGGGCATACAGCAACGCGTTGTTACGGTAGTCAAAGGGACTGTCCACGGCCAGTGCCGGGGTCTCCTCGGGCAGCCCCAGGCGCCCGCGGAAGTGACCGAAGCCCCCGTTCACCGACAGGGTCGCGGAGGTGAACACCCAGGCGGCGCGATGACGCTGCATCCGGCTCTGGAACTGCTGCCCCACATCCAGCGGCGTCAGGCGCAGGATGAACGACTGCGCATAGGTCTCGTACCACTGCACGAAGGCATCACTGTCGCCGTCGGCGAAGCGATCCAGCAGCGCCACCATGTCCACCGCGCGCCGGTGGCAGTTCTCCAGCCCCCGCCCGCGCTCGGCCAGCGTCTCCAGGATGGCAGTCAGGTCCGCGGTCGCCCGGCGCAGTTCGTCCAGCCCGGCCTGAATCGCCTCCTTGCCGCTGACAACCGCCCAGGCGGCCCGCTGACCGGCTTCCCCCAACAGCAGGCGAAAGTCCATGGCCGCCTTGCGCAGAGCGTCCAGGGCGTCCGGCAGCGCCGGCTGGTCTCCCGCCTCGCGCAGATACTCGGCCTGGCTGTCGCGTACCAGCTCCTGAAACTGGCGGCTACTCACCGCCAGGCCGAAGAACTGCGCAGCCACCTCCGGCAGTTGATGGGCCTCATCCAGGACATAGGCGTCCGGAGTCGGCAGCACTTCGCCGAACCCGCCCTCCTTCAGCGCCATGTCGGCCAGCAACAGGTGGTGGTTGACCACCAGGAGGTCCGCCTCCTGGGCCCGGCGGCGTGCCGTCATGAGGAAGCAGTCGTCGAAGGCCGGGCACTCCTGTCCCAGGCAGTTGTCCGCCGTCGAGGTGGCTCGCGCCCACACCGGTGCGTCGGCGGGGACCTGGTCCAGTTCGGCAATATCGCCGCTGGCCGTCACCGCCGACCAGGCGCGGATCGACCGCAGCTGTTCGTGGGTTTCCGGATGTTCGCCGCGGGCATCCACCTCGGCCTGCTCCATGCGGTAGAGACAAAGGTAATTGCTGCGGCCCTTCAGCAGCGCAGTACGCACCGGCAGGTCCAGCGCCTCCCGCAGCATCGGCAGATCCTTGCGGTAGAGCTGGTCCTGCAGGGTCTTGGTGCCGGTGGAGACGATCACCCGCTTGCCGGAGAGCAGCGCGGGCAGCAGATAGGCGAAGGTCTTGCCGGTGCCGGTGCCCGCCTCCGCCACCAGGTTCTCCCCGGCCTCGATGGCCTGGGCCACGCCGCGGGCCAGGGTCCGCTGCTCATCCCGCGACTGGAAACCGGGCACAATGTCAGCGAGCACGCCATCGGGGCCCAGATGGTGATCAACGTCAGTCACCGCCGGCCTCCTGGAGCCCGGCGGCACGGGATCGGGCAGCCTCGGCGCCATCAGCGTCACCGTTCATGTGCCGGCTGACGGCGATGATCTCCCAGTTGCGTCGCTGCAGCTCGGCATTGCCGTCGGCATGACTCAGGGAGCGCTGGGCGAGCTGCTCTGCCTGGTCATAGGCCTCTTCCCGATAGCGCACGATGGCCAGGTTGTGCCACAGCACGGCGCTATCGGGGGCAATGCGCAGGGCGCGTTCCAGCAGGGCGCCGGCCCGCTCGTGGTCGCCGTCGTTGGAGGCGTCGCGGGCCTCGATCATAAGCCGTTCCACCGCCGCCGTTCCGGGTTCGTCATCCGGCGCGGGAGTGGCCTCTTCACGAGGCTCCGGCCCGGGCGCCCCGGCTTCTTCCGAAGGCTCCTCCAGCACCGCACAGCCGGCGAGAAGGACCACGAGGAACAACAGCAGTAGACGCAGACCCGATCTGTTGCTAGTCACCGAACCACCTTTGCAGAAGGCCGCCACCACCGCCGTTATCATCACCGCTGCGACGACCGCATTCCGTCCACTCTTCGGGGGCGTGATCCACCACATAAGGCAGTTCACGACTGCCACTGCAGGATTGATGGCTGCGCGCCCCGGTGTCCTGGTCAATCCAGAGCGGCTTCACACCCTCCGGGCGCGTCGGCTGAAACCCGCGCACAGCAGTGGCAGACAGCGCATCCGCCCATATCCCCAGTGCGCCGCTGGAACCAGTCAGCCCGATACCCGCATTGTCATCCCGGCCCAGCCACACCACACCCAGCGTGTCCCCGCTGAACCCGGCGAACCAGCTATCCCGGTAATCATTGGTAGTCCCGGTCTTCCCGGCCACCGTCATTCCCGCCGGCAGCGTTGCCCGGGCGTTCCGGCCAGTGCCCTCACGCATGACCTCGCCCAGGGCGTGGTTCAGCAGGTACATCGGTTCCGGGTCCACCACCCGCTCGGTGGACAGGCGGTAGCGTCTCAACGGCTCACCCGCAGCATCCGTAACCGCACGAACGGAGCGCAGCGGCGTACTGAACCCCTGGTTGGCGAATACCTGGTACATGCCGGCCACCTCCATGGGCGAGAGCTCCGCCGTTCCGAGCATGTACGACGGATAGGCGCGCCGCGGTGCGTTCTGTCCCAGGCGCCGCACGAGGCTGGTCACGGCGTTCACGCCGATTTCCTGACCCAGCCGCACGGCGGGTATGTTATACGAGTGGGCGAGCGCGTCCACCAACAGGACATCACCGCGGAACTCGCCGTCGAAATTCCGGGGTGCCCACTCGTTGCCCCGTTCGTCCTCGATGCGCAGCGGCGTGTCGTCAAGCACGCTGCCCAACCCCCATGCCGCAGGTCGCTCCAACGCTGCCAGGTACACGGCGGGCTTGATCAGCGAGCCGATGGGGCGCCGGGCATCCAGTGCGCGGTTGAACCCGGCGAAACCCGGGTCCCTGCCCCCCACCAGCGCGGACACCTCGCCGGCATCGAGATCCAGCATGACCACCGCCGCCTCCAGGGCGTCGCCACTGCGGTCCAGACGGTGGGTTACCGCCTCCTCCGCGGCATGCTGGACAGTGGGTGCCAGCGTCGAGAACACCCGCAGGCCCTCGCTCTGTAGGTCCTCCCGGCGGTAATCCCGTTGCAGGTGGCGCTGCACCAGATCCATGAATGCCGGGTAGTCGTGCCGGGGCTGGCGGCGCTGCTCCAGGACATCCAGCGGCCGCTGCCGGGCGGTGCGGGCGACGTCTGCTTCGATCACACCGGTATCGGCCATGACCCCCAGAACCAGATTCCGCCGCTGCCGGGCACGCTCGGGGTTGCGACGCGGATTGTAATAGCTCGGCCCCTTGATCATGGCCACCAGCAGCGCCTGCTGATCGATGCG
Source organism: Aquisalimonas sp. 2447 (assembly GCF_012044895.1). Taxonomy (NCBI): domain Bacteria; kingdom Pseudomonadati; phylum Pseudomonadota; class Gammaproteobacteria; order Chromatiales; family Ectothiorhodospiraceae; genus Aquisalimonas; species Aquisalimonas sp. 2447. The sequence continues at coordinate 2,801,056 of NZ_CP050695.1, forward strand.
CAAGGCGTCCAGCGGCTCGCCGAAGAAGTACTGCGCGGCCAGGCCGAAACCGTGCACGGAGCGGTCGCCGTCCTGGGCGATGAAGACCTCGTTCAGGTAGGTCTCCAGAATGTCGCGCTTGTCGTAGCGCAGTTCCAGCAGCACCGCCATGATGGCTTCGTTGACCTTGCGGGTGAAGGTCTGCTCGCCGGTGAGGAAAAGATTCTTGACCAGTTGCTGGGTGAGGGTGCTGCCACCCTGGACGATGCGCCCCGCACGGATATTGGCCATGGCGGCCCGGGCGATCCCCGACGGCGAGACGCCGAAGTGGCGGTGAAAGCGGCGATCCTCCACCGCCAGCAACGCACCGATCAGTGACACCGGAACGTCATCCAGCTGTACCAGAAGCCGGTCTTCCCGGCGGGTCGGGGCGATGGCACCAATGGTGGCCGGATCCAGCCGTGCGAGGTCCACTGGCTCGCCGGAATCCGGATCCCGCAGGGACTGCAGACGCCCGTCAGCAAAACGCAGCGCCAGAGTGCGAGCAGGCTCCCTACCGTCCCAGTACCCGAACGCCCGGGTGGTGAGCCGGAGGCGATCTCCGTCCTGCGCCCAGGTGCCGGGGCGCTGACCGCCGGCTGCAGGACGGTAGCCGGCGGCATCCAGCTCCGCCAGCAGCCCGTCCCGGGAAAGCGCCAACCCCGGATACAACTCCAGCGGTCGTGCATAGACCGTCGCGGGCACCGACCAGCGCTTGCCTTCAAACTGGCTGCGTACCTGGTAGTCCAACCAGGCGACATAGCCCCCTGCCGCCACCAGCACCAGCCATAGACCGCCGACCAACCATGATCGCAAAGGGTTGCGGCGCCGGGAGCGGGACCGGGATTGTCTGGCGGGCTTGCGCGGCATCGGGCGTTTGCTGGATCCGTGTCAGTCGATAATGGTGCCGGGGCATGGCGCGGGTCAGCGCGCCGGAATGGCGGGACAGGACGCTAGCGCGGGCGCCGGGTCATGGCGAGAGTCCACAGGCCCAGAAGCACGTACGCTCCCAGCGTCCATCCCGGCAGAGTAACGCCCAGCACAGCATGCACTTCAGCGCATTCTCCGGATCCCGCCAGCACCATGGGCACGGTCTCAAGGAACCCAAAGGCGTCGACCATGTAATCGAGCCCGGGGCCACATGCCGGGACATCCTCCGGCGGCAGGCTCTGCAGCCAGAGATGACGCGCCGCGACCGCCACACCGGAAGCCACCACCAGGGTGTTCAACCCCGCGTACACGAAACGCCCCCAACCGGGGCTGCCGTGAAGAAAGCCCACCAGGGCGACCAGAGCCATACCCACAAACACGAGCCGCTGCACCATGCATAGCGGACAGGGCTCCATTCCCGCCACCCACTCAAGCCCGTACGCCCCCGCCAGGATCAGCAGGCAGGCCAGCAGGACCACACCGTGACCAAAGCGCTGGCGCTGGCGCATACGGGTCTCACTTGTCGCAAACATGGAACGCATGGTCGTCACTTCGGCGGCGCATTCGGCGCATAGCGTAACAGACGCACCGCCCCGCAAAAGCGGGCACGTTCCACAAGGATGATTTTGCGACGCGCGGTACGCCGTGGTCGAGTTGACACCGCACGGCGACAACCAGGCTGTGACGAAACTCTCAAGGTTTCGCCGGCAACGCCGTTACTGTAATGAGGAAGCGGCGCAGACCGCAGGACATACCCGATCAGCGAGGAGCGAACAATGCACCTGCCCGTGTTTGGCAGAGGTCCCAGGGAGCGAAAGGATCAGGAACAACCGGCAGGGATGGTAAACGCGGACCTTCTGAGTCGCGTCGCATCGCACACTGATGGTCTCCAGGACACCGTGCGCCGTGTTCAGGAGGACCTTCAGGCGGTCAGCGCCCGGGTGGAGCAGGAAACCGAAGCCTTCCGGGCCTTGCTCGGGCACGGCGAACAACTCGTCGGCACCAACGAGACCACCGAGTCGGCGGCGGGAAGCGCAGGCGGGGCGGCTCGCCGCGCCAGCGGCGCCGTCAGCGACTCCAACCGGACCCTCGGCCGCTCCCTGGACGACATCGCCGCGCTCACGGACACCGTCACCGCCACGGAACAGCAAATGGCGGAACTGGAGTCGGCGCTGGACGGTGTTGACGGTGCCGCCGAGACCATCGCCACCATTGCCAAGCAGACTAACCTGTTGGCCCTGAATGCCACCATCGAGGCCACCCGCGCCGGTGGCCAGGGGCGGGGATTCGCCGTGGTGGCCGAACACGTGAAGGTCCTGGCCAAGCAGGCCGGCGATGCCACCGATGACATTGGCGGCATCCTCGACGAGCTGCGGGAGCAAGCGCGCCACCTGATCTCCGCGGCCAGCGAGTGCAGCAGTATCACCACCACCGTTCGCAGTGGCACCGACACCATGCAGACACTGCTGAACACGGTGGCCGGCGACGTGACCCGGGTGGAGGAGACCTACTCGGAGGTCAACGGTTCCGTGGAAGCCATCGACCGGCAATGCCGCCAAGTGGTCGAGGGTCTGCAGGGCATGGCCGGAGACGTGACCACCGCCCGGGAAGCACTCACGGGAGCAAGAGACCGGGCCGGTGACCTCCAGGGGACTGTCACCCAGCTGAGCACCGCCCGCGCCGGTGACACCGGCATGGAGGAAGCCGTGCAGCAAACGGCGGCGGCCACCGGCGAGCTGGCGGTCCATGTTTCGGACATCGCCGGCGATGCGGCCCGAGTCCAGGAGCGGGTTCACAACGAAACCCAGGTTCTGCAGGAGCTGGGCGGCAGGACTGCGGAACTCGCCGGCGCCACCCAGCAGGTCCATGCCAGCGCGGAAACGGCGCGGGAGACCGCGGACCAGGCGGTGAACGCCATCCATGAAGCCGCACCGGAAGTACGGGAAGCCGTTTCCGGCCTGCAGACCATGACCAGCCAGGTCAAGGATATGACCCAGCGTCTGGGCGCCTTCGAGGAAGCGCTTCAACGCATTCGCAAGGCATCCGGCGGTATCGCGGGAATCGCCAAGCAAACCAACCTCCTGGCAGTGAACGCCAGCATCGAAGCCGCGCGCAGCGGTAGCGCCGGCCAGGGATTCGGGGTTGTGGCAGAGCAGATCGGCACGCTGGCGGGCCAGACGGCGGAGGCAACTCAGGATATAGAACGCACCCTCCAGGGTCTGTCCGCAAGCACCCAGGCGCTGGTTCACCGTGGCCGCGACGGCAGCCAACGTGCGGCACAGGTGGACGAGGACAGCCGCCATATCAACGGCATTCTCGACACCATGGAGGAAGCCATCGCGTCCGTACGCGACGAATCAGCACGCATACGCGATGCGGCAACGGCCATGGAAGCGACCGGCAACCAGGTGAACAGCGGCCTGGAGGATCTGCAGCAGCAGGTGAACCACTCAGCCACGGACCTGGACAACACCAACCAGCACCTGGATGACCTCCTGCGCGCAGCCGAGACACTGCTGAACGTGTGCAACAGCACCGGCGCGGACACGACCGACCGGCCATTCATCGCGCATGCCCAGGCCGGCGCCAGGGCAATTGGCTCGGCACTGGAGCAGGCCATCGCCGAAGGCCGGCTCAGTGAGAGCGACGTCTTCGACCGGGACTACGTCCCGGTGCCGGACACCGACCCCCAGCAGTACACCACGCGCTTCGTGGAAATTACCGACGACGTCTTTCCGCCCATCCAGGAAGGCATTCTGGAAGCCCACGAGAAGATCATTTCCTGCTGCTGCACCGATGACCAGGGCTACATCGGCACCCACAACCTGCACACGTCGAAACCGCAGCGCCTCAACGAGCCGGACTGGAACCGGGCCAACTCCCGCCATCGCCAGATCTACGGCGATCGCGTCGGCCAGGCCGCGGCGAAGAACCGCGAGCCGTTCCTGTTACAGGCCTACCGGCGCAACATGGGGGAGAAGATCGTGCTGACCCGCGACACCTCGGCGCCCATTTACGTAAACGGCCGTCACTGGGGGGCGTGCCGGGTCATCCATCTGCCGTAGCCAGGGAAGAGCTGCGCAACTCGCGCGCCTCCGGCCGATTCCGGCAGGCTACTCGACCTCAGTGCTGGCCGCGCCGTCCTCGCCGTCGCCGGCCAGTGCCGCCTCCAGCGACGCCCAGGCAAGCCGCGCACACTTGACCCGGGAGGGAAACCGGCGCACGCCACGGAGCGGTTCCAGCCCCGCGGGGAGATCATCCTCGTCCTGACCGTTCATCACCGCACCGAACCGGGCGGCAATCGCTTTGGCCTCGTCCACGGGGCGGCCCTGAAGCGTTTCGGTCAGGAGAGATGCCGACGCGGTGGCAATGGCGCAGCTCTCGCCCTGGAAGCCGATGGCATGGATGAACCCGTCGCGCACGTCCAGGGTCAGTTCGATGCTGTCGCCGCACAGGGGATTGTAGCCGTGGCCGCGATGGGTCGCCGGGTCCACGGCCACGTAGTTCCGCGGGTTGCGGTTGTGTTCCAGAACCACGTCCTGGTAAAGCTGGAAGAGATCGTCGGCCATTCAGGCGAACAGTCGCCGGACCTTGTCGATGGAGGCCACCAGCTGATCCACCTCCGCCCGGGTGTTGTAGACGCCGAAAGACGCCCGCGCGGTGGCCGGAACGCCATAGCGCTGCATCACCGGCTGAGCGCAGTGGTGCCCCGAACGGATGGCCACCCCGTCATTGTCCAGGATGGTGCCGATATCATGGGGATGTGCCTCGTCCATGACGAAGGACAACGCCGCCGCCTTGCGCCGGGCGTTGCCGATGATCCGCACGCCCTCCATGACACTCACCTGCTCGTGGGCATAGGCGAGCAGATCCGCCTCGTGGGCTGCGACCTTGTCCAGCCCCAGCCCCATCAGCCACTCGATGCCGGCACCCATGCCGATGACGCCGGCGATGTTCGGCGTGCCCGCCTCGAACCGCTGCGGCGGTTCGGCGAACTCCGAGCGCTCGAAGGTGACGGTCTTGATCATGTCACCGCCGCCGTGCCAAGGCGGCATGGCAGCCAGCAGATCGTACCGACCCCACAGCACCCCGACGCCGCTGGGACCATAGGTCTTGTGCCCGGAGAAGACGAAGAAATCGCAGCCCAGGGCCTGCACGTCCACCGGCATGTGGGGCGCCGACTGGGCACCGTCCACCAGCACGGGCACATCCCGGGCGTGGGCCAGTTCCACGATCTCTCCCACCGGGTTGATGGTACCCAGGGCATTGGAGACGTGGATCACGCTGACCAGCCTGGTGCGCTCGTTGATGCGTGACGCCACATCGTCCAGGTCCAGTTCGCCAGCGTCGGAGAACGGCACCACCACCAGCTTCGCGCCCGTGGCATCGCAGAGCAGTTGCCACGGCACGATGTTGGAGTGGTGCTCCATGCCGGTGATCAGGATCTCGTCGCCGGCCTTGAGCCGCGGACGCAGGAAGCTGTTGGCCACCAGGTTGATGCCCTCGGTGGTGCCGCGGGTGAATACCACCTCGTCTTCCGAGGGGGCATTGAGGAACCGTTTCACCGTGCCACGCACCGCCTCGAAGGCGGTGGTGGAGCGTTGCGAGAGCTCATGGACGCCCCGGTGGATGTTGGCGTAATAACGGCGATAGCAGTTGCTCTCGGCGTCGATCACCACGTCGGGCTTCTGCGCCGTGGCGCCGTTGTCCAGATAGACCAGCGGCTTGCCGTTGATCTCCTGGTGCAGAATCGGGAACTGGGCGCGGATGGCCTCCACGTCCAGCGCCGACGCCATATTCACCACCGGGTCGAGCTGACTCATAACAGTTTCCTCACCGCCTCCTCACCGGGCAGCAGCGACAGCAACGCCTCCCGCTCATACGCCTGCAGCGACGGCAGCGCCATGTTGTCCAGCATTTCGTTGGCGAACGCGAAGGTTAGCACGCCCCGGGCCTCTTCGTCGGAGACGCCGCGGGTGCGCATGTAGAACACCGCGTGCTCATCCAGCTGACCCACGGTGGACCCATGGCCACACTTGACGTCGTCGGCATAGATCTCCAGCCGCGGGTTGGAGTGGGCAATGCCCTTGGGGCTGAGCAGCAGGTTGCGGTTCTCCTGGCCCGCATCGGTCTTCTGCGCGCCCTTGGCCACCTGGATCAGGCCGTCGAACACGGATTCCGACTTGCCCTCCAGAACCCCCTTGACCAGCTGGTCGCTGGTGCAGTGATCGGCGTTGTGGCGCACCCAGGTGTGGATGTCCGAGAACTGGCCGTGGCGCACCAGGTACAGGCCATTGAGGGTGGCGTTGGCGCCCGGACCGTCCAGGTTGACGTAGAAGTCCGTCCGCAACCGCTGCCCGCCTGCATGCACTGCATGAGCGTGCAGCTGCGAATCGCGATCGAGAGTGGTGTGGATCACCCCCAGGTGCGAGCCCTTGTCGCCCTCGCTGGCGTAATGGAACAGGTTGACCACGCTGTTGGCGTCGGCCACCACCTCGGTCACCGGGGCGGTCAGGTAGGCAGCGCCGTCGCTGCCCTCGTGCCGCTGCACGACAGTGAACTCGGAGCTGGTGGCGGCGTGGATGAGCACTCGCGGCCAGGCCGCTACGCCGGTGGACTCCGCCGTCATGACGCTGACCAGCTCCAAAGGCTGCTCAGGGGCAGCACCGCTGACCACTTCAATCACCACGCCCTGAGTCGCAAACGCGGTGTTCAGTGCCAGGAAGGGATGCGGCTCCGCGTCCGCGTGGCGCGCCAGATGCTGCTCGGCGACGCCGCCTTCTTCTTCCAGGGCCGCGGCCAGGGTGCGCACGCGCACACCGTCGGGAAGCCGCTCCAACTCAGACCGCCCGGTGTCCAGCACACCGTCCACCATGACAATGCGCACGGCATCTTCCACCACCGCAAGATTGGCGGCGGCCTCACTGCTGAGGGTGCCTGGCGACTGGGCTGGCCGGAAGTGGTCCTGGGTGACGTTGCCCAGGCGCGTCTGCTTCCAGGCTTCTACCTTGCGCCCGGGGAAACCGGCCGCCTCGAACCGCTGCATGGCCGCTTCACGGCGCGTTGCCCACCAGGCCGGCTCCGCCGAGCGATCGCGGGCCTGGAAATCCTGCAGGTAGACACTGCTCTGCTCTGCTACAGCTTCCATCATGTACCCCGTTGGTCGGCGTGGGCTCAAGCCGCGCTATCTTCTTCAAACAGCGCGTAACCGGACTCTTCCAGCTCCTCGGCAAGCTCCTTGCCACCCGACTTGACGATGCGGCCGTCCACCATCACGTGCACAGTGTCTGGCACGATGTGATTCAACAGGCGCTGATAGTGGGTGATCAACAGAAACCCGCGCTCCTGGGATCGCAGGGCGTTGACCCCGTGGGAAACAGTGCGCAGCGCATCGATGTCCAGGCCGGAGTCGGTCTCGTCCAGGATCGCCAGGCGCGGTTCCAGCACCGCCATCTGGAAGATCTCGTTGCGCTTCTTCTCACCGCCGGAGAAACCGGAGTTCACGGGACGCTTGAGCAGCGCTTCATCCATCTGCACCAGTTCCATGCGCTCACGCACGTGGCGCAGGAACTGTGCAGCATCCACTTCCGGCTCGCCGCGGTGCTTGCGCACGGCATTGGCCGCGGCGCGCAGGAAGTAGGTGTTGGAGACACCCGGGATCTCCACCGGGTACTGGAACCCCAGGAACAGCCCCTCGCGGGCCCGCTCCTCCGGTTCCATCTCCAGCACGTCCTTGCCGTCCAGCAGGACTTCACCCTGGGTGACCTCGTAGGCGGCGTCACCGGCGATGACCTTCGCCAGGGTGCTCTTGCCGGAGCCATTGGGCCCCATGATGGCGTGCACCTGCCCCACTTCCAGGGTCAGATTGATGCCCTTGAGGATTTCCTCGCCTTCGATCTCGGCGTGCAGGTTGCGAATCTCAAGCAATGCCATTGTCCAGACTCCAGATTCCTGTTGTATCCAGTCGGGCCCGACACCTCCGGGCGCCGGGCCGGTTCGATTCGTGTTGCCGGATCAGCCGACGCTGTCTTCCAGCGTGACCTCCAGCAGCTTCTGCGCCTCCACGGCGAACTCCATGGGCAGCGTACGGAAGACATCCTTGCAGAAGCCGTTGACGATCAGCGATACCGCTTCCTCGGCACCGATGCCGCGCTGCTGGCAGTAGAACATCTGCTCTTCGCTGATCTTGGAGGTGGTGGCCTCGTGCTCCACCTGGGCGCCCGGATGCTGAATGTCGATGTACGGGATGGTGTGGGCCCCGCACTGGTCGCCGATGAGCATCGAGTCGCACTGGGAGTAGTTGCGCGCATCCACCGCCGTAGGCGCCACCCGCACCAGGCCGCGGTAGGTCTGATCCGCTTCGCCGGCGGAGATGCCCTTGGCGACGATGGTGCTGCGGGTGTTCTTGCCCATGTGGATCATCTTGGTGCCGGTATCGGCCTGCTGCCGGTTCCGGGTCACCGCCACGGAGTAGAACTCGCCCACGGAGTCGTCGCCCTTGAGCACGCAGCTCGGGTACTTCCAGGTGATGGCCGAGCCGGTCTCCACCTGCGTCCAGGCGATCTTCGAGCGCTTGCCGGCACACAGCCCGCGCTTGGTCACGAAGTTGTAGATGCCGCCGACGCCGTTCTCGTCCCCCGGATACCAGTTCTGCACCGTGGAGTACTTGATGTCGGCGTCATCCAGGGCAACCAGCTCCACCACCGCGGCATGCAGCTGGTTCTCGTCACGCATGGGTGCGGTACAGCCTTCCAGGTAGGAGACCGACGCGCCCTCTTCGGCGATGATCAGCGTGCGCTCGAACTGCCCGGTGTGGTTGGCGTTGATGCGGAAGTACGTGGACAGCTCCATGGGGCACTTCACGCCCTTGGGGATGTACACGAACGAACCATCGGAGAACACCGCCGAGTTCAGCGCGGCGAAGAAGTTGTCCTTGCGCGGCACCACGGTACCCAGGTACTTCTGCACCAGCTCCGGGTGATCATGGATGGCCTCCGACATGGAGCAGAAGATGATGCCCTGCTCCTTGAGCTTCTTCTGGTAGGTGGTACCGACGGACACGGAGTCGAAGACGGCGTCCACCGCCACCTCCGGCTTCTCGCCCTCGGGGCGCTCGACACCCAGAAGCGCCTCGCGCTCGTGCATGGGAATACCGAGCTTCTCGTAGGTCTCGAGCAGCTTCGGATCCACCTCATCCAGGCTCTGGGGCTTCGCCTTGGGCGCCGCGTAATAGGAGATGGCCTGGAAGTCGATGGGCGGGAAGCGCACCTTCTGCCAGTTGGGATGCTCCATCTCCAGCCAACCGCGGTAGGCCTCCAGCCGCCACTCCAGCATCCACTCCGGCTCCTCCTTCTTGGCGGAGATGAAGCGGACGATGTCTTCGTTCAGACCCGGCGGGGCGTACTCCTGCTCGATGTCGGTAACGAAGCCGTACTCGTAGCCCTTCTTGGTAACCTGCTCGATGGTTTCATTGCTTGCAGACATTGACACGCTCCGCTCAGCTGACTGCCGTTTTGACCCGTATGTCGATGCCGCGGAGGCTGGGATGCTCCGGCGGCAGCGGTTGACTCATGTCCTTGATGCTCACGCCTTCCAGCGCCTGGTAGAAGGCTTCATTGATGCGCGCCCAGTTACTGCTCACTTCGCAGTACGGACTGTACTGGCATGCAGCACCACCGCCCTCGATACAGTCGGTGAGCGCGATGGGCCCTTCGATGGCCCGCAGCACATCGGCCAGGGAGATTTCCTCCGCCGGCCGTGCCAGACTGTACCCGCCCCTGGAGCCGCGGTGCGACGCGAGCACTTCGGAGCGCACCAGCTGCTTCAGGATCTTGCTGACGATGGCCTGCGGCAGACCGCGCTGCTCGGCAAGCCAGGCCGCGCTGAACCGATCCTCGCGCTCGGTGGCCATGAGCCCGAGGATGGCGGTTGCATAATCCGTTTCGCGGTTGATCCGTATCATGGTTAGACTCAGTCTACACTAAACAGGACCTTTTTGGTACACATTCATTATCACCCGGGCCGAGACCGGGGTGCAAAGGGGAGAGTCAACGGCGTGCGCGAACGGTTGTGGATCACTGCTCACCCGGGCGTGCTGATGGCGGCAATCGCCCTGCTGGCGCTCCCCGGGGGCACCGCCCTCGCCACCCCCGGAGACTTCTGGGAAGTCCGGCAGTATTCCACCAACCTGCGTACGGGCCCCGGCACGGATCACGGCATATACACCCAGCGCGGCCGCGGCGACGTGGTCATGGAACTGCGCCGCGAGGGCGACTGGCTGAAAGTCGCCATCGACGCCGACGGCCGCTCGGCGTGGGTCCATGAGCGGCTGCTGGAGCAGATCACCGCGGAACCCGGCGAGGCGGCCCCGGCACCGAACTTCGACAATTTTACCAGCCTGTTCGACCCCCAGGATCCCGGCAACCAGTTCGGTGTGCCCGTGTATTTCCGTGAACCTGTGCATCTGGAATACGGCGTCCTGCGGGTGGATGCCCAGGACGGCTTTCTCGAACTGGACGCCGACACCCGCGAAAGCCACCTGCACAGCCTGCTGCGTCTGTGGTCCACAGCGGACAACTCCGGTGTTCCGGTGACCGTTATCGTGCGGGACCCCAACACCGGGGAGCACCGCTACATCCGCAGCGACCTCCGCGGCGATCACGTCATCGGCGGCTCAGGCGAATAACCACAGGCACACCGCCACCGCAGCGATCACCGCCACCACGTCCGCCGTCAGCGCCGCCGCCAGGGTATGGCGGATCCGGCGAATCTGCACCGCCCCGAAGTACACCGCGATGACATAGAAGGTGGTCTCCGTGGAACCCTGCAGGGTGGTCACAAGCATGCCGGTGTAGCTGTCGGGCCCCACCGCCGGATCATTGATGATGGATGCCATGACACCGTAGGCCCCGGACCCGGACAGCGGCCGCAGCAGCGCCATGGGCAGGGCCTCCGCCGGCAGACCGAACTGCGCGGTGAAGCCGCCGATCCAGTGCACCATGGCCTCCATGGCGCCGCTGGCCCGGAGCATGCCCACTGCCACGAGGATGGCCACCAGGTAGGGAATGATACGCACCGCCACCTGGAACCCCTCCTTGGCCCCTTCCACGAAGACCTCGTAGATACGGACCCCGCGGATCACCCCGTAGAGCAGAAAGAACACGATCAGGCCCGGGATGATCCAGGGCGCGATCACCCGCCCGTAGACGATGCTCAGCGGGATCAAGCTCAGCAGGCCAGCCAGGAACAGGTAGGACACCCACACCGGGTAGCCCGTCTGCGATGCCTCGGCCGCCTCGGCCATGGCGGGCTCCTGCTCCTGTTCCTCCGCCGCGGCGTCCGCTGTCACCTCCTCCGCGCCCCGGATTGCGTGGGGCACAGGATCCGGTGCCGGCACGGCGCTCAGGCGCTGGTAAGTCTTGGCGGCAATGACGGCGGCCACGGTGGCACAGGCGGTGGCGAACAGCGTCGACGGCAGGATGGCGGCAGGTTCAACGGACCCGGACGCCGCCCGCAGGGCGATGACGCCGGTGGGCAGTAGCGTGATGCTGGAGGTGTTGATGGCCAGGAACAGCGCCATGCTGTTGGTGGCGGTGCCCTTGTGCGGGTTGAGCTTGTCCAGCTCCTGCATGGCGCGGATGCCGAAAGGCGTCGCGGCGTTACCCAGGCCCAGGGCATTGGCCGACATGTTCAGTATCATGGCGCCCATGGCCGGGTGGTCCGGGGGCACATCCGGGAACAGGCGCGTCATCAGCGGCCGGATCAGGCGGGCGAGCACGGTGAGCATGCCGCCGGCCTCGGCCACTTTCATCAGCCCCAGGAACAGCGTCATCACACCGATCAGGCCGATGGCCAGCTCCACCGCACCACCGGCGGATTCCACCACCGCCTCGGAGAGCTCGGCCATGGGCGTGGTGGTCTCGGGGTCGTCGGGGTCGTCCGGCGAACGGTTGATCTGATGCCACGCGGCAGTGACGAACGCCACCAGCACGATCAACAGGAAAACGACATTCATGGGCCCACTCGGCCTCCGTGGCGGCGGGCCTGGCCGGCCCCATCGGCGTCAAGCGATGAAGGGTCAGCGCTACGGTGGCACCGCGTCAAGCAGGCATTCCGACGGCGATGACACCGGGGGTGGACCTGTGCCGGCTCTCGCGCCATGCTATCGCGCCGCACTCATCCCTATGGAGGTTCACGCATGACCCGCGTGACGGGCTTTATCGTCTTCGCCGCCGCTGTGATCACGGCGCTCATCTTCGTCATCCTCGCCAGTTTCAACCGCATGCCGGAGCCTTACGCCAGCTGCGTCGACACTCACCGGGATCGCCCGGACGTCGCCCTGGAGGGGAGCTACGATACGGACCTGGTCCTGGACGAGGACGCCTCCAGCGTCGAGGAAGGCAGCCATGACGGCATCGGCTTCCGCATCATTGTCGCCGATGTGGCCCCCGCGTCACGCGCCGCGGGTCCGGGTGTCACCCTGACCTGCTACGAAGTGGACGGCCATGGCAGCCTGCTGTTGGACGAGGAGACCTTCCGGGACATGGTGGGGATGTAGGCCTAGTGTCCTACGCCTCACCCAATGACCGGAACGCGCGACGGAGTTCGTCGGTGGAACGCACGCCCTCCAGAATCCGATGAACCTCGCCGGAGCCGTCGAACAGCACCAGGGTCACGTGCGAGACGTCGTGTTCCCGCGCAAACCGTCTGCCTTCACTTGAGTCAATATCGACAACGCGGAAATCCATGCGATCGCTGAATTCCGGATAGGCGCTCTCCACGTTGCTCAGCAGGCGACGACACGTCGGACAACCGTGGTCGTGAACCTGCACGATCACCGGCTTCCCGTCGCCAATCACGCTGATGTCCGCACGCGCCTCCCTGGAACCCCATTCCATGCCCAACCAGATTGCCGGGATGCTCAGCACCGCGAGCCCGAGGAAACCCTGAATCCCTCCTGACAGCGCTGTTCCGGCGCAACCGCAATAGTTGCGGTCAATGTGTCACCAGGGCAGTCACATTTCCCTGGAAACCGTACAAGCATGACGCCTCCGAACTGCGTGCAGTCCTCTCCAAGAGGTGTCCCATGGGCAGCGAAGACAGCAAGCGCCGTGAACTGGCCAGAACCCTGGCGAAAGGTTTGGCGTACTCAGCGCCACTGATCGTGGCCGTTTCGCCGGCGTCGCCTCGGTGCACGCCATACTCGGCGATGCCACCGGCGCTGGCCGCGGCCATTACATGGCCGAAGCCGAGGGTGAAGGCCGAAGGGGAGGCTGAGAGCCGTTGAGGAAGCGCTGCTCAGCCCCGCAGGGCGCTTCCTTGACACTGCAGGAATAACATCTCCCCGGGATGCCCGGGGAGATGTGCGGTGCGTCGGCGATCAGGCTTCGCCTTCGGCTTCTCCCTCGCCCTCGCCTTCACCCTCGCCTGCGCCTTCACCCTCGGCTTCAGCGACGACGATCTGGTCCGTCTGCTCGACGTCCGCAGCACCGAGTTCGGCGGGGCTGGTCTCGCTGGCCACCGCCTGGCCTGCGCCATACGCGGCAACAAGCATCAGCGGCGCAGAATAGATCAGCCCGCGGGCGAGGGTTCCCTTCAAGGTCTGACGACTGTCTTTTGACTGTGACATTCACTCCTCCTTCGGTTGCATCACGGCACATCGTACCGTCGCACGCCGCAAAGACGGCGTCATTAGAGTATTGATGAGTATCCGCGGCAACGATATACGGGATTCAACGTACATGAGAGGCAGGCGTAAAGTGGTACGTTCACCGTAACGCAGCCCGGGACAAGGGGGGAGCCGGACCATGGTGTCGCAGACGCGGAAGCAGAAATACTGGCTTGGCGGCAAGCGCGAGGCGGCCCAGGACCGCTTCTTTCTTGAAGCCCTGGACCGGGCGCTGTGGACCGAGGGCGACGCCGATGACTGGGATACCTGCTGGTACACCGGCATGCCGGACAAATCCGCCTTCCGGCAACTCGATGCCACCCGGACCATCAACCATATTCCGGGCAACAACGGGCTCACCATCAAGAGCAACCTCTATCGCACGCTCGCGGAAATGCATGAGCGCATTGCGGCCCAGGAGGGGCATGACAGCGAGGCCGCCCGCCGGCTTCGCTTCTTCCCGAAAGTCTACTCCATGCCCACCGAGTATCACGCCCTCCAAGAGGCGGCCCGGGACAACCCCGCGGCACACTGGATTCTGAAACCGAAGAATGCGGCACGCGGCAAGGGGATCTCCGTCCTGGAGGACGTGGCGCTGGCGCCGCTGGACAACGCCTCCATGGTCCAGGCCTACGTGGGCAATCCCCACACCATGTGGGGGCACAAGTACGTCCTCAGGCTGTATGCGGTGATCACCTCCGTGGTGCCCCTGCGGGTGTACCTGTACGAAGAGGGCTCGGCCAAGCTGGCGTCGGCACCCTACGATCCGGAGCACTTCGACAACGTTTACGCCCACCTGACCAACCCGGACGTCAACGCCACCAACACGGAGAGTGAGTCGCCGGTGGTGTTCCGCAGCCTGGCCAGTTACCGGCAATGGCTGCGCGATGACGGCCATGACGACGAAAAGCTTTTCGCACGCCTGCGGGACATGGTGGCGCTGACGGCCATCGGGGTACGCGAGCGCATGCGCAACCGCCTGGCGGAGATCGATGCGGATACCTCCGGATGTTACGAACTGCTGGGATTCGACTGCCTGGTGGATGCGGATCTGAACCCGTGGATTCTGGAATGCAATCTGAGCCCCTCCCTGGAAGTCTGTGCCGCCCCGAAGGATGGCGGAGACGTGGAGGAGCAGACCAAGCGCCGACTGGTCGCCGATCTCGTACATCTGCTGAATCTGAACGGGACCACATCCGACGCCGACGGCATCGACGACCCGGTTGCGCGACTGCGTGCCGTCGCCGAGGGAGAACTGGCCCGCGCCGGCGACTACACACGCGTCTACCCCAATGCCGATCCCGCGGCCTACCTGCCCTTCTTTCCCCTGCCACGTCACGCGGATCTCGTGCTGGCGGACGCAGTGACGGGAACCGCGCCGCGGCCCTCGGTCAGGCCCCATAGGGTCCAGGAAATCATTGGCGAGGGCCGCCTCGGTCTCTACGGTGAACGGGACGGCACCCTGTATACACCCAATGACGTGGCGGCGTGGATCTGGTTGCAGGCCACCGACGGCATGGCGGCGGACGACATCGCCGACAGCATTCTCGAGGCCCAGCGGCAGGCCGGGCAGCCCGCGGACGACTGGACCGTGCGCCAGCAGGTCTGGGATGTGCTGGCAGACTCCGCCGTGTCCGGCCTGCTGCTGCAGCACGCCGCGACCGACGCGACCGAAGCCGCGGACAACCACCAGCGGGACAACGCCGCATCCGGGCAGACCGACGGCCAGCCCTCATCCTTCTGCGTGATCGCCGGTGAACGCATGTTCCGGATCATGCTGCCCGACGAGGCTGTCGCGGCGCGGGTCGCGCCGGTATTCCCGGCCGCATCCGCGGACACCCCCCCGGAAGAGACGCTCTCGGTGCTTCGCTCCGGACGCGGTTATGCGGTGGCCGATGGCGCCGGCATCCAGGCCGACGGCCTGCGTCTGGCGCAGGTGGCCCCCGTCCTCCGGCAGCTGTTGCTGGCGAGGGGGCCGGCCCGTGCCGATGCGCTCACCCTGGACGGCGTGCTGGTCCCCCTCGGGGACAGGGATGCAACCGGCCGGGCCGGTACCGCGGTGCTGGTCACCAGCCGGGACCCCGCCCTGGCAGGCAGTACGGCGACAATGCTGGCCGGCGCCCTGGCGAGCGCCCCCTGCAGCGGCGGCATCCACCTTGGAGCCGACCGGGATCCGGCCCGCGCCGCCGGGCTGCCGCTGCTGCTGCAACGCGGTCTCCATGCGGCCCCGACAACCGACCACGGAGCGCGCCACATTCATCAGACCCGGGCCGGGGCCACGGTGGACATGCTGGCTCCGCCGCGGTCGCCGGAGGCGTCCGGCTACACCGTAACCACGGTCCTGGTGGCAGGCACGGGTGCCTCCGGGGGCGCCGGCGATAGCCTGCAACCGGCGGACCGGCTGGACGTTCTATCCGCCATGCTGCCGGTACTCAACCGTGACGGCGGCCATCCCCCGTCCTGCAGCCAGCTCGACGGGCTGAGCCAGCGCCTGGATGAATGGGAGCTGCTGACCCTGGACGTCACCGATGCGGCAACCGCCCGGCAAGCCCTCGAGGGCTGGATCACCGCGGACACGAACGCGATTGCCGAATCCTCATGATCCGCCTGCTGACCGCGCTTGCCCGGCTGCTGGCACGGGCTCTTCCGATTGCCCTTTCCATGACGCACCCAGGCCCGGCATCCCACCGACGCCCAAAGCTGCCGGGGATCGGGTGAGGGAAAGGCGCGGCAGGTTCTATGGTCATGTCGAATCGATCTTGTCGGCAGCCTGTTGCGGCGTCATGCGGCCCGTATAATGGACTTATCATTCCCGAGCACACGAGGGGTCAACCATGCATCGCACACTCCTGAGATCGACGCTGTTGCTGCTGATCCTGCTCCCGCTCGCCGCCGGCGCCCGCTCCATGGAGCCTCTGGTCTCCGTGGACTGGCTGGACCAGGAGCTGGGCGCGGACGATCTGGTCGTGGTGGACATCCGCAGCGACATCGACGGCGGTGACCGCCAGGCCTTCGAGGAAGCGCACATCCCTGGTGCCGTGTACAGCAACTACGTCACGGCCGGCTGGCGACAGGACGAGGACGGTGTACCCGGGAAACTCCCGCCGGAGGACAAGCTGGCGGAGTTGATCGGCTCCCTGGGTATCGACAATGACACCGACGTGGTCATCGTCCCGGCGGGCGTGGGTTCCACGGACTTCGGCAGCGCCGCCCGGGTGTACTGGACGTTCAAGGTCCTGGGCCACGATCGTGTCGCCATTCTCAACGGCGGGCACAAGGCCTGGGTGGAGGCCGGCAAGCCCACCGAGTCCGGCTGGAACGAGCCGCGCCAGGCCAGTTTCGAGCCGGCGTTCCGGCCGGAACTCCTGGCCGACGCGGACGACGTGAACGCCGCCCGGGATGCCGGCATCCAGCTGGTGGATAACCGCCCGGCGAATCAGTTCCTGGGCGAGGAGAAGCACCCCGCGGCGCAGGCCGCCGGCACCATCCCTGAAGCGGTGAATCTCGAACAGCAGACGCTGACCCGGGAAGGTTCCGCGTTCATGGTGGACCGCGACACCCTCGACGCCCTGATGGACCAGGCCCGTGTCAGCGCGGACCAGCAGACCATCACCTTCTGCAACACCGGGCACTGGGCGGCCATGGGCTGGTTCGCCCTGAGCGAGATTGCCGGCCAGGACGACGTCGCCATGTACGACGGCTCCATGGTGGAATGGTCGCAGGACGAAAACCGCCCACTGCAGAGCGCGGGCCTGTTCGGCAACTGATTCGTGGTCAGGCAGTGAAGCCTGAAAAGGGCGTGGGTTGGCCGGAATTCGATGCCATCGTCAACCCACGGCATATGTCTGGCAGGGGTCTCGACTAGACGTTACTCGCGGCGCGGACAACCTGATCGCCTCCCCCGGGTTCCCGCTCGCGCTGCTTTTCCGCTCCCAGATAACGCCGCGTTGAAGGTGCCACACCGAATCCTTCCGGCACGTTGATGCCCGCGAGGCTCGCCATAACCCCGATAAGCGCCATGTGATGGATACTGTGACTTTGCAAAAAAGCAAGTTCGCGCGAGAGGCTTGTGTCCAGCCAGTGGTCCTCGAGGCCATGGGAGCAATCGATGACATGTCGTACCCTGATGAGAGTGTCATCGACGGCGCGCTGCCGCATCCCCTCGAAGCTGTTGATGACATCATCAAGGCGCTCAATGGCAAGAGTGCGCATAGTCTCGGTCCGGACATCCCGCTGACGGGCGTGGAAATCAACCGTGCCACCGGGCGCCGCAAGAAGTGCCTCCGCATGTTCGATGGTATGGCGGACCTGCTCACCAATGGTGCTGCCGTAGCAAGGGTCAGCAGCGGAGTTGAAGGCATCATCGTCGAGACGTAACAAAAGGCCTGTCAGGCCCTGAAGGATCTCGGCGTTCTCGGCAAGCAGGCGGTCGACGAGCTCAGACATCACTCCCCCTGGGTTGGGTCAGGCACCGGCTGAAGTCGATTCCCGGGCCATGCCAGACACAATATAACGACCCCCGTATTGCACCCCATGCGTAATTCTACGCAGTCACTCCAAGTATTGACCCGAAGAAACCAGGGAACAATTGGGCGCCTCGGTCTGCTCATCAGCGGGAGCGTGTGTGATCTGCATCCGGAACTACAACAACCAGTCACGATACCGATCCGTGGACAGCACCAACCGCACCATGTCAGAGCTGTTACGTGCGTGAAGCTTGTCCAGCACGTTGGCGCGGTGGACTTCAACGGTACGCACGCTGACATCCAGGTCCGAGGCGATGATCTTGTTCAGCTTGCCCTGCAGCATCCCCTCCATGACTTCCCGCTCGCGGGGCGTGAGCTCTTCCAGCCGCTTTTCCACGGCCAGGCGCTCCGAATGACTTTCACGGGCGTGCCGGTCGAGTTCGAGGCCATTGTTGACCTTCTCCAATAGCACCTCGTCGCGGAACGGCTTTTCCAGGAAATCCAGCGCTCCCGCCTGCACCGCACGCACAGCCATGGGAATGTCACCGTGACCCGAAATGAAGATGGCAGGCATCTCCACGGAGCGGTTTCTCAGGGCCTCCAGTAACTGCAGGCCATCCATCTGCGGCAGACGCACATCCAGAACCATGCAGCCCCGGCTGCTGCCGTCGACTTCATCCAGCAGCGGCTGCGGTTCGCCGAAAGCCCGCACCGGCAGCCCCTCGTTCTCCAGCAGAAACACAATCGCGTCCCGCACGTCGGGATCATCGTCCACCAGGTAGACGGCCTCGCTCATTTCCGACCTCCGTCGGCTTCGCCGCCATCACCGTGCAAAGGCAGAAGAATATCGAAACGGGCACCTGCACCGGGCTCATTGGACGCAAGGATACGGCCACCTTCAGCCTCTACGATCGAGCGTGAAATGGACAAACCCAGCCCCATCCCTGAACGACGGGTGGTAATGAAGGGCTCGAACAGGGTTTCATCTCCGGGAGTACGCAACCCCGGGCCACCATCAATGACAGACAGGCAGGCATGACGGCCGTCTCCGGTGACCGCCGTGCGCACCCGAACCCATCGGCGCGCGGCGTTGCCGCCCCCATCAACGGACTCCAGAGAATTCTGCAGCAGATTCACCACCACCTGCTGCATTCCCGACGCTTCAAGACAGACGCCAACGCGACGGGTGGCAAGTTCCAGGCGCAATTCCACTTCGCGTCGGCGAAATTCCGGGCGCATCAGATCACACGCCTCGCGAATCGGATGGTTCAGATCGACATGTTCGGCTTCCGAATCCCCCTCGGCGAGAAAACCGCGCATTCGCCGGACGATATCCGATGCCCTATCCGCCGTGGTGACGATGCGTTCCAGTGGTGCCTGCAGCTCGCCGGCATCGGCCCCACGCTGCAGTAACCGATTGGCACTCTGGGCGTAACTGCTGACCGCGTACAGAGGCTGGTTGATCTCGTGGGCGATACCCGCGGCCAGCGCACTCATGGCATTGACCCGGCCAGCTCGGGCGAGTGTATGCAGGTGTTCCCGGGACCTGGCTTCCGCCGCCAGCCGCTCCTGGCGCAACGCGGCAAGGAACAGCCCGGTCATCGCAAGCAACGCCAGCTGGGCGTGGAGGGAGAGTAGATCAGGGCCCATACCGGCGTGGGCGAACGGGCCCTTGTTCATGGCCGTGCAGTGGACCGCCACCAGACTGGTAACCATTACCGCCCCGGCTGCCATCCACGGCGGAAACCGCAGAGCCACCAGCATCACCATGGGAAACACGGCATAGGAGAGCGGCAGGGCTATCTGGTCAGAAACCAGGTCCGAGTAAATCACCAGGGTGGTGGCTGCGACCAGCAGCAGTGCACCCACCGCCGCGAGCCAGCGGCCGGCAGTAAGGCGCTCCCAGCGGGCACTGACAAACACCGGGGCAAACAGGGCGACCCCCATGGCGTCCGCCAGCCAGCACAGCAGCACAGCCTTGGCCAGATCGGGGCTCAGGCCGACGGCCACCAAGGCACCACCGAACCCGCTGAACAACGCCGTCACGCCCACGCCCACACCTGCCAACCGGTAGAGCTCCCCCATGGTCCCCAGATCACCGCGGAACCCGAGCCGGGCAAGCAGCCATGCGCCCAGCGCTGCACTCGCGGCATTCCCCAAGCCCATTAGCGTTGCGTCGAGCAGAACGAAGTCCAGCGCCAGATGGGCGATGAGCGAGGCCATGAAAACAGTGACCGTCACGCCGTAGCCGAAGCGCCAGATGGCAGCCAGAGCGATGCCTGTCGCCGGCCAGATCAGCGGGACCTCCGGCTTGTCGAAGGTGAACTCCGCCGCCCACAGCGCCAGCAGGATATACACCGCGAAGGTCAGTACATGCCCCACCAGCGAGAAGCCGGGAGATCGAAGCGTAGAACGTGCAGTCGCCACTTCAGCCATGGCTCGCCCCCGTTGTGCGCTGACGTCAGGCGTCATCGCCATTATGGCAACAGACGATGCAGCCAGCCGACGAGACGCCGGGTTCCCGGCGAATAAAGCTTGTCGGCGTACAGCGTATTCACGGCCCGTCGGTGGATCTGCGCCAGCGTCGGGTAGGCATGCACCGCCCCGGATAGGTGGCCGATCTTGACGCCGGCCTGCATGGCCAGCACCAGTTCATGGATGAGCTCACCGCCGTGCGGACCGAGCACGGTCGCCCCGAGAATACGCTTCCTGTGCACCACCAGCTTCAACAGGCCACCGGTAGAACCCTCGGCCAGAGCGCGGTCCACATCACTGAAGCGAAAGCGCGCGACCTCGACCTGATGCCCCGCGGCTCGGGCGGCCTCCTCGGTCATGCCCACATGCGCAAGCTCAGGTGCGGTGTACGTGACCCACGGCATCACCCGATAGTTGGCACGCTTGGGCAGCTTGAACACCACATTGGCGATCACCACCCCGGCCTGGTACTCGGCCACGTGGGTGAACGGGTAGGGGCCGCAGACATCGCCCACGGCAAAGATGTGCTTGACGCTGGTGCGCATACGCGCGTCCACCGTGATGCCGCTCTTGTCCACCTCGATCCCGGCGTTTTCCAGGGCGAGCGTATCGGTGTTCGGCTGACGCCCGGCGGCGACGAGAATACGGTGCACATCGAGGTGCTGGTCCGCGTCACCACGACGACAGGTCAAGCGGTAGCCACCATCGTGCCCTTCCACCGCGGTCACCGCGGTTCCAGTACGGATATCCAGGCCTTCGTCGGCCAGCAGACGCGCCAGCTCAGCGGTGATTTCCGGATCTTCCCGCGGCAGAATGCGATCCGCCATTTCGATCACGGCGACCTGGCTACCCAGGCGGGAGAACGATTGCGCCAGCTCCAGGCCGATGGGCCCACCACCCAGCACGGCGAGCCGCTCCGGCAGCTCGCGCTGCTGGAAGACGGTCTCGTTGGTCCAGTAATCCGCCTCGGCGAGGCCGGGCACCGGCGGCACGGCGGGGCGCGAGCCCGTGGCAATCAGGATGCGGCGGCCGTACAGCCGCCGGTCACCCACGGCCACCGTATGGGCATCGACAAAGCGCCCTTCGCCGAAGATGACGTCCACGCCGTAGGAGCGGAAACGGTCCGGATCATCATGTTTCTGAATCCCCGCGACGACCTCGGCGACGCGATCCATGACTTTGCCGAGATCGGTGGCGCCAGAGGACGCATCGACGCCGTACCGTTTTGCCTCCCCGGCCAGGTGCGCCACCTCTGCGGAGCGGATCAGCGTCTTGCTGGGCACACAGCCGTAGTGCAGGCAATCACCGCCGAGGTTGTCATCACGCTCGATGAGCGCCACCTTCAGCCCGAGTTGCGCTGCAACACTGGACGTCACCAGACCGCCGACACCCCCACCGATCACCACCAGATCGAACTTATCCGTCATTGTTTTTCTCACCCGCGGTCGCTGTTACCGGCGCCGAGTCGTCCGCTGCCTCGACGTCCAGCGTGGGATCATGCTTGAAGCGCTTGACCAGTCGTGGCAGGAAGATCACTGCTGCCAGCAGCCCCAGCGCGATGAGGATGGCGTTGATGCCGCTGCGCCCGCCGGCCACCGTTTCGGCACCCGCATGCCCGATCCAGGTATAGGCGAAGGCGCCAGGGGCCATGCAGATGAAGGTCGCAACGGCGTAGGGCATGAATCCGATACGGGTCAGGCCCAGCGCGTAGTTGAGCAGGTTGAACGGGAAGATCGGCACCAGCCGCGTGAACGCCACGAACCGCCAGCCCTCGCGCTCCACGCCGACGATCAGTTTCTTCAGCCGCCCGCCGGTGTAGGCAGCCACCAGATCCGAGGCGGCATAGCGTGCCACCAGGAACGCCAGCATCGCACCGACCGTTGCCCCCAGGAGGCTGTAGACGGTGCCGAAAACGGGCCCGAAGAGCACGCCACCGGCAATGGTAAAGACCAGGCCGGGCAGGAAAGCCACCGTTGCAACCGCATAGGCCGCCATGAAGGCGAACGGAGCCAGCATGCCCAGGTCATCCAGGCGCTGCTGCAGGAGCTCCGGGTTGAGTTCACCGCGGAACTGATACCCCAGGACCAGGAGCACCAGGACGCCCAGCCCGAGCGCAATGCGCATGATGAGTTTGCCTTGTCCCGCCATTCGCAACCTTCCTGTTCGATGAAATACGCTGCCAGTGTGCCCGCAAACGCCACACCGTGACATTCGTACTTCCCGTAGCCGGATCTGCCGTAGCGCCTACTCGGCAAGCAGACGGATTTCCCCGTACCACGCCTCAATGGGCTCACCGACATCGTCGCAATCCGTCATGATCGCCAGGGCGTCGATCTCATCCAGATCGCGATCGTGGAAGGTCTTGAAGTCTTCGCGAAGATTGCGCCGCTCGGTGACCCATTGGCCGCTCTCCTCCGGCGGCCCGGACTGCATGGCAATCATGCGCGCCTGGGACGCGTAGGCGTTCTCCCAGTCGGCCCCTTTCGCCATCTCACTGGCCCAGACATAGTTAAGTGCACGGGTTCGCCAGCGGAGAACGCGGTGCTCGTCGACGGCGTACAGACGCGCGGGATAGTCATCTCCCGCCCTGACGGTCTCGTCGATGCCACTGAACGTCTCATCAACCCGCCAAGTCCATTCAACCACCGGGGTCTTGTCCAGATCGATGGTTTCCTCGAGGAACAGCCCCGACGCAGTACCGTCGGTGCACTGGGCATGAACGGCCTCCCGGCCATCCACCTCCACCAGTTCGTAACGCGTTTCGCCCTCGAATGAATGCGGCTCCCAGTCGATGATGTCCGCCGGCGTGTAAACGACTTCACCGGCCATGGAGGCGGTCGCGGTCAGAAACGCGGCAAACCCCGCGATGCGTGTCGACCAAACGGGCAAATTCATGGGCGGAACTCCGTCCAGGAGGGAGAATGTCGAAACAATGTAACGGTTATACGCCGGCGCAGCACATCAGTGAAAACCGAAAGTCGCGGCAGGACGGAAGCCGGTCGGCGCCGAGCGACGCCGACCGGGATGGGGCTAGGGAAACGCCGAATAATTCGCGCGCGCCTCTGGCCGCTCAGCTACGGCCAGCGAAGGCGTCATCCACGGGCGTGTGGAAAATGTGGTTGGTGTAGTTGCTCAGCGTTTTCACCGCCAGCGCCAGGATCACCTCCATGACGTGGCGCTCGCTGAACCCGGCCGCCTTGAAGGTTTCCACGTCGGAGGGCTCCGGCTTGCCGCGGGTGTCGAACATGACTTGGACGAATCGCTGCAAGGCTGCCAGCGTCTCGTCCGGTGCCGGCTTGCCGTCAAGGATGGCATCGGTGACTTCCTTCGGCACCTTGGACATGTTGTCGGCAATCGTGCCGTGCGCGGAGCGGCAGTAGCCACAGCCATTGGCCACGCTGATGGTGAGGAACACCACTTCCTGCTGCTGCGGCGTGAACCCTGAGTTCTGCCGCAAATAGGCGTAGCCGTGTTGATAGGTGGTCAGCACACCGGGCGCATTCGCCATGGCGCCGTACATGTTCGGGACGAAGCCCAGTCCCTGCTTGGTCTCCTGCAGAACCCTGGCCGCGTCGCCCTCGGCGTTATCGGCAGTCTTCAGTTCCAGATCGGTACGGTACGGGGCACCCATGGGACCTCCTCGCGTTTAGGAATGATCGGTTCACAATAGGCTCTAAAAAATCCCCATGCAACGCCTGGCGCTCGCCGGGAATCCGTGAAAGTCCTTATTGTCCCTTTGCCCGCGCTGGCGTGTGATTGAAGGCCAAAGCATTTCAGGGGGCGAACACGATGCGCACGCACGTACTCACCGTATTGTCGTCGGCGGCGCTGGCGGTTCCAGCACTTGCTCTTGGCGATACACGGCTGCCGGTGACCGATCCGATCCTCATGCCACTGGAGCCCTCGGCGTATACCGACGACATGCGTTCCGGCGGTCCGGGGATGGACGGGATCCCCTCCATCGACGAACCGGCGTTCTGGTCCGCCGACCGCGGAGACGAATACCTGGAACCGGAGGATCGCGTCATCGGCGTCTACCGCAATGGCGAAGCGCGCGCCTACCCCCAGCGCATCCTGGTCTGGCACGAGATCGTCAATGACACCATCGGCGGGGACAACGTGGCCGTGACGTACTGCCCCCTCACCGGCACCGCCCTGGGGTTTAAGCGCGGCGAGAAGGAGCTCGGCGTCTCCGGCCGGCTGGTGAACAGCAATCTCATCATGTTCGACCGGGATACGGAGAGCTTCTGGCCACAAATCCTCGGTGCCGCCATCAATGGCGAGCACGAGGGGCACGGACTGGAGGAGTTCCGCGTCATCTGGACCACGTGGAAACAGTGGCGGGAACGGCATCCGGAGACGGAAGTCCTGACCACCGACACCGGCTACGTCCGCAACTACCGCCACGACCCGTACGGCAACTACAACCCGCTTTCGGGCTATTACGAGCCGGAGAGCGACCGGATTTTCCCGGTCCAGAACGAGAATGAACGCTACCCGCAGAAACACGAGGTGTTCGGCTTCCGCACCAGCGCGGGCGCCGTCGCCGTGGACACGGATCACCTTGCGGACGAGGGTGCACTGACCCTCGAGCACGGGGACCACCATTACCTGGTGCTCCACGACGAGGGCCTGGGAACCGCCTGGGTGTTCCGCGGCGACGAAACCGTCGCTGCCCCGCAGGACGTCACGTTCGGCCCCGCGGGTCCGGAGCACGGTGATCTGGATGATCTGGAACCGGTCAACGGCTTCGAGGCCATGTGGTTCGCCTGGGCGGCGTTCTACCCGGACACCAGGGTGATTGACGGCCAATGACACGCTGGATGGCTGCCGGCATCGGTGCGCTCTACGGCGCCATCTACCTGATGGGAGTCGGTGACCTGACCTTCGACAGGAGTGCCGGCTGGTTCATGCAGACCGGCGCCGCCAGCCTCGAGCGCATGACCACCATGCGCTCGCCATTCCTGTTCGAAGGCATTGCCCTGGCGGAAGCGGGCTGGTGGGTCATCCTGTTCAGTCCCCTGAACCTGCTGCTGGCAGTGATCCTGGGGGCGCTACTCACGGTGAACCTCCACGGTGCCATGACCCTGTGGCGGGAGCCTCGAGCCTGCGGGCTCTCCAGTGCGGGCAGCGCCAGCAGCGCCGTGCCGGCACTGCTGGCCGGTTCCGCCTGCTGCGCGCAAGCCTGCTGCTTCTTCTCGGCATGCCCGGCCTGGGCGTACTGGCCGCCGTCTTCGGCTACCTGATTCCGCTGTCGATCCTCGCCCTGGTCGCTTCGCGGATGTGGCAACGCCGCCTGGGTGCACCCCGGTTCCTGGCGCCCTTCTCCCCCACGCGACGCGCAGGGGTGTGATTCATGGTCCCTCGCCCACCCGCAGGATGCGCATGGTGTTGGTGCTACCGGCAATCCCGGTGAAGTCCCCCTTGGTGACAATCACGGTATCGCCATCCTTCACGGCGCCGCTGGTGCGCATGGTCTCCAGCGCATCGGCAATGACGTGGTTGGGGTCGGTGTGCATGATGTCGAAGGCGACCGGGTAGACGTCGCGGTACAGCGTCACCCGGCCGCGGGTGCGCTCGTGGCGGGTCAGCGCGTAGATGGGAATCCCGGAGCTGATACGCGACATCCACAGGGTGGTGGCACCGGATTCCGTGAGCGCAATGATGGCATCGGCGTGCAGGTGATTGGCGGTGTACATGGTGGCCATGGCAATGGCCTCGTCGATGCCCTCGAAGACCGAGTCCATGCGGTGGGTGGAGCGCTGGGTGGTCACCTGTGCCTCGGCGCCGACGCACACCCGCGCCATGGCCTCCACGGTGCGCACCGGGTACTTGCCGGCGGCGGTCTCCGCGGAGAGCATCACCGCATCGGTGCCGTCCATGACGGCATTGGCCACATCCAGCACCTCGGCCCGGGTGGGCATGGGCTGCTCGATCATGGACTCCATCATCTGCGTGGCGGTGATCACCGAGCGGTTGAGGCGCAGCGCGGTGGCGATGATGTGCTTCTGCACCCCGGGAAGCTCGGCGTCGCCGATCTCCACGGCCAGATCACCGCGGGCGACCATCACCGCGTCGGAGGCCAGAGTGATCTCGTCGATGGCGGCCACCGCCTCGGCGCGCTCGATCTTGGCGATGATGCCGGCGTCGGAGCCGACCTCCTTGAGCAGCGAGCGCGCCAGCTCGATGTCTGCCGCCGAGCGGGGGAACGACACGGCGATGTAGTCCACGCCCAGCGCGGCCGCCGCGCGCAGGTCCTGGCGGTCCTTGTCCGTGAGCGCGTCGGCGGAGAGACCACCCCCCTGGCGATTGATTCCCTTGTTGTTGGACAGCTCACCACCGAGTTCCACGCGGCAGTGCACCCGTGAGCCCTGAACCCGCTCGACCCGCATGGTGATCAGGCCGTCGTTCAACAACAGCAGGTCTCCGGGCCCGACATCATCGGGCAGATGCTTGTAGGCCACGCCCACCTGTTGCCGGTCACCCGCGGCCGGATCCAGTGCGGCGTCCAGACAGAAGGAATCCCCCTCCTCCAGCGTCACCGCCCCGTCGCGGAAGCGGTCGATGCGGATCTTCGGCCCCTGCAGGTCGGCGAGCACGCCCACGTCGCGGCCGACGCGTCCGGCGGCCTCGCGCAGGGCCTGCGCCCGCGCCTGGTGATCGGCGGCCTCGCCGTGGGAGTAGTTCAGCCGGACCACATCGACGCCGGCACGGATGATCTGCTCCAGCACATCGGGGGCATCGGTGGCCGGCCCCAGGGTGGCAACGATCTTGGTTCGGCGGGGCATGGCGGGGGCTCCTCTAGGCATCCAGCAGGGCGCGGGTGGTATCGAGCATGCGGTTGGAGAACCCCCACTCGTTGTCGTACCAGGCGCACACCTTCACCAGGGTGCCCTCGGCGACGCGGGTCATGAACGGGTCGTAGGTCGACGAGACCGCGTCGTGGTTGAAGTCCATCGATACCAGCGGCTCGTCGTTGACCGCGAGAATGCCCTTCAGCGGACCGCCAGCGGCCTCCCGCAGCACGTTCGTGACCTCGTCGACGGACGTCGCGCGTTGCGCCACGAAGCTCAGGTCCACCATGGAGACGTTCTGTGTCGGCACGCGCACCGCGAAACCATCCAGCTTGCCGTCGAGTTCCGGCAACACCAGGCCCACCGCCGCGGCGGCACCGGTGCTGGTGGGGATCATGGACTGGGTGGCCGAGCGCGCCCGGCGCGGGTCCTTGTGGTAGACGTCGTTCAACACCTGGTCGTTGGTGTAGGAGTGAATGGTGGTCATCAGGCCGTGTTGCACCCCGATGTGCTCGTGCAGCGGTTTGACCAGGGGCGCGAGGCAGTTGGTGGTGCAGGAGGCGTTGGAGATCACCTGATGGTCCGCCGTCAGGGTGTCGTGGTTGACCCCGTATACGATGGTGGCGTCCACATCGCTGCCACCGGGGGCGGAGATGACGACCTTGCGGGCGCCGGCCTCCAGGTGGGCAGCCGCCTTGGCCTTGCTGGTAAACAGCCCGGTGCACTCCAGCACCGCGTCCACGCCGAGCTCGCCCCAGGGCAGTCGGGCCGGGTCGCGCTCGGCGAGCACGCGAATGCGATCGCCGTTGACCAGCATGTCGTCGCCATCCACCCGGACCTCGCCCCGGAACGGTCCGTGCACCGTGTCGTGCCGGGTCAGGTGGGCGTTCATCTGCGCGTCGCCGAGATCGTTGATGGCAACGATGGCAATGTTCTCGTGGCGCTGCTCTTCGTAGAGCGCACGCAGGACGTTGCGGCCGATACGGCCGTAACCGTTGATGGCAACTCGATAGGTCATGGCTCCTTTGCTCTCCTCGTCGATATCACTATTGCGTGTCGGCGGCGGCGTCGGCCGCCAGCGCCTGGATCCGGGCCCAGTCTTGGGTGGCGAGCGCATGGGCGGGCGCGAGCCACGACCCCCCGACACAGGCCACGTTGGGCAGGGCCAGATAGTCCCGGAATGCGTCCGGCGTGATGCCGCCGGTGGGGCAGAACAGCACGTCCGGCAACGGCCCGGCCATGGCCTTGAGCATGCCCATGCCGCCGGCCTGTGCCGCCGGGAACAACTTGAGTTCACGGAACCCGTATGCCCGCGCGGTCATGGCCTCGCCGGGGGTCATCACCCCGGGCAGGAACGGGATCCGGGCATCGATTGCGGTTTCAGCCAGCATCGGCGTCAGCCCCGGACTGACGGCGAAACATGCTCCTGCGTCCACCGCCTGCCGCAGGTCCTCCGGCTCCAGCACGGTACCGATGCCAACGACGGCATCGGGCACGTCCCTGACCATGGCTGACACCGCGTCCAGGGCACGGGGTGTGCGCAGGGTGACTTCCAGCACCGGCAGGCCACCAGCCACCAGCGCCCGGGCCAGGGGCACAGCGTGTTCCGGCTCCTCGATGGTCAGCACCGGGATCACTGGTGCCGTTGTCATGATGTCGCGCATGGAGGCGCGGGGTGTCTCGCTTTGCCTGTTTCCCTTCGTCATGACTGCTCCGCTTCCCCCTCTGCCGCACCCCCGCTCGCTCGCGGTCAACCTGCTCAATAATTCCGGGAAACGCGCTCAGCGGCTGGCGAACCCGGAGGGTGCCGACGATAGACGGTCGATGACCGTGGGATCGAATTGTAGTTTTACTACAACATAGAAGACAAAAAACCCCGAAACAAGTCCAGCATCAGAACAGGCAGACCACCGGGTTAAGGAACAGAAGCACCCCCTAGCCCAACCTGCTTCCTGCAGCAAGTCCTCATTTAGATGTGTAGTTTAACTACACTTTCTATAGCCATCTTAGCTCGCCAACGCGAACGAGCCTGTCATGGGGGATCCACAGGCAGACGCACGTGTAGTCCGAAGCACCGACAAGGCCAATTCGCGGTACCGTGCGACGCCCCGGACGTTGGGGGCAACGACTGGGCACCGTAAGCGACAGATCGCGGTGGTACACTCGGCGGGCCAGTCCCGATCCACGTAGGCGACCGATACATGCTCACGAGAATCAAGGCGCTGTGCGGCGAGCTGCGTCGCTCCGAACAGAAAGTTGCGGACCTGGTGCTGGAGCACCCGAGCAGTGTCGTTGGCGCTTCCATCGCCGCCATCGCAAAAGGCGCAGGCGTCAGCGAACCAACCGTGATCCGCTTCTGCCGCGCGGTGGGCTGCGCCGGTTTCCAGGATTTCAAACTGCGCCTGGCAGGCAGCCTTGCCAGCGACATCCCTTACATCTCCAGCGGCGTCAATGTCGCGGACACCGCCGGCGATCTCTCGACCAAGCTTTTCGACCGCGCCATCGCCACGCTGGTACAGGCCCGCAACCACCTGAACGCGGACGGTGTCGAGCAGGCCATCGATCTGCTGGCGGCGGCGCCCCGTATCGAGTTCTACGGGCACGGGGCATCCGGCATGGTGGCACAGGATGCCCAACACAAGTTCTTCCGCCTGGGCGTGCCCACCATCGCCTACTCCGACGCCCACACGCACAGCATGTCAGCGTCCATTCTCCCGGCTGACAGCGTCGTGGTGGCCATCTCCCACACCGGGCGCTCGGCGGACCTTCTCCGGAGCGCTGAGCTGGCCCTGACGGCCGGCGCGCGCGTGGTTTCGATCACTGCCTGTGGCTCACCCCTGGCCCTGATCAGCACCGTGGCCCTTTACGCTGACGTCAACGAGGACACTGACACCTACACCCCCATGACCTCTCGCATTGCCCACCTGACCATATGCGACATCCTTGCCGTCGGCGTCGCCCTACGCCGCGGGCCCGAACTGGCGGCATCACTGGAGCGAACCAAGCGCACTCTGGCGGATAAACGGCTCCACGAGGGCACTGAAAACTAACAGGAGGCCCATCACAGGGGTATATGCCACCAGAGCGGAAACGCGTTTCAGAGTCCAGGCTGTGTTCCGGCCTCTCGAGGGCTGGCATTCAATCTCTCACAACCCTTGGCAGGACGGGTGATGAGGTTATAGTGCCGTCCAGTGATGGCATTCGATGGTGCCGAGGAACCCCTTGATAAGGTCAATCAAGTCCGGTCGCGCCATCGGCTCCTCGTCACCAACCGTGCTGGAAGTGGCGAAAATAGCCGGCGTCTCTGTCAGCACCGTGTCGCGGATTCTCAACGGCACGGCGCGGGTGTCGGAGGCCAAGCGCCAGGCGGTGGAGGACGCCATCTCCGCCCTGGATTTCGAGCCGAACGCGCTGGCGCAGAGCCTCAAGCGAGGCCGTTCCATGACCGTGGGCGTGCTCACGCAGGACGTAAGTAGCGCCTACTTTACCGAGACCCTGAAGGGCGTCGAAAGCGCATTGACCGGCACCGGTTACGCCCCGCTGATTGCCAGTGGGCACTGGAATGCGGCAGAGGAGTCCCACCGGGTTCGCCTGCTCATCGCACGTCGCGTGGATGGCATCATCATTCTCAGTGGGAATCTCACCGAGGAACAGATCGGGGAGTATTCCCGGCAGGTTCCGGTGGCGGCCACTGGGCACACCGTGAATGCCCCGCGCGCCTGGGCCGTGGAACTGGACAATGAGCGCGGAGGGTACCTTGCAACCCGACATCTCCTGGATCTAAACCACCGGCAGATCGCCCACGTTCAGGGCCCGGAACAGCACCGCGACGCAGTGCAACGGCTGGCGGGCTATCACCGCGCACTGTCGGAAGCCGGCATCGAGGCCGACCCGCGCCTGGTGGTGGAGGGCGACTTCTATGAGACCAGCGGGGTACTCGCAGCCACGGAACTGCTGAACCGCGGCACACCGTTTACCGCGATCTTCGCCGCCAACGATCAGATGGCATACGGCATCCGTCTTGCCCTGAGCCGGAGGGGAATTCGCGTTCCGGAAGACATCTCCCTGATCGGCTTTGACGATCTGCCCGGCTCCACCTATACGACCCCGCCGCTGACCACCGTTCGCCAGCCGCTCTTTGACGTGGGCCGCCTGGCAGCGCGGAACCTGCTGCACATCATCGAGGGGGAAGCAGTGGAATCCTACACGCCAGAGGTCGAGCTCATGGTTCGGGAGACCACCCGCAGATTGCGCTAGGCGGGCACGTCCCCGGAATCGATACGCCATGCGTCCCGGAACCCGTGCATGGGCCCGTGCTGGAGGCGATCGGCGTAGGACGCTGCGGCCGGGCTGCCCGAAGGCCAGGTGCGACGGAACCACGCATCCCATGCCTCCGATGCCCAGGGCACAGCCATCGCGTCACAGAAGACGCCGTTGAGCTCGGCCCCGTACAGACGGTTTTCTTCCGGGCACGGCGTACTGCCGATGCGAGTGACCACGCCGCGGCGATCGCCGCGGAAATTCGGCATGCCCGCCGACCCGTTGTTGATGACCATCCGGGCGCGCCCATCCACCGGGAACCGCTGAATGAAAGGCAGGCAGGTGTGACTGCAGGCAAACACATCCACCTGCGCGCGCCGGAACCAGTCGGCAATCACGGCTGGCGTCTCTCCGGGAGCAGGCATGTTCTCCACCGCGAGCCCCCACCCCGCCAGGGACTCCGGGTCACCGTGAATGATGCCTGTACGAACGCCGCCGACGTCAGCCACTATCTGGCGGGGCAATCGCGATACGGCTTCCGCATGGCCAGGAGCCCGAGTTGCTGCACCCTGCAGGCGCTGCATGATGGCGTTGGAGCGGGCCACCGTGGCGTCATCCACCCATTCCGGATACGCGCACCCACAGCCGGCCTCGCCGTCGGGTGAGCCGAGTTCTGCCTCGACATTGCCCTGGAGGGCAACGTGCCGGAGGACTTCGGTGTTAATGCGATCAAACGTCTGGTCGTCGACGTTGAACCAGTTGAAGTCGCCGTTGAACACCAGCGTGGGCGCTGGTCTTCCCTGCTCTTCCTCGGCGGCCGCCAGCCGCAGCACAGCGTCCAGCGCCGCCGTATTGCCGTACATGCCACCGATCACGTAGACGGTCTCGGCAACGACATCGGTCCTGCCCGCAAGGGCGGCAGGGTCAGTGCGGTAATGCAGCGGACAGTGGCGACCCGGGGTGCTCATGCTGTGCCTCCGCTCGCTGCTTTGCCGGCGGGCCGCTGCCCCAGCGCAAAGGCGGCCATGCCGCCCGCAAGGATTGCCACCGTTACCACCAGCAGCTTGCTGTAACTGTGCTCCAGCCCCGTCAAGAAGCCGATCCAGTCGATGTATCCCGAATCCTCGAGAAAATAGAGGCCGGACCCCGCCATGGCCAGCGCAAACGCCACCAGCAGGCTCCAGCGGGCAACTTCGCACCCCTTCAGGATGGAGAAGACAATCACCGGGGCCAGGAACAGCGATGCGGTGCCGCTCACGGCCACCGCGGCAAACAGATCGTCCGTGCCCACCAGCACCAGCACCAGGCCGCCCAGTGCGGTGAGGACCATCGCCAGGCGACCGGCACCCGGGGAGTGTCTCCCCAGCCCCATGTCCACTACGGCGAGCTTGGCCGTGCTGGAATACACGGAGTCCATGGTGGACGCGGCGGAGAGAACCAGAGCCACCGCCAGCACCAGCATGGCCGAACCACCCAGCAACGACTCCAGCGACTTGAGGAACTCGCCCTCGCCCCCGGCGTTCAGCCCGGCGAACACGCCCAGCAGCCCGAAGGCGAGAATGCACAGGGAAGACAGCCAGAACGCATGCAGGAAGCTTCGACGCGTGGTGCGCCGGTCGGCGATGAAACCCCGGTCCATCATCACGGGATCGTGCAGCGGATAGCTCAGGACCTGCAGCAGCGCCACCGCCAGCAGGATCCATCCGGGACTGGTGATCTCCGGGCTGCTGACCACCACGGCGGTGGTGCTGAACTGGGGGTGCACCAGCACCAGTCCCAGCAACAACAACAGGGCACCGGCCAGAAGTACCATCTGCAGGGCATCCGTGCGCAGGGACGCGCGCAACCCGCCGAATGCTGAATACGCCAGTGTCACGCCCGCCACCGCGATGATGGCAACCGTGCTCAACTGCTCGCCGGCGGCAGAGAAGACAATGCCAATGACCAGCAGGTTGGCAAATACTTCGCTCAGCAGCCGCAGGCTGATCAGCAGGTTGAAGCACCAGGTACCGACCCGCCCGAAGCGCTGGAACAGAAACGCCTGGACACTCGGTGCCCCGTGGCGGAAACGCAGCCGGTCGGTGATCAGCCAGCCGGTGAGAAACGAGCCGTAGTAGGCCGTATAGGCGAGCACCCCGGCAATGCCGAAAAAGTAGCCGAGGATGCCGGCGTTGAGCAGCGAACGCGCGAAAATCCAGGTGGTGACCTGGGAGAGGGTGAGTGTCAGCACGCCCGGCGGTTCACCGGTATCCGTCCAGCCGCGGAAAAAGCCGTCTGCCGTGCGCACCTTTGGTGCGAGGGCCACGCTGGCGGCAGCGAGAAGCACAAGGATTGCGGTCAGTGCCGTCAGATTGAGACTGGTCAAGATCACCCCACCTGCGTTTTCCGAAGGCCGTCACCTTAAGCTGCGGAGCCTGACCGGGGAATACGGGATTCCCGAAGGCACACGGAACACGGCACCACGACCAACACGGGGGGAGCGGCAGACGACCACGAGGAGGTTGTCATTGCGAGCATAGCGAAGCAATCTCCCAGCTTCGAGGTTTCAAGGCATCGCGAGATTGCTTCGTCGCTGCGCTCCTGGCAATGACGACGTCTTCAGCGTTTCCCTACTTCTCGGCCATCTCCAGGATGGGCGTGACAATATCGTTTCGGGTCACGATGCCCTGGAGTTCGCTGTCCCGCAGCACCACCACCCGCCGGAACCGCTGATTAACCATGAGCCGGGCCACATGGCGGACATCCATTTCGGCGTGGACGGTAATCACTGGCTTGGTGCACACGTCATAGACGTTGATCAGATCGATGTCACCCTCTTCGGCGACGATGGTCCGCAGGATGGTGGTGTAAGTGATGATGCCGTAGGCGTCATGGTTGTCCCTCTTGTCCACCACCAGGGACTTCACCTTGTGTGTACGCATTGTCTGCATGGCTTCACGGATGCTGGCAGTCGCCCGGATGGTGACCACCTCAGTCCGCATGATGTCCTTGACTAGCATCGCGCCCCCTGCCCGTTGTCAGATGTCATCCCGGATCTGGGATTCGAATTTTTCCAGCTGCTGCATGTCGATGCCGGCGATATGCTCCAGCGGTAGCGTGAACACCACGCCCTTGCTGTGGGAGTTCAGATCCAGGTCCCGGGTCATCTGCTTGAGCACTCGGACCGAGAGCTTCTTCTCCAGCACGAACAGCAGCACCGACTGGCTGCCCTCATAGGTCAGCCCGAAGAAGGTCTTCTTCTCCTTGGTGCCAATGCCCCGCGCATCGAGAATGGTGACGCCACCGGCCCCCGCCTTCTTGGCAGAGTCGATGGCCTGCTCTTCCAGATCCTCGGCCAGGATGGCCACCAGTGCCGCGAATTTCATGTCGCACCTCCTCTCGCCTTGGCGACGAGCTCCACGGAAATAGCGTAGAGCATGACGGTAATGATCGGGAAAATGGACGCGAACGCAATCAGGCCGAAGCCGTCGATCAGCACGCTGCGCCCTTCGATATGGGTGGCCAGGCCGATGCCCAGCGCCGTGACCAGGGGTACGGTGACCTCCGAGGTGGTCACGCCGCCGAGATCGAAGGCCAGCGCCACGATGTACTTCGGCGACAGCCAGGTCAGCAGAATGACCACGGCATAGCCGCCCATGATGTAGTAATGGATGGAATCACCGGTGATGATGCGGTGCACCCCGATGGTAATCCCGATGGCCACGCCCAGAGCCACCAGCAGGCGAATGACGTTGCCCTTGAGCTGCCCCTTGGCCGCCTCCTCCGCCTTCTCGCCAATGGCGATCAGTGCCGGCTCCGCCATGGTGGTGGCGAAGCCGATGCAGAAGGCGAACAGGTAGACGAACAGGATCTGATCCCGACCGATGAGCTGTGCGGCCATACTCTCACCGATAGGGAACAGGCCGAGCTTGAGCCCCACGACGAAGGCGTACAGACCGACGATCACCAGTGCGAAACCCACGATCACCTTATGCAGGTGGGCGATGTGTTTGCGCAGCACTAGGTACTGAAACACCAGTACCACGGCGATGATGGGCAACACATCCCGGATCATCACCAGCAGATCCGTCACCATGCCCAGGGCCAGACTGCCGGCCACCGGGTCCGCAACACCCTCCGTTTCGGCATCCATCGGCACGCCGTTGGCGGCAACATCCCCGGTCTCGCCGAAGGTGTAGACCATGATGCCGTAGAGCTGCACCGAGATCATGGGCACCATCACCGCCAGCGCCACCAGGCCGAAGCCATGCATGAGTGCAGTGCGGCCACGAATCGAGACAGCCAGCCCGATACCCAGAGCGGCGATCAATGGCACGGTGACAATGTTGGTGGTCACGCCCCCGGAGTCGTAGGCCAGGCCAACGATCTCCTCCGGCGCGAAGAAAGTGACGAACACCACCAGCAGGTAACCGGCAATCATGTACCAGTGCAGGCTGTGGCCGAGGATGATGCGCACGATACCGAGCCCCACCACCGCGCCCACGGAGGTGGCCACCAGCAACCGCAGGGTGAATGCGTTGACACGCCCTTCGCTGATCACCTCCGCCTGTTCTGCCACCGCAATCAGCGCTGGCTCGGCAATTACTGCGGCAAACCCCAGGGAGAACCCGAACAGCATCAGCAACACCAGCGAACCGCGCTTGGCAAGCTGGTTGGAGAGGTTCTTGCCAATGGGAAAGATGCCCAGTTCCAGCCCCTGGAGGAACAGCGCCACGCCCAGCACCACGATACCCAGGCCAATCACCATGGACAGCAGGCCGTCAGGCACCTCCTGCATCACCGCGAACTGGAAGAAGCTCACCACCGCGATAATCGGCAGGAGGTTGCGGAACGCATGCTTGAGGATGCCGTAGAATTCCCGGAGCTGATTCACTGGCGGTGGGAGTCCTCTGCTGCTGTTTTCAGTCCGACGGAGCCTGTCCGCTGTCCAGGTAACCCCGTATGGCGGCCGGATCGATCCCGCCCGAGGCATCCACCGGCGCCACGAACGCAAGCCCCTGAAATGGCCGCAGCAATTCCAGCTCGCGGTTCAGACGCTCGGCGATGCGTGTGGCCGTCTCACCATCCAGCACCCAGAGCAGCACCACGCCGATCCCCCGGTAAGTCAGGCCACAGAAGGTGATGTGCTCGGGAAAGCCGATGCCCCGCGATGGCAGCATGGTGACGCCCCGTGCTCCCTCCTCCCGGGCGATGGTCAGCGCCGCCTCCTCGAGTTCGTCGCTGACCGCGGCGATCAGCAGTGATGCACTCGTGTTCGTTTCCGCCACCATGGCTCTATCCTGTCTGTACCCACGACAACCGACGCAAGACCATCTTCTCTAGCTCCACGATCACGAACACCGCGCCCCCGAACGTGATGATGCGCGCCCAGTCGGCCGCACCAATGGCGGTGGTGCCGAACAGGGTATGCATGATCGGGGCGTAAGTGAATGCCAGTTGCAGCAGCACCAACACGCCAATGGCGAGCCACATGGCCCGACTGCGGAAGATGGCACCGTCCACCAGCACCGGCTGGTGGATCAACCGCAGGTTGAGCAGGTAGAAGGCCTGGCCGGCCACCAGCGTGTTGATGGCCACGGTGCGGGCGACTTCGGCCGGCGCCCCGACGATCTCTTCCATCCAGACAAAGTGGCCGAACGTCCCGAGCCACAGCAGAATCGCCACGAACGGGATGCGCCAGAGCAGAAAACCCGACAGCAGCGGCGCCGCCGGGTCCCGGGGCGGTCGGCGCATCACCCCCGGCTCGCTGGGCTCGAAGGCGAGAGCCATGGCCAGGGTCACCGAGGTCACCATGTTCACCCACAGCACCTGCACCGGCGTGAGCGGCAGGGCCAGGCCCATGAGAATGGCCATCATGATGGTCAACGACTGCCCGGCATTGGTGGGCAGCATGTGCAGGATGGCCTTGCGGATGTTGTCGTAGACCGTGCGGCCTTCTTCCACCGCGTGGGCAATGGAGGCAAAATTGTCGTCGGCCAGCACCATCTCCGAGGCCTCCTTGGCCGCCTCGGTGCCCTTGTTGCCCATGGCCACGCCCACGTCGGCCCGCTTGAGCGCCGGGGCGTCGTTGACGCCGTCGCCGGTCATCGCGACGATTCCGCCCCGGGCCTGCAAGGCCTGCACCAGCCGCAGTTTGTGTTCCGGGGTGGTGCGGGCGAACACGTCGGTATCCCGCGCCGCATCACGCAACCTTTCGTCATCCATTTCGTCCAGTTCATGCCCGGCCATGGCCCGGCCATCACCGCCGATACCCAGCAGACGGCCCACAGCGCTGGCCGTCACCAGGTGGTCGCCGGTAATCATCTTCACCCGAACGCCGGCTGCGCGGCACTCGGCCACGGCGGTGATCGCCTCGTCCCGGGGCGGGTCCATGATTCCCAGCACCGCCAGCATGGCGAAGCCACCGCTTTCCACATCCTCGTAGTTCAGACTGACCTGCTCGGCACCGGTACGCCGCCGCGCCACCGCCAGCAGGCGCTGTCCCCGCTGGGCGATGTCATCCATGACCTGCCGCCAGGCGTCTGCGTCCAGAGACTGTTCACCGACGGCAGTGACCTGCGCATCGCAGAGCGAGAGCACCCGCTCCGGCGCCCCCTTGAGATAGATCACGCCATGGCCTTCATGGTCGTGATGCAGGGTGGCCATGTACTTGTGATCGGACTCGAACGGAATGGCATCGGTGCGAGGCTGTTGCCGACGGCTGTGGTCCGGATCGAGGCCGGCCTTGAGCGCCAGGGTCATCAGGGCACCCTCGGTGGGATCACCCTCCATGATCCATTGATCGTCCCTGCGATACACCTGCGCATCGTTGCACAGCAGTGAGGCCAGCACGGTTTCCGCCAGAACCGGGTCACCGTCCGCCTCGATGGTCTCATCAGCGCGCCGGAACCCGCCCTCGGGGGCATAGCCCACACCATCCACATCCACCATGGCACCGGCCAGCGCAACGCTCTGGACGGTCATTTCATTACGGGTCAGGGTGCCGGTCTTGTCGGAGCAGATCATGGACACCGAGCCCAGGGTCTCCACCCCCGGGAGACGCCGGATGATGGCATTGCGCCGCGCCATTTTCTGCACACCGATGGCCAGGGCGATGGTCATGATCGCCGGCAGCCCTTCGGGTATGGACGACACCGCCAGGCTGGCCGCGGCCAGGAACATCTCGTCCAGGGGATAGGACCGCACCCAGTAGCCGAAGGCGAAGGTGACGGCCGAAATGGCCACGATCACCGCCGCCAGCCAGCGGCCGAACTGCTCCATCTGCCGCACCAGCGGCGTCTCCAGCCCCTCCACCTCGCTGAGCATCCCGGAAATGCGGCCGATCTCGGTCTGCTCGCCGGTGGCCACCACCAGGCCCGTGCCGCGACCGAAGGTCACCAGGGTCCCGGAGTAGGCCATGCAGGCACGGTCACCGAGGTCCGCCTCTGCGTCCACGGGATCCACGCCCTTCTCCACCGGCACGGATTCGCCGGTGAGCACCGCCTCCTCGATGCGCAGGTTCTTGGCGTGGAGCAGGCGGAGGTCCGCCGGCACCTTGTCACCGGCCTGCAGGACCACCGCATCCCCCGGCACGATCTGCTCGGCGGGGATCTCGCGCCGCTGGCCGTCGCGGATCACCAGCGCCGTGGGCGAGAGCATCTGACGAATGGCGTCCAACGCCTTCTCCGCGCGCCCTTCCTGGATGAAGCCGATGAGGGTGTTGATCAGCACCACGGCGAGGATGACGCCCGTGTCCACCCAGTGCCCGAGGAACGCCGTGCCCACCGCCGCGGCGATCAGGATGTAGATGAGGATGTTATGGAAATGCCGCAGAAAGCGGACCAGCGGGCCGGCCTTCTCCGGGGGCTTCAGGCGATTGTCACCGTACTCCTCCCGTCGGCGCTCCGCTTCGCTGGTGGAGAGGCCGTCGCGGTCCGATTCCAGCGTCGCTACCGCATCCGAGGCGGTGCGCGCATACCACGGTGGAGCCGGCCGTTCGCTGCCTGTTTTCTGTTGCGACATCAAACCCCCTGAACGCAGTCATGCCCTGAAACCGCAATGCCCTGCCAACCGATCGCATCACGTCGCAACCAAAGGCTACCACCGAAGAGGCAGTCAGCATTGATACAGATCAGGTGCCTTGGCGATTGGCACGCAACGACCCCGCTCCCACGGGTCAGGACACTCGTTCGGCGTCATACGCCCTGGTCATCAACAATCAGATCCGCGACCAGATCGGGGTCTTCCATGGGTATGAAGTGGCTGTGACCGGGCAGATGCAGATCACGGCCATTGGGAAACGACGCAGCCAGGTCCGGCCAGGTCGGTGAGCTTGAGAAGTCCATGGACTCCCGCTGCGCCGGTGGCGCCTTGGCACGCACCACCGTCACGGGCACCGGCAAGCCCGCAACCTGTGCGTGGATGTCGGCACCCAGGCTGTTGACGTACACCGATGCTTCCACCCAGGGCGGACACGCCAGCACGTAACCATCGCCGTCCTCTGCCGGCACCAACCCCCAGCGACAGTAGTCCTCCAGCACCGCATTTTCCCAGTGACAGAACGGGGCACGATTCGTGAAACGCTCATACATGGCCTCCCAGGACGACCACTGGTTCCTCCGGCGTGCAGTGGGATGATCGCGATAATCCCCGGGAAGCTGGTCGGGCACGTACCGATCCGGCGGAAAAATCACAGGATCCAGTAACAGCAGCCGGCGGAAGGCTCCGCGATTCGCGGCCGCAGCCTGGACCAGGGAGTGCGCGCCCATGGAATGGCCAACCCCCACGGCACCGTCCAGCCCCAGCAGGCGGACCAGCTGCGCCAGGTCCTCGCCGAACACATCCCAGGTCAAGGGTGCCTGTTTGGCACTGCGACCGTGCCCGCGCATATCGACGGCAAGCACGCGGCGCCCGTCCAGGCGCGACACTACCTGATCCCAGCAGCGCGCATGAAACCCGGTGGCATGGACCAGCAGCACCGGCGGCTCGGACGCATGGTCCCGGTCCGCAGGCCATTCGAAACACGACAACGTCACACCATTGACTGAATAACGGTGTTCCTCGGGAGAGGATGTTTGTTCACGCGACATGCTGGTGTCCTGGGTCGATTTTCACGGCACCAGACTTTACCGCACGGCGAATGCCGGCTGCGAGCTCAACAATCATCCACCCCCACCCATGGAACGCGCGCCAACCGGCCACACCAGGACGCTTCGCGCACGCGCACAACGCAAGGGGGTGTTGGCGTATTCAGCGGCTCCTTAACCGCTCGATGGACACGACGCGCTCATCGCGGTAGGTGACTACATGATTCCCGGTGCCATGGGCACTGTCATACATCTCCCGCTTACCCACCCTGGCGCCGAACTCGTTCTCGAGTCGGGTGGTCCGGACCGGTTCACCACACTTGGAATGCACCTGGGACACATGATCGCCCTTCAGAACGAGGTCGTTGCCACAGCGCATGTGGTCAGCGGCGACGGTACCGGAGGCGGCGAGCAGTAACACGGCCAGCACAATCGATTTCATGGCAAGTCACCAACAACCAGGGGGGCCAGTAGTAAAGAATATGACGCGGGAGCAATGCGGACGCAAGGGACGCCTAGAAGGCCTGCTGGTGTTGGATGCTGTAGCCCGCTATTACCCCTCGCCGTCCGGAGCCTGCCAGACTTTCAAGCTCGACCGGAGGAGAACAAGAGGGACTGTCATGCCTGCCAAGAAGATTCTGATGCTCTGTGGCAACTTCGCCGAGGACTACGAGACCATGGTGCCCTTCCAGGCGCTACTGGCCGTCGGCCACCAGGTGGATGCCGTATGCCCGGACAAGAGCGCCGGCGACACCATCGCCACCGCGATTCACGACTTCGAGGGTGACCAGACCTATACCGAGAAGCGGGGACACAATTTCACCCTCAACGCCACCTTTGCCGAGATCAATGCGGCCAACTACGATGCCCTGCTGATCCCGGGCGGACGGGCACCGGAATACCTGCGGCTGGACGAGCGCGTTCTGGCCATCGTGCGCACATTTGCCGCTGATCGCAAACCGGTGGCGGCCATTTGCC
Source organism: Aquisalimonas sp. 2447 (assembly GCF_012044895.1). Lineage (NCBI taxonomy): Bacteria > Pseudomonadati > Pseudomonadota > Gammaproteobacteria > Chromatiales > Ectothiorhodospiraceae > Aquisalimonas > Aquisalimonas sp. 2447. The sequence continues at coordinate 2,842,709 of NZ_CP050695.1, forward strand.
ACGCGGCGCAACTCCTGGCCGCCGCCGGCGTCCTGGAAGGCATGAAGTGTTCCGCCTACCCGGCCTGCCGGCCGGATGTGGAACTCGCACATGGCCAGTACGCAGAGATCGCCATCGACGAGGCCCATACCGACCAGTGGCTGGTAACCGGGCCGGCCTGGCCCGCGCATCCGGCGTGGATCAGCCAGTTCCTGAAGGTGCTGGGCACACGCATCGAGCTGTAACGGGGAACGGCCCGGGGAGAACCTGATTCCGCCACTGGCCGGGGCGGAATCCCCGGGCTATTCTCGGGAGAGCCACCGGGAGGACGCCCCATGTGTCAGATCTTTGTCTCCGCGGATCCACAACTCTACAGCCGCCGTTCCCGCTCGCTGCGCCTGCACGGCGCCGTCACCTGTATCCGCCTGGAAAACCTGTTCTGGCAGGTGCTTGAGGAGATCGCCGGGCGGGACAACCTGTCTTTGAGCCAGCTGATCACCCGGCTCTACGACGAGATCATCGAGGCACGGGGCGATGTCGAGAATTTCTCGTCCTTCCTGCGGGTGAGTTGCCTTCGCTACCTGGCCCTCCAGGCGGATGGTGCCATTCCGGGTGACACGAGCATTCCCATCCGCTCCCTGGACACCCACACGGTGCTGTCGCGGGATCGGTTCAGGCAATCGGGGCAGAACGTGCCGAACCGAGTGACGGCATAGCATCGGAGTGTCCACGGTGCCGGGGGAAGTCCATCCCGTGGCCGCTGACCGGAGAGGCAGTCCGAATGGATCAATCGCACAACAGTATCCTGGTATTCGCCGGAAGCGCGAGAGCCGACTCCTTCAACAAACGGCTGGCGCGGCTTGCCGCAGACCGGGCCAGGGAGGCCGGTGGTATGGCCACGTTCGCTGATCTCCGTGACTACCCGATGCCCCTCTACGATGGCGATCTGGAGCGCGAGCAGGGAGTCCCCGAACATGCCCGGCGCCTCAAGGCGCTGCTCGCGGACCACACCGGGCTGGTGGTCGTGTCCCCGGAGTACAACGGCTTCATCACCCCGCTGTTGAAGAACACGCTGGACTGGCTGTCCCGCCCGGACGACGACAGGGAGGGCCTTGCGCTGTTCCGGAACAGGGTGGCCTGTGTCCTGTCTGCCTCACCCGGTGGATTCGGAGGCATGCGCAGCCTGGCACTCGCCCGGCAGCTGCTGACCAACCTGGGGGTGACGGTCCTGCCCGACCAGCTCGCTGTGCCCCGTGCCGCCCAGGCGTTTACGGACGCCGGTGATCTGGCCGATCAGGGCACCCGGGAGCGTCTGGATCAGATCTGTCACCGGCTGGTGGAGACGCTGAACCGCCTCAATCCTCGTGCAGGGCGTTGAACGTGTCTGCAAGGTGATCGATCAAGGCCCGCCCGGCAGCCCAGGGGCGTGAGCGAGCACCCGCACAAGGGGTTCGAGACGGTCACCATCGTCTACCAGGGTGAGGTGGAGCATCGCGACTCCACGGGTCACGGTGGTGTCATCGGTCCCGGAGACGTGCAGTGGATGACAGCCTGCTGGTGCTCAGCGGCGAGCCAATCGGCGAACCGGTTGCCGGCTACGGCCCGTTTGTCATGAACCATCAGCACGAGATCGACCGTGCACTTGCGGACTATCGCCGCAACCGGCTCGCGGAGCCTGCGGGATCGTAGGCCAGGCCAACTCCGATCGAAGACCGTGGTCGGGGTTGGCTTCATTATGCGCACCACTGAGGGCGTCCACCCCACCCGGGCCGATTGTAGGCCCGCAGCAATCTAGACTTATCAGTGGGTCGCGCCTGCGATCAGGTCCATTAGCCGGAGGAGATACCCATGAGCTGGAATCCCGCACTGACACCGGGCTGCCCGGACGAGATCGGCGTTGACGCCATTGACACGCTCATCGTCCCCCGAGCGCGGGACATTGGCGGCTTTGAGGTGCGCCGCGCGCTGCCGGCACCGAAGCGACAGATGGTCGGCCCGTTCATCTTCTTCGATCAGATGGGTCCCGCGGAGTTTCTCACCGGACAGGGCATCGATGTCCGGCCCCACCCTCACATCGGCCTCGGGACCGTCACCTATCTGTACGACGGCGACCTGCACCACCGGGACAGCCTCGGCACGGACCAGGTCATTCATCCGGGGGCGCTGAACTGGATGGTGGCCGGCCGCGGTGTCACGCACTCGGAGCGCACCTCGAGCGCATCCCGCAGTGCAGGCAGCGAACTCTTCGGCATCCAGACCTGGGTCGCCCTGCCGGAGGATCACGAGGACACCACACCACTGTTTGAGCATCACGGCAGCACCGGGCTGCCGGTCATCGAGAGCGAAGGTGTGCGCGTGCAGCTGCTCCTCGGCAACGCGTACGGCGAACAGGCACCGGCGACACTCTACTCGGAAGCGTTCTATGCCGACGTCCAGCTTCAGCCGAAAACCCGCTTCCCCCTGCCGGACGAACACGAGGACCGGGGTATCTACGTGGTCGCCGGGTCCGTGACCATCGCCGGCCAGTGCTTTGAAGCCGGCCAGATGATGGTGTTCCGCCCCGGCGATGCCATCACCGTGGCGTCAGGGGAGACCGGCGCCCGTCTGATGATTCTGGGTGGGGCCACGCTGGGCGGGCCACGGTACATCTGGTGGAACTTCGTGGCGTCGTCAAAGGAGCGCATCGAAGAGGCCAAGCGGCAGTGGCGCGCTCAGGACTGGGGGGTCGGGCTGTTCGACCTCCCCCCGGGAGATCGTGAGGAGCACATTCCGTTGCCGGATTAGTTCGCGGTGTCATCTCGCGGAGGTACCACGCGCCTGGAGCCTCGTGGCGAATCGCGTTCAACGCCCGAAGTCAAAGCAGATCTTGCCCTGGTGGGCACCGGACTCCATGCGGCGCAGCCCGTCGGGCACGGACTCCAACGGCAGGGTGGTGTCGATCACCGGGCGGAGCTCGTGCTCTGCGATGGCCTGGCACATATCCTCGAAATGGCGGCGGCTGCCCACGGAAAGCCCGATGAGGTGGAGGTTCTTGCCGTAGATGGAGCGCATGGCGATTTCCTGGGAAAAGCCCGAGAGCACGCCGATAATCATGATCCTGCCGCCCACGCGGGCCGCTGCAAGGGAGCGGTTGATGCTCTCCCGGCCGCCGAGCTCCAGGATGTGGTCCACACCCACACCGTCGGTGAAGTCCATGACGGCGCGATCCCACTCCGGCGTGGAGCGGTAGTTTATCAGCCCTTCCGCGCCAAGGGCGCGGGCCTGCTCCAGCTTGTCGTCGCTACTGGAGATGACAATGGCGTGGGCACCCAGGAGTCGGGTGAACATCAGCGCGAAGGTGGCGACCCCACCGGTGCCCTGCAGCAGGACCGTGTCACCGGGCTGGACGTTGCCCTCCACCACCAGCGCCCGCCAGGCGGTGAGCGCCGCGCAGGGCAGCGTAGCGGCCTCGATCAGCGAGAGATGCTTAGGAAACCGGGACACGCCTTCCGCGTCCAGCAGCATCTGCTCCTGCAGCACGCCCGGCAGCGGGCCGCCCAGCGGCCGACTGCGCCGCTCCGCGGTGGGCCCGCCGTCGATCCAGGACTGGAAGAACATAGGGCAGACCCGATCGCCCACTGCGACGCGGGTCACTCCCTCGCCCACCTGAACTACCTCGCCGGCGCCGTCGGAAAACGGAATCAACGGCAGCTCGGCCCCGGGGCTCTTGCCCTGCACAGTCATGAGATCCCGATAGTTCAGGGACGCGGCCGTCATCCGTGCAACGACCTGCCCCGAACCCGCTACTGGCTCGGGCTTGTCCACCAGCCGCAGGTGCTCGATGCCCCAATCGCCCTGCAATTCCCAGGCGCGCATGACTCTCTCCCGTCTGTTGGCTCGAAGTGACCGTAGCCGAGATGTGCCCGCAACCCCAACGTGGCGGTGTCAGGTGAACCGTACCGGTTTGCCCGGACGCTCGGTGCGGATGAGATTGGGCGGCGACTCTGGCACCGGGGGCGCCACAGTCCGGGGCAGTCTGGCGAGTCAGCGCCAGTCGGGACCTTCACTACTTGCCCCTTCTCTGACCACCCCATTCCCCGGATCGACGTGTCTGATCCATGAGACCTGCAGCACGGGCAGTCATGCCGTCCTGGGCCTCGTGAAGAAGGGTCTGTTCCACGGTGGCGCCGAGGGCGAAATTCACCGTCGCACGGTTCATGCGAATGGCTAGTGTCCCGTCCCAGAAGTACGTGCACTTAATGCGCCCCGCCGGGCCGGGATTGCAAGGCGGCGACGCGAAGGCGTGGCGAGACCACGTCGAGCGGCGCCAACGCCGCAAGACCGGCCCGCCGGGGCGCCGCAGAGGCCCCAGCGTCGCCAGCGCTGCGTTGCGCCTCCTCGCCGTAGCGCCACTACGCCTTCGTCGCCGCGCCTTGCTCTGACGACGCTGGGGCCTCATCAATTGCACGTACTTCTGGGACGGGACACTAGCTGATGTTACTCCAGGATCGTTCTTGCCATGCCCTCAGCCGCCTCGTCCAGTTCCGCCCTGGGCACCACCCGATTCACCAGCGCCCAGTCCTCGGCCGTGGGTGCGTCGAGCATCCTGCCCGTGTAGAACAGTTCCCTGGCACGACCCAGCCCGATGGTGGCCGGAATCCTCGCCCGCCTCGCGCAACCTGCTCAGCAACTGGTCCACCAGTTCCTCACTGATGGCGTTCAGGGAGTCGGGACGATTGAGGGTCAGGGTTCCCAATCGGTCCTGCGAGTGGTAGAGCACCAAGTCACTCATGACGGCTTCAGCCCTTGGTTTCCGGGGAGTCCGTCGACCATATCACGGCCCGACGGAGGTCTGCCTCGCTTGCGCCGGCCATTCGATTCAGGCCCGAGGACCTGCCGGAGATCGTAACCGAGGTTCTGGAAACCGGACGCTTGTCCCTCGGTAGCCGGAAGACTGGTGGGGGTTGAGACTCGCCGACTGGCGTGCTCAGCCAGCTCCACCTAGTGTCCTGTAACCCAAATTCGTTGCATTTTGCATGTCCTCTGGGCCGCTGAGGCAAGGCCATCAGGCCGAAGGCGTAGCGTCACTACGGCGAGGACCGATAACGCCGCCTCAGCGGCCCAGAGGCAGGCCCTGCGGGAGCGCCTGTGCGGCGCAATTCGGGAAGCTTGCTGGATGCGATGCACCAGACGTTGGGATCGCCAACATCCGCGTAGGCGTGGACCAGGATGTTACGGAAGGCAATGATGCGCCGGTATTCGGGGATACGCGCCACGATCCGTCGCCACAAACACATCGTAAAGATACTTCCTCGGGTCACGCCGCATAGACCACCGCGTTATCTCGCTCGATTTCCTGCCGGAGGTACAAGTTACTGATGCTCCGCTCCGTCACGAGATCGACTTCGCGCTGCAACACGCACGTGGCCTTCGCGGACCTGGCGTTATTGCAGCGGGCACAGCAGGGCTTCATGGCGGGCGTCCAGTGCATGGCAGGCGGCGCCGGTAATGCGGCATCGCGAGCCAACCCTGCTCAGGGCCTGACAGCGGCGGTAGGACGATTCAATTGCAGACATGGCCTTCTCCTGTCGCTGTGGTGGACAGGGAAGGCCAGACTGTGACTTCTGCGTGACTCGTCGGCTTGATAGCCTTCGGGCTAGAACCGTAAGCCACCGATTTGATTGGTCGGGGTGGCAGGATTTGAACCTGCGACCACCTGCACCCCATGCAGGTGCGCTACCAGACTGCGCCACACCCCGAAGCACCGGAATGGTACACAAAACGCGGCGCCGGGCCAAGCCGCGCCGCAGGTGAATCAGCGCTTGAGCGCTTGGGCGATTTCCTCCAGCTCCAGCCGGACCTGGTGGATAACCTGCTGGCTCTGGTTCAGGTCTTCCTTCGCACCTTCACCGGAGAGCCTCTGCCGGGCACCGCCGATGGTGAAGCCCTCCTCATACAACAGGGAACGGATCTGGCGGATGAGAATCACGTCCTGACGCTGATAGTAGCGGCGGTTGCCGCGACGCTTCACGGGCTTTACCTGGGGAAACTCCTGCTCCCAGTAGCGCAGCACATGCGGCTTCACCGCGCACAGTTCGCTGACCTCGCCAATGGTGAAATACCGCTTGGCAGGGATCGGCGGAAGCTCGTCGTTATTCCCGGGTTCCAGCATATGCCTCTACTCGCGCCTTGAGTTTCTGCCCGGGCCGGAAGGTGACCACCCGCCGTGCGGAGATGGGGATCTCCTCACCGGTCTTGGGGTTGCGTCCCGGCCGCTCGCTCTTGTCCCTGAGATCGAAATTACCGAACCCGGAGAGTTTGACCGCCGTGCCATCTTCCAGAGACTGGCGGATTTCTTCGAAGAAGCACTCCACCAGTTCCTTGGCCTCGCGTTTGTTCAAGCCAACTTCTTCAAACAGGCGCTCGGCCATGTCTGCCTTGGTCAATGCCATGCGATCACCCCCTCAGCTCGGCGTCAAGCTCGCCACGCAATGCGACGACGACACCGGAAATCACTTCATCCACGTCACTATCCGTTAGAGTGCGTGAGAAATCCTGCAAAATCAATCCAATACCAACACTCTTAAACCCATCGGCGACGCCCTTGCCCTGGTAGACGTCGAACAGCGCCACGCCCTGAAGCCAGTCGCCGGTCGCCCGGCGCACACACTGTTCCAGCGCGGCGGCGGACACCGATTCCGCGACCACCACCGCGAGGTCCCGCCGAATGGACGGGAAGCGGGACAACGGCGCGAACGCAGGCAGGCGCGCCTGCTGTGCGGCCTCCAGCGTCATCTCGAAGACGTAGGCCGGCTCGTCCATATCCAGCTTCCGCTGAACATCGGGATGCAATGCCCCCAGCCAGCCAACCGCCTCGCCGTCCAGCTCGATACGTGCGCTTTGCCCGGGGTGCAGCGCCGGATGGCGATCGGCAACGAAGGAGAATGCCTCGGGCCGCCCGGTGAGCGCCAGCACGGCCTCAAGATCGCCCTTGAGGTCAAAGAAGTCCACCGCCCGGGCCGGTTCGCCCCACTGCTCGGGCTGCACCGGACCCATGACCATGGCGCCCAGCATGGGCTGTTGTTCCAGTTGATCCAGGGAGCCCCGGAAGCGCAGGCCGGTCTCGAACAGGCGCAGGCGCTGGTGCTGTCGGTGCCGGTTATGTACCGCGGCCCGGGCCAACCCGGGCCAGAGCGAGGTCCGCATTACCGCAAGTTCGGCGGAGATGGGATTGGCCAGAGGCACCGGCTCGTGATCCGGATCCATCAGGTGTTGCAGACCCGGCTCAACGAAACTGTAGGTGACCGTCTCCTGGAACCCGCGGTCCACCAGGGCGCTGCGCAGCCGCGCCAGGGCCACGCGCTCCTCCGGCTGCGGCTGGATGAGTGTCGGTGTTGCCGGACGCGTCTCCGGGATGCGGTCGTAGCCGTGCACCCGCGCCAGCTCCTCGATCAGGTCTGCCTCGATATCGATATCGAACCGGTAGGCAGGCACAGAGACCTGCCATCCGCCGCCGCTGTCCACCAGGCTCATGCCCAGGCGCTGGAGTATGTCAGCGACTTCAGCGGCAGGGATATCCACGCCCAGCAGTTCCCGCACGCGGCCGGAGCGGAGGGTGACCGTGCGCTCCGTCGGCACCTCGGACGACACCTGCTCGTCCACCACCGGCCCGGGGCGTCCGCCGGCGATATCTGTCAGCAGGGAGGTTGCCCGCTCGACCGCCCGCACCTGCCCTGCGGGATCGACGCCACGCTCGAAGCGGTGGGAGGAATCCGTGTGCAGCCCGTAGGCTCGCGCACGGCCGGCCATGGCCTCCGGGGCAAAAAATGCGCTCTCGAAGAGGATGTCGGTGGTGTGATCGGTTACCGATGACGGTGCGCCGCCCATGACCCCGGCCATGGCCAGGGGCCCACGGTGATCGGCGATCACCAGTGTACCCGCCTGCAGCTCCACTGTTTCGTCACCGAGCAGAGTCAGCGTCTCGCCGGCTTCCGCCTGGCGCACGACGATACCCTCATGGATCTTCGCCAGGTCGAAGGCGTGCATGGGCTGGCCGAGTTCCAGCATAACGTAGTTGGTGACGTCCACCACGGGCCCCAGGCTTCGGACTCCGGCGCGGCGCAGACGTTCCTGCATCCAGAAGGGCGTGGCCGCTGTGACGTCCACACCCCGGATCACACGGCCTACATAGCGCGGGCATGCCAGCGGGTCACGCAGATCCACGCCGACGGTGTCATCAACTTCCGCGGCAACCTGCGCCACTTCGGCGGCTCGCATGTCGACGCCGGTTAGAGCGGACACCTCACGGGCGACGCCGATCATGCCCAGACAGTCACCGCGGTTCGGGGTGAGGTCGACTTCGATGACCTGGTCATCCAGTTGCAGCCATTGACGCAGGTCCTGCCCCACCGGCGCGTCGGCCGGTAACTCCAGCAGTCCGGCGGCGTCCTCGCTGAGGCCGAGCTCCCGGGCGGAACACAGCATGCCGAAGGATTCCTGACCGCGCAGCTTGGCCCGCTTGATGCGCATGCCATCGGGAAGCTCCCCGCCGACCCGCGCAAAGGGCGCGCGCAATCCGGCGCGGGCGTTGGGCGCCCCACAGACCACCTGCAGCGGCTCGCCGGTGCCGTCATTCACCCGGCACAGGGAGAGCTTGTCGGCGTCGGGGTGAGGCGCGCAATCGATGATCTCGCCCACCACCACGTCACTAAAGGCCGGTGCGGCCGGCTCGATGCCGTCCACTTCCAGCCCCGCCATGGTCAAACGGTGGGCGAGTGTCTGCGTGTCCAGCCCTGCAGGCACCCACTCCGCCAGCCACTGTTCACTGATCTTCATGAGGACTCCTAGCGGAACTGGCGCAGAAAGCGCAGATCGTTCTCGAAGAACAGGCGCAGGTCGTTGACGCCGTATCGCAGCATGGCCAGGCGCTCGACGCCCATGCCGAAAGCCCATCCGGTATAGCGTTCGGGATCGATGCCGCAGTATTCGAACACCTTTGGGTGCACCATCCCCGAGCCCAGGACTTCCAGCCAGCCGCTGCCGCCGCACACCCGACAGCCGTCGCCGCCACAGTGCACGCACTGGACGTCCACCTCGGCGGAGGGTTCGGTGAAGGGGAAATAGGACGGCCGGAACCGGACTTCCAGGCGCTGCTCGAAGAACGCCTCCAGGAAGTCGTGCAGGGCCCCCTTGAGATCGGCAAAGGTGATGCCCTCGTCCACCAGCAGCCCTTCCACTTGGTGGAACATGGGCGAGTGCGTCAGGTCCGAGTCGCAGCGGTACACGCGCCCCGGCGCGATGATGCGCACGGGTGCCCCCTCGTTTTCCATGACCCGGATCTGCACCGGCGAGGTATGCGTGCGCAGCAGGCGCGTGGCGTCGAAATAGAAGGTGTCGTGCATGGCCCGGGCCGGATGGTGGGCCGGTATGTTGAGGGCCTCGAAGTTGTGGTAATCGTCTTCGATCTCAGGCCCTTCTGCCACGCGGAAACCCATGCTGGCGAACAGCGCCTCGATGCGGTCCAGCGTGCGCGTCACCGGGTGCAGACCACCGGTATCCCGACCGCGCCCGGGCAGTGTGACATCCACCGCCTCGCGCTCGAGCTGCGCCTGCAGGCCGACACTCTCCAGCTCTTCCCGGCGGGCCTCCAGCCGCGCCTGCACCTCTTCCTTGGCGGCATTGATGGCCTGGCCGGCGGCGGGCCGCTCGTCGGCCGGGAGCTTGCCGAGCTGTTTCAGCTGGGCGGTGATCTGCCCCTTCTTGCCCAGGTACGCCACCCGCACCGCGTCCAGATCGCGGGCATTGCCGGCCTCACGGACGGCCGCCAGGGCTTCCTGAACCAGGGCGTCGAGTTCCTCGGATCGTTGCGTGCTCATGCGCTTCCGCCGTCACGGCAGCGACCCGGAGTTCCCCGGGCCACGGCACCATCACAAAAAAAGGGAAAGGTCTGGCCCACCTTTCCCTTCATCCCGCATCCACCCACCACGGGCGGATAGCCGGTGGCAGGCCGGCTCAGCCCTGGAGCGACGCCTTGGCGCGCTCGGCGACGGCGGCGAAGCCGGCCTTGTCGAACACGGCCATGTCGGCCAGCACCTTGCGGTCCAGCTCGATGTTGCTTTTCTTCAGGCCGTTCATCAGCCGGCTGTAGGACAGACCGTTGATGCGGGCAGCGGCGTTGATGCGCGTCACCCACAGCGCACGGAACTGGCGCTTGCGCTGACGGCGGTCGCGGTAGGCATACTGCCCGGCCTTGTAGACGGCCTGGTTGGCGATACGCCAGCTGCGGCTGCGGGCGCCGTAGTACCCCTTGGCCCGGGCCAGCACCTTGTTGTGCCGCGCGCGGCCGGTGACACCCCGTTTGACTCGTGCCATGTCTCAGACTCCCAGATTTGATGCTTCAGCTGTACGGCAGAAGACGCCGCACGCTGTCATGATCCCGCTTGTGGACCAGCGTAAAGCCGCGCAGGTTGCGCTTCCGCTTCTGCGCCTTCTTGGTCAGGATGTGATTGGCAAACGCCTTCTTGCGCTTGAACCGACCCGACCCCGTTCTCGCAAAGCGCTTCGCGGCGCCGCGATTCGTCTTGATCTTGGGCATTGCCAGTCTCCAGTCAAAAAAACAGCAGGCCAGCACCAGGCTGGCCATGCAGCATTACGATACCGTTCGGTTACTTCTTGCGCGGTGCCAGCATCATCACCATGGTGCGCCCTTCCATCTTCGGGCGCTGCTCCACTACGGCGATATCTTCGAGATCCGCTTCCACGCGCTCAAGCAGCTTGAGGCCGAGATCCTGGTGGGCCATCTCGCGGCCCCGGAACCGCAGCGTCACCTTGCCGCGGTCCCCGTCTTCAAGAAACTTCCGCAGATTGCGCAGCTTGACATTGTAGTCCCCCTCGTCCGTGCCGGGGCGGAACTTCACTTCCTTGAGCTGCACCTGCTTCTGCTTCTTCTTGGCGGCCTGCTGCTTCTTGCTCGCCTCGAACTTGTGTTTGCCGTAATCCATGATCCGGCAAACAGCGGTCTCCGGGTCTGGAACCATTTCGACCAGGTCCAGACCGGCGTCTTCCGCCCGCTGCAGCGCATCTTCCAGGGATACGATCCCGGCCTGTTCACCGTCCTGATCAATCAGCCGGACCTGCTGCGTCTGAATTTCATCATTGACGTTCTTGTCGTCCCCCTGCGCGGGGCGTTTGCGCTTGTTTTTCAGAGCGATGCTTTAATCCTCCGCTGTACCACGATTTCGCCGTGCAACCTCCGCCTCCAGCCTGTCGACCAGGTCTGATACGGGCATGGCGCCCAAGTCTTCACCCGAGCGAGTGCGCACGGCCACGGATCCAGAATCCATTTCGCGGTCCCCGATGACCAGCATGTAGGGAACCTTCTGCAAAGTGTGCTCGCGGATTTTAAAGCCGATCTTCTCGTTTCTCAAGTCGCTGGAGGCGCGAAATCCGCGACTACGAAGGGTTTTTTCCACTTCGACGGCGAAATCGGCCTGGCGATCGGTGATATTCATCACCACCGCCTGCTCCGGAGCCAGCCACAGGGGCAGCGCTCCGGCGTGTTCCTCGATGAGAATACCGATGAACCGCTCGAAGGAACCGAGGATGGCACGATGGAGCATCACCGGCTCACGCCGGGAGCCGTCTTCGGCCACGTAACTCGCGCCAAGCCGACCCGGCAGGGCAAAATCCACCTGGATCGTCCCGCACTGCCACACCCGGCCCAGACAGTCCTTCAGCGAGAATTCCACCTTCGGGCCATAGAAGGCGCCCTCGCCGGGCTGCAGAGTGTAGTCCAGGTTCGCGTTGTTCAGCGCCGTCTCCAGCGCCGCCTCGGCCTTGTCCCACACGGCGTCGGATCCGACCCGCTTGGCCGGGCGCGTGGACAGTGCGATGAGCACGTCCTCGAACCCGAGTTCGCGGTAGGCACGGAACACCATGTCGATGAACGCCGCTACTTCGGACTGCACCTGATCCTCGGTACAGAAGATGTGGGCGTCGTCCTGGACGAAATTGCGTACCCGCATGAGCCCGTGCAGCGTGCCCGAGGGCTCGTTGCGGTGACAGGAGCCGAACTCGGCCATACGCAGGGGCAAATCCCGGTAGCTTTTCAGGCCCTGGTTGAAGATCTGCACGTGGCAGGGGCAGTTCATGGGCTTGACGGCATAGGTCCGGTTCTCGGACTCCGTGTAGAACATGTCGTCGCCGAACTTCTCCCAGTGCCCCGACTTCTCCCACAGGCTGCGATCCACCAGCTGCGGCGTACGCACTTCCTGGTAGTCGTGCTCGCGCAGCAGGTTACGGATGTAGTCCTCCAGCACGCGGTAGATGCGCCAGCCCTTGTCGTGCCAGAACACCATCCCCGGGGATTCTTCCTGGACGTGGAAGAGATCCTGCGAGCGGGCGATACGGCGATGATCACGCTTCTGCGCCTCTTCCAGCCGTTTCATGTAGGCCTTGAGCGCCTTGCGGTCGCCCCAGGCGGTGCCGTAGATGCGCTGGAGCATTTCATTGCTGGCGTCGGCGCGCCAGTAGGCGCCCGCCAGCTTGGTGAGCTTGAAGGCCTTGCAGAAGCGGGTATTGGGGACGTGGGGGCCCAGGCACATGTCCACGTATTCCTGATGGTAGTACAGGGCCATGTGGGACACGTCCGGCATGTCTTCCACCAACTGAACCTTGTAGTCCTCGCCCCGCTCGCGGAAGATCCGCAGCACTTCCTCCCGCGGCGTCACTTCCTTGATGACGTCGTATTCCTGGTCGATGAGCTCCGCCATGCGCTGCTCGATCTTCTCCAGATCGTCCGGCGTGAAACCGGCGTCGCGGCGGATGTCGTAGTAGAAGCCGTCTTCCACCACGGGGCCGATGGCCATCTGCGCCTCGGGATAGAGCTGCTTCACGGCCTGGCCGACCATGTGGGCACAGGAGTGGCGGATGATCTCCAGCCCCTCGTCGCTCTTCGGCGTGATGATCTCCAGCTGCGCGTCCTCAGTGATGAGATCGCAGGCATCGCGCAGCTCGCCGTTGACGCGTCCGGCCAGTGTCGCCTTGGCGAGGCCGCTGCCGATATCCGCGGCAACCCGGGAGATGGGCACGGGCTCGGCATATTCGCGCTGACTGCCGTCCGGAAGGGTAACTACGGGCATGGGGAGTGCTCCCGACAGTGGTGACCCATACGAGAGGCCACGTGTATTTGGCGCTAAAGCGCAGAAGGCGCGCAGTATACCGATCCGTGCAGGGAGATCAAAGTGAGACGCCGGGCTCGGCGACGCCCTCGACGCGGTTGCGCCCCCGACTCTTGGCCCGGTAGACGCCGGCATCGGCCCGTGCGATCAGCAGGGCCGGTTCCACGCCCACACCGGTGGCTGTGGCACAACCGACGCTGACCGTCACCACATCGCGCTGTGCCCCCTCCGTATGCGGGATCTGTGCGGTTTCCACCGCCTTGCGTATACGCTCGGCCACCACCACCGCCGCATCGGCGTCCGCCACCGGCAGGATGATGGCGAACTCCTCACCGCCGTAGCGGCAGATCAGATCGGCCGGGCGATTGACACTCTGCTCCAGGACCATCCCGATCCGGCGTAGCGCCTGGTCCCCCGCGGGATGACCGAACGTGTCGTTGTAGAGCTTGAATTCATCCACGTCGAGCATCAACAGCGACAGCGGATTCCCGGTGCGCTGCGCCCGGGCGCTCTCACGCTGGAGGCTGGTATCGAGCATGCGCCGGTTACCCAGCCCCGTTAGTGGGTCCCGGGCGGCCTGCTCCTTGAGGCTGGAAAGCTCGCGAGCGCGGTCGGCGATGTCATGGAACACCGCCACGACACCGTTTTTCACGCCCCGTAACGGAGCAACAGTCAACGACACCGGCAGACTGGTTCCGTCCCGGCGCCGCAGTTCATGACGCTCGCTGCGATAGGCGCCGCCCGTGCGCAGCACCTCCCACCCCGGGATGCGGGTGGGCCGCCCTTGAACACCCGCAGAATCATAGAACAGGGCATTCGCCTTGGCTCCGGTGATCTCGTCCGGGCGATAACCGAGCATCTGGCTGGCGGCCTGGTTCACGTAACCGACACGCCCCTGCCCGTCCAGCACGTACACACCCTCACCCATACTCTCGGTAATGGCGTCCATCTGTTCGCGTAGTGCCAGGACACCCCGCCGGGACCGCACCACCAGCATCACCAGCGTTGCCAAGGCTCCCACCAGCAACCACCCGAGCACGGCGTAAGCCAGCAACTGCCTCTGCCAGGCCACGATCGGTGCGGCACTGCTTTCCGAGGCGGCGTAGCCGATCGCCCGTCCGGCCATGTCCCGCACCGGCACCATGGCCACGGCCACATCCCGCCCATAGGCATCGCGAACCAGAGCACTGACGGGCAGACTGGCGTCGAACCCGTCCGCCAGCGCTCGCCGCAGGGACTCGGCGTGCTGCAGCCAGTGCGGCAGGCGGGACCCCGTACCACCCATCTGCACCGGTTCCACCAGCCCGTGGTGGAGTTCGGTGGCGCGGAAGATCTGTGAGCCACTGTCCACAGTGAGGCCATCAGGGAGAACGTCCCGGCGCAGCAGCACATGGTAGAGCAATGCGTCCCCGCCGATCCGCCGCAGCAGCGTCACCAGGTCGCCCGGCTGCAACACCGCTTCCACGGCGCCCACAGGCTCGCCCTCGTGCCACACGGGCAGCACCCGACGGTAAGCCAGGCCGCTGGCACTGATCTCGAAACCCTGCGCGCCCATGCGGGTATTCATGATCTCCACCACCTGACCCCGCCGCTGGGGATTGGCGCTATGCTCCTGCTGCAGTCGCGCGTCGAAATGGGCGATGGTTTCGCCGTTCGCGCCCAGCACATGGAGACTGGCGCCGCAGCAGGTCCGCAGACTGCGGTGAGCCGCCGCGCCCAGGTTCATCACGGTCGCTTGAAGGGTTTCAGGTGCATCGGCAGCACCGGGCGCCCCGGCCCTGACGAGGAAGCGGCGCAACTCGCCATTGCCGAGGATGTCGGCAAACGCCTGGTTGGTCATGGTCCGCAGGAGTGAGTCCGTACTACGCAGCGCAGCCTGCAACTCGACGCCCTCGCGGTTCAGAAACGCCTCCACCTCGCGTTCCTGAATCAACCAGAACGGCACGGCAACAACCGCGGCCGCCAGCCCCCACACTGCGGCGACCTGCACAACGAATCCGTAACGCATGGACGTGGCCCTGTCCGCTAGCACGGTCGGCGCCCCGCCCACCGGCCGTCCCTCGGTTCCGGGCGACAGGCTTATTGCGCCAGCCTCCACCCATTGCGCCGGCAGGCCCCCTGCCGCAACCCGGAATGAACATCTGCTTCCGCTACCAGGAAGAACCTTCAACCTTCACAGGGTTTTGCCGCAAAGGCAAGCCTCGCAATGGCACACGTGATCCCCTCCACGGAGGGGGTGCCGAGCCGTCAGGACAACACGGCCTGCGATGCCCCGCCCCGTGTGCCGTCCTCGGGGCCGGCCACCACACGGTTGCGGCCCTCGGCCTTGCCACGGTAAAGCGCCCGGTCGGCGCGCTGCAGGGCAGCATCCACCGAAGGGTCGTCTTCGTTGACCGTCGCCACACCTACCGTGACCGTGGGACGGATGGCGGTGGGTAGGGCCGATATCTCCATGGTTGCCACGTGCTCCCGCAGGCGCTCGGCAAGCGCGCAGGCACCCTCCAGATCCGTGCCAGGCAGCATCACCGTAAACTCTTCACCACCGAAGCGGCCAATGATATCCGACTCCCGCAGTGCCTCACGGCAACGCCGCGCGACACCGCGCAGCACGCGGTCGCCAACCGCATGGCCATGGGTGTCGTTGACCTCCTTGAAACCGTCCAGATCCAGCATGCACACCGCCAGCGGCATGTGCTCACGCCGGGTCCGGCGCATCTCCTGCGCCGCCAGTTCGAAGAACCGCCGGCGGGTATACACCCCGGTCAACTCATCGGTCCGCGCCATCTCCTTGAGCTGCGTTTCCAGACGTCGCCGTTCGGCAATCTCCTCTTGCAACCGCTGGTTGATCTGCCGCTCTTCCAGCAGGGACGCGTACTGCGACCGCCGCAACACACTCAGCCGCATGGCAGTCATCAAACCCACGGTGTTGACGAAGAGCAGCAGCAGCGACAGCGTCACCAGTACACCTGCCGGTACAGGTGCCAGCCAGGCGACGGCCAACAGGAAACCGATCCCCAGGTAACCGTTCATGGCAACCATCCAGGGAACCCGGTTGGGGAAATACAGGTAGACAGCGATGGTGGCCACCATCACCGCCGGGATCTGTGTGTTCACCGTCTCGGGGCGCAGCGGAACAATCAGGATGATTCCCGTCACACCGATGAACACCACCGCATTCACGGCGAGCGGACTGTTGACCAGGCTCGGCCAGCGTACCAGTGCTCCGGCCAGTGTCAGCGCGGCGGCCACCACCACGGCGCGCAGGGCCAGCAACGCGAAGAAGGCGTCACCAATGCCGAGCAGCGCATAGTCGGAAACACTGAAGGCCAGGAACAGGCCCGCCGCCACCAGCAGCGACGAACGCATCTGGCGGGCTGTTTCACCCTGGACATGATGCCGATACCGGGCTTCCAGCACGGCACTGAGGAATTCACCGCGCCACCGGGAGATTGAACTGGGGTGTTCGTTACCAGCGGAGTGTTCAGCGCTGTCCAATCAACCCTCCAGAGAACCATTCCGGAAGAGCGCACACTCCCGGGCACAAGCCAAACGGTAGTTTGCTAACCTTTCAGGAACATTGTCAGGTCTCAGCGTCGTCGTGCGGCTTGCCACCCTCACGGACACGCCGAACGGCGTCCGGCGCGTCCAGCGTGACGAAGTGGCTCACTTCCGACAGCCGCACCACCTCGACATGCGGCCCGCCTTCGGCGGCGCTTGCCTGCATGCTGCGGGGATCGAGCACCCGGTCACGCCCGGGGACGAGTATGGATGCCGAGCCAAGCCCCTGGAATACATTGGCCTGTCGCGACTCGACCCAGTCTGCGATGTTCAGCAGGTTACGCCGCACCGTCAGCGCCCGCCGGACATTCCACGGCAGGGCGGTGATCACCCTGCGCTTGCGCGCGTCGTCCAGACTCCCCCACACCCGCCTGTTGAACCGATTGATGGGCCGACGGCGCCACAAGGGTAGCAGCAGAGGTAACGCCCCGATCACGACCGCAGGAGCCGGCCTCGGCTGACGGGCCTGCGGCAGCACCGGTGCCTCGAGGATGGCCCGGGCAAATCCGAACAGATCCGGCCGGCGTGCCGCCGCCTCGAGCACCACGGCCCCGCCCCGGGAATGCCCGTGAAGGAGGACAGCCGGGGTGGTCACCAGATGCTCCATCACCTGGATCAGCACCTCGGCATCATGCTCGATGGTGCCGACGCCTGCCTCGGGGAATCGGGCCCACGGAGGCTCAGTGACCTGCCGGGGTCTCAACGCCGGATGGTAATCCCCGTTGCCGAGGAGCACCAGTGCCGCAGAATCCTCGCGATACAGTTCGGTGAAGTAGGCCGGGCTCTCCAGAAAGCCGTGCACGGCAATCACGGTTTCCCCTGCACCGTCACCGCGCCGGTAGTACACACAACTGGGCCCGACCCTGTAGAGTTCGCCGTCGAACGCTTCCTGCTCCGGGCCCGGGCCGGTGCGCAACAGTAACCAGGCATACGCCCCACCGGATACAAGGACGCTCAGAACAACCACCAACAGCACCGTCAGCATTCTTTTCCTCCCTGCAATTGTCTCCGCCACCCAAGGATGGACGGCTGCACGTTCCTCACCCTGTCTGTTGGTGGGTATCATGGTGGCGCGATACGGAGAGCACCATGGCAAAACTGTTAATGAATCTGCGCGGGGTTCCCGAGGATGAAGCCGAAGAGGTGAGGGACCTGTTACGCCAGCATGCAGTGGACTACTACGAAACGCCACCCAACCGCTGGGGGCTCAGCATGGGTGCGATCTGGCTGCGTGAGGTGGACGATTACCCACGTGTGCGCTCATTGCTGGACAACTACCAGCAGCGCCGCCGACAGCAGGCACGCGCGGAATACGAGGAACAGCGCCGGGCGGGAAACCAGGAAACGTTTGTCTCGCTCTTCCGTCGCGACCCACTCCGGTATCTGCTCTACATGGGGATCGTCGGCCTGATACTGTATTTTTCCATCACCCCCTTCCTGGGGCTGATCGGCGACTAGTAGTGTCCCTTTACACAAAAAAAACGCCACCCGAAGGTGGCGTTTTTTCGTAACCGGAATCCGGGCTTACTTGCTCTGCCCGGCGGCCTTGGAGACGTTCTGGGCACTTTCCTGGGCAACCTTCTGTGCGTTCTGCGCGAAGGCCTGGTTCAGGGAAACCACCTTCTCGGCGTCGCCCTTCATACGCTCGCCCAGATCCTTGGCAACTTTCTGCTGGTTCTCGACATAGGCGCGGACGTCGGACGGATCCTTCACGTCCAGGGCAGCGCGGGCCTGCTGCACGCCGGTCTCGGCGTAGGCCTTGGCGGCCTCGAACTGCAGGTTCGCGAGCTGCTCGACATGATCCAGCACCATGCTGGCGTAGGTGCGCGCCGGGGCGCCGAAGGTGCTGTCGAACTGCTTCTGCATCTGGGTCACGGTTTCATTGCTCATGATCAACCTCCTCTGGATTCGTTGGATCTGCAAAGGCCCTCTGCCTTTGTTGCGATGCAATATAGCAAAGCAATTGCGGCAGCGCAACATCCAGGAATCCGGTCGTAGAGGCGGTCCTAGTGTCCCGAAACGAAAAAGGCCGGTCCTGGACCGGCCTTCAAGGAAAAGAGGGACACGCCCTGCAACGCTGTCACTGCATGCCGGGGCTACCCCCCGGAGCAGTGTCGCCGGCACCGGGGCTTTGCTGCTGCTCACCGATCTGCCCGGGCTGTTCGCCCGCGCCAGGCGCCTGCTGCTGGGCTCCCGGTTGCTGACCCTGCTGAGCTGGCGCTGCTCCGGACTGCCCGGGAGTCGCCGCCTGTTGACCCGGAGCCTGACCCTGCTGACCCGGAGCCTGACCCTGCTGACCCGGGGCCTCGCGCTGCTGGCCAGGGGCCGCACCCTGTTGACCCGGTGTCTGGCCTTGCTGACCGGGAGCCTGTCCCTGTTGCCCCGGAGCCTGCCCTTGCTGTCCCGGGGCGCCGTCCTGCCCTGGCGCGGCAGGTTGCTGCCCCTGGGTTCCACCGGGCTGACCGACGCCGGCACGGGCATCGGCACCGCCACCCTCGACACCCAGGCCGGAACGGGACTGGTGCGGGTCTTCACCTGCCTGCTGTTGCTGGCGAATGCGCTCCCGAACCGGGGGGCCCTGATCGATTTCGCCGCCGCCGGGCTGGCCGGCGCCCGGCTGTTGCGGGCCACCCATGCCCGGCTGACCCTGCCCCGCGCCGGTGGCACGATCTGCGGCCGACCCCGTACCCGGCGCCGCGCCGCCGGCCCCGGGCCCGTCCAGGGCGATCAACGCCACCGGGAACGCGAAGGCAAGCATCGCGCAGGCTGTCTTCAATCCTGTCCTCATAACGTACTCCTGGATTGCCTACGGCACTGAAAGGCCGCCTGATAAACGGACTGCCGCTATGTGTGACACTGCTGAATAATGCGTGTTCCCCACAGCGTATCAACGCTGTTCCGGCGGATCACCACGCCGGTATTCGCCCTCGATCGCCTCGCGACCCTGTGCCGGCCGATCGGACGTCTGCCCCTGCACCGGCCCGTACTGGACATGCACGCGACGCATCAGTGCATGGATTATCAGCCGCCGCGTTGCCGGAATCAGACAGGCGAACCCGATCACGTCCGTCGCGAACCCGGGAGTCAGCAACATGACGCCGCCCACCCCGAGAGCAAGCCCCTCGAGCATCTCCACCGCCGGAACGGCACCCCGGTCGAGGTTGATGCGTGCTCGCTGCAGTGTCTGCAGGCCCTGATGGCGCAGCAGGGCGCCCCCGATGACGGCAGTCAACACACACAGGCCAATGGTAGCCAGCGCGCCAATGACCTGACCGACCTCGATCAGGATGAACAGCTCGACCAGAGGAACAACGATCAGCAGTAGCAGCAGTAGCAGCAGTACGGGCACGGCACACCTCGGCGCGTTCTGGGCAAGTGAAGGCAACACTGAGAGCGGAATGGCGACGACGACGGCCGATTGCAACCCCCGGGGGTCGTTTCCTGCGTCAGTGGACGTGCTCCGGCTCGGAGGTCAGGCGCAGCTTCCAGTCGCCGCCGTGGGCCCGCGCGCACTCCTCCTCACTGTCAAAGTCCACATGCTGGCGGATGTCGCTTACCGTTACGCCGGCCGCCTCCAGCGCCTCCTCGGTGAGATGATTCAGGTATGCCTCGTGCCCCGCCCGCAACGCCTCGGCAAGGTGGCGATTACTGTCGAACACCCAGACCACATGGATGTTCGTGGTGACTTCGCCATACTCCATGACGTGGGTCACCCACTGGAACCCGGGGATTTCCCCGCGGGCCGCTTCACACGCCCGGCCCAGTGTGGCGTTGAGTTCATGCTCCAGGTTCTTGCGTTCCGACTCGTTCATTCCTCAGGGTCCACGGTAATGCCGCTGTCGGCACAGAATGAGTGCAGATCGTCGATCACTCGCTCCGGCAACGTCAACGTCATCGATACACCCTCGCCATAGCCGACGTGATCGATCCGGGCATCATGCACCTCGCTCCAGTATTGAGGATGGGACGCCCGGCGGCGGGCACCGGATAGCCGTCACCCGTCGTTGGGCGCATTGGCCGTGGGGGACAGGCCGTACTCTTCCACGCCGAAGCGTTCCTCATCGCGACGCAGCCCAAGCCAGACCCGGTCGCCCGCCTCGGCCAGCACCTCATCCACGGCATCGGCCGGCAGGAACAGCACCTGCTGCTCCACCCCGGCCGCCGCTTCGACGGTCGCCCGCCAGTCGCCATCCTGGCGGGGATCGCACCCTGGCGCGAACACGGGTGCTGGCGCTTCTCCACCAATCCCGTTACTGACCAGGCACAGGCCGTCGCCGATACACACCTGCAGGCCCGCGGGGACTGCGTCCAGCGCCAGATGCTCGCGCGGCGGCAGTTCGCCCCGGGGCGGTTTCGGCGCTTCGGGGTGACGAAAGCGTGCCTCCAGCATCTGATCCGCCGTCGGTTCATGCTGGCTGCACTGGCTCGCATGGGCCAGCAGCGCGCGCACACGCTCCGCGTCAAAATCAAGCCAGTTCCATTCCTGCGCGGTGGCCGTCATTGATCCGCCCCGTCGTCAAAAGGCCTCAAAGTGTAACAACTCGCCGGCGGGGTTGCACCGACCCAATCCACCCTATATCTTGGGTTTCGTCTTCACAGAGACTCAACATGCTGAGTCCAGCGGGGAACACCGGTGAGAATCCGGGGCTGTCGCGCAACGGTATGGCGAATGTACTCGCCGAGCCCGATCACCGCCGAAGACGTCACGGGAGCCTCGCGCCAAGGTTCCGCGGTACTGGTGCACCCACCACCCGCCAACCCCGCGACGGCTTCTCACCCACGGATGATCACGGGAGAAGCCCATGAATACTGCGAGCCTGCATACTGCCCACACTACGCGGCCGCCCGGAGCACCACTGGAAACCCTGGTGCTGCGCGGCCGTCTGACGCCGGCCTTGCGTCGGCTACTGGCAGGCCTGGGCGTGCACATGGAACCTGTACGCTGGAGCGGATTCGTCGGCCCGGAACTCGAGCACCTGCACGGCACTACGACCACACCGGCGCCGGAATGGCTGGATCCGGATACCGCCGAGGACCTGCTACAGGTGCTCAGGGAAATGGAAGCCCGCCGCAAGGCACCTGAGTGGGCGCGGCAGTGGCTGGTCAGTCACCGGGCCGGCACTTTGCTGAATGGCGACGGCTCGCTGGAAGTGCCCGACGCCCTGCCGCTGGACCAGCTTCTGGGCCTGCCCAGCGCAAGGCGCGGTGCAATCCGATCAGCGGCGAGACGCTGAACGGCTGACAGCCTCTGGCTCTGTAGCCCCCGGGAGCCCACCTCAGCGGGCAGAGGCCAGATCGCTGCCCCGGAGCCTGCGCTCCGGGATCACTTCTGGTGCACGTACTTGCCGGGGGCTGGATACAGGGGCGCGTACCCCGCCGCGGCCGCACCCATCTCCGGCGGCTTCACCTTGTTGCCCGAGCGTGCCTGCAACCACGACAGCCACTCGGGCCACCAGGAGCCCTCCTGGACCGGCGTCTGCTCCATGAAGTCGTCGGTCTGGAGCATCAGCTCGTCGGGCTGGTGGGTATGCACGCGGTAACGGCGGCGCGGATGATCCGGCGGGCTGACGATGCCGGCGTTGTGCCCGCCGTTGGTGAGCAGGAAGGTCACCGGACTGCGGGCCATGCGATTGATCTTGTAGACCGATGGCCACGGCGCCACGTGGTCCTTCTCGGTGCCCACCACGAAGAACGGCACCTTGACGTCGGAGAGGTGCACCGCGTCGTCATCCACTGCGAAGACGCCATCGGCAAATTCATTGTCCAGATACAGCCGCTGCAGGTACTCGCTGTGCATGCGGTAAGGCAGCCGGGTGGCATCGGCGTTCCAGGCCATCAAGTCGTTCATGGCGTAGCGCTCGCCCTGGAGGTACTGCCGCACGGAGGTGGACCAGATCAGATCCTGTGAGCGCAGAAGCTGGAACGCGCCGGCCATGCGCCGACCATCCAGATAGCCGGTCTCCCACATGATGTCGTCGAGGAACGTGACCTGGCTGTCGTCGATGAACAGGCCCAGCTCGCCGGGTTCGGAGAAATCCGCCTGGGCGGCGAAAAGGGTCAGGCTGGCGAGGCGCTCATCCTTTTTCCGCGCCATGGCGGCGGCTGCGATCATCAGCAGCGTCCCACCGAGGCAATAGCCGACACCGTGCACCGGCTTTTCCGGGACGATGGCATTGATCGCCTCCAGCGCGGCCATGACCCCGGAGCGACGGTAGTCGTCCAGTGACAGGTCACGGTCACCCTGATCCGGATTCTTCCAGGAGATGGCGAACACCGTATAACCTTGCCCCACCAGGTAACGTACCAGGGAATTCTCCGGGCTGAGATCGAGAATGTAGTACTTCATGATCCACGCCGGGACAATCAGCACAGGCTCCGGGTGCACCCGCGCCGTTGCGGGCTCGTACTGGATCAGCTCCATGAGCCGGTTGCGATACACCACCTTGCCGGGCGTCACGGCGACGTTGTTGCCAGGGACATAGTCCCCGGCCCCCGTGGGCGCCGCGCCGCTGATGCTGCGCTGGACGTCTTCCCAGAAGTAGCGGGCGCCGCGTGTGAGATTGGCGCCGCCCTCGTCCATGGTCTGGCGGAGCAACTCGGGGTTGGTCAGCAGGTAATTGCTGGGCGAGATCATGTCCAGGACCTGGCGCCCGAGGAAGTTCACTACCTCCTCGTGATGGGGCGTCACGCCGCGCACGCCGGTGGTTGCGTTGTGCCACCACTGCTGCGTCAGCAGAAACGACTGGTACACGAGGTTGAACGGCCACTGCTGCCACTCCTCCGCCGCGAACCGCCGATCATTGGGAAGTGGGTCAATGCAGGGCGTGGCACCGGCCTCCTGGCAGTGTACCGAGTATTGGGCGAACCGACCGGCCTTGCGCAGAACCTTGTCCAGCAACTGCATTTGCTTGCCAGGCGAGCTCGCCAGGTGCACCGCCCAGTCCAGGTAGGCGAGCTGCAGCGCAGCGGGCGACAGCCCCATGGTCGCCCTGCCGATGGCCACCCGCACCATGCGGTCCAGCGGTGACGGCGGATCTGGCGGGTTGATGTCATGCTGTGGAACTGTAGCCCGGGACATTCGCTGCTCCTGGTTCAACGCGAACCCAAATGAAAAGAGTGGCTTGATCACCTTCCATTACAAGGAAAAAACCGGGGGCTTCTGTTGATCCGGATCAAGAGTAAGCGGATCGGTCTACGGCAAAGTAAGTAGTCAGGTACAACCTGACCATACTGAAGAATAAAAGAGGAGTGTCGCCATGAGCAGCCAGGAACTCATCGTCCCCGTAGAGTGGAGCCGGCGTTCCCTCGCCGCCCTGACGCCCGCGAACGTGCTGTCACGGCAGACGGGCCGCAGCGTGCACATTGTTTCCATCATCCCCACCGAATCGGCGAGCGAAGAACGGCGCACGGCACTTCAGGGAGAAGCCGAGCGCCGTGGCATCGAGAACCCCACCATCTCCGTGCTCAAGGCCGACCTGAACACCGTCCCTATCGGCGAGGAGGAAGGAACGCTGATGCGCGTTATCCAGGCATCACCGGATGCCATGGTATGCATGGCCACCCATGCCCGCACGGCCATTGGCGACATCCTGCTGGGCAGTGTGGCCAGCGACATCCTCAACCGCTCAGACACACCCGTGGTGCTGACCGGTCCGCAGTTCAGCGCCGACTGGCAGGGGCCGCTGCAGACACTGCTGGTGTGCCTGGACGGCTCCGCTCTCTCCGAGGCGATCATCGCACCGGCCGCCGCCCTGGCGAAGACCACCGGTGCCAGCCTGATGCTGATTCAGGTGCAATCACCGGACGTCCACCACACCGCTCTGGCTCAGGACGCCGCGGAATCCGGCTACCTGCAGTCGAAGGCCGCCGAGATCCGCAGGAATCACGGCTTCGAGGTCAACTGGGACGTGCTCCACGGCAAGGATCCGGGCAAGACCATCGCCGAGTACGTGGCGGGCTATCCCGGTGCCATGGTAGCGATGACCACCCACGGCCACACCGGCTTCCGCAAGCTCACCGTTGGCAGTGTGGCCCGGGATGTGGTCCATGCCATCAACTGCCCGGTATACGCGTTCCGGGCGAAGGATAGTAACTGACCTGCCCGGACGTTCTGTCGGTCTCAGCGGCGTTGCCCCGGGCCGGTGGTCAATGCCGCTGGCCCGGAGCGTAATAGCGCCCGCCCAGAAAGCGATTGAAGAACTCGCCCAGCGCCGGATGCTCGATCTGCTGGCCGGAGGTATCCGGTTCCAGGTGGCGCTCGGCAACGTAGGTGCTGTGCGCGGCACCATCCACAAGCACGTGGTACCAAGGCTGATCCCGAGGTGGCCGACTGCGGGCCATGGTTTCGTACCAGGCGTCGGTACCCTGGAAGACCGGATCCACGTCAACGATCACCCCGCGGTAGTCAAACTTCCGGTGGTGAACCACTTCGCCGACCGCGAATTTCGGTGTGACTTCCATCGTTGCATCCTCTATCCGTCAGCCCGAACAACGCTTACCCTGTTCTCGACTATGCGTACCGTCGGCAGCCGCGTAAAGATCCAATCCGGAGCACCGCTGTCCGGCGGGCGGCACGCACCAACAGGGAGCGACCAGTAATGACACGACAGGTTGAGTTCTTCTTCGACTTCGTCAGCACCGCCAGTTACCTTGCCTGGACTCAGCTTCCGGGGCTGATCCGGCGAACCGACGCGGAGATTCTCTATCGGCCGATGGTGCTCGGCGCGGTCATGAAGGCGACGGGGAACACCCCGCCGCCGAGCATCCCCGCCAAGGGCAAGTACATGCGCACGGATTTCAGCCGCTTTGCCGAGCGCTACGGCGTGGCATTCCGCTACCCCTCCAGACACCCCGTCAATACCATGTCCGCCCTGCGCGGTGCAGTCGCGTTCCTGGACCGGCCGGAGTTTCCCGACTACGTCAAGTCCGTGTTCGAGGGCTTCTGGGTGCACGATCAGGATATCGAGGATCCGGAGATCCTCGCCCATCTGGCCGCACAGGCGGGGATCGGCGCCGAGGAATTTCAGGAGGCCGTAGGGCGGCAGGACGTGAAGGACCGGCTGCGGGCCAATACCGACGAAGCCGTGGAACGCGGCGCCTTTGGCGCACCCACATTCTTCGTTGGTGATGAGATGTTCTTCGGGCAGGACCGTCTGGATTTCGTGGCCGAAGCGCTGCAGCGCCAGTAATCAGCCGACAGCGGCCGCGGCACCGGCGAGTGCCACGGCCAAGTCGCGGACCGGGGCCGTCAGTCGAACAGGCTCCGGACGCCGTCACGCACGCGATCCCGTACCTCACCACGTGTTTCACCGGCAGCATCGTCCCGGGCGACCTCCCCGGTGCCGCGGATCTGACGGCCGAGCCAGCCCGGCTCGTCACTGCCATCAGCTTCGCCCTCGGGCGCACGCTCACGCGCTTGCTCAACCTCGGCCACCAGGTCCCGGTGGCGGACATCCGGCGGCAGGCTGAAGCTGTGATCCGGCAGAGTGTCCGAACTGAACTCCGTCAGTTCCATGTCCCTGGAGCGCAACAAGGTGTACTCCGACGTATCCACCTGCCCGACGCCCACCATCTCTGCGTCCTGCTCAACGCCCTCGAACAGCTCCCCCATGCGCTGGAAGGCCTGGCCGATCCCGCGTAGCCGGGTGTCATCGCTCAGCACGATGCGATCGATCTCCTCCCACTCACCGGCCCAGTCATCCCCCTCATCAAGGCGATAGAGCTCACCGACGAATCCGGCCACCATCTCCTCCTGGCCCAGGGGTTCGATCCGCACGTCCGGCTGCGACGGAGCGTCGCCGCTCAGCTCGGCAATCTGCTCGGTGGATATGGCATACCAGCCATCGTCGTCGCGTCCGAGAACATGCCCTTCGCCGTCCGCGATCAGCAGGAACTGTCGTTCCGGACCAGGCAAGCCGATGCGGAGATTGTCCGCATCGCGGTACTCGACGGTGAATTCGCCATCCGGCGTATCGTACGCGGCGCGACTGTCCGCCAGCGCCTGGCCAGTGGCGGCAAGAAGCAACGGCGCCGCCGCAGCGGCAATGATTCGATTGGTTGTTGTCATGATCCACCCTCTTGCTCCATGCACCCCGACGCAGCTCCGTGAGCCCTGATCGGGTTCTTCTGGTCACCGGGTTAACATACTCACGTTCCCCGCCACACGCGCACCCATGCACGTCTGCCCACCGTCTTGCCTTCAGCATGCCTGACGTCACCTTACAATCGCCTTACATCCCGGCAGCCACACGTCAACGCCCATCATGCAGACGCCGAACACCCCCGGGCTGGTGTCCGTACCGCGTGTGCGTTTAGGCTTGGCGGTCTCGCCGAAATGGAGCCCTGTCATGCCCCGGGAACGCGGTTTCGCCCTGTTCGCTCTGCAATCAGCAGGCGCACTGCTGGCACTGGTGCTCGGCGGCCTGCTCGTGGCAACCGGGGCGCACGCGCAGCCGGTCACTCTGGACCAGCTCACCGATGAAGAAGCCGCCGTGGAACTGGACGCCTCCGACCGCCGGGACCTGGAGCAGAGTCTGGATGACGTCATTACGACGCTGGAGGATGCCGAGCAGCGCGGGGCATTACTGGAGGATCTCCGGGAGTTGCGCGCCGCCATTGGCGAAACCGAGGAAGAGCCGGAGGTGGCCCCCGGCACCGGTCTGCTGGGCGCACTGAGCACGGCCCTGGAAGAATTCGGCGACGAGGCAACACCGGACGGTACCCTGCTGGATTCCTGGACCGAACGTACCGGCGAAGCGTGGCAGGATATCGGTGCCATCGCGACCGAGTCCGACACCGGAGACCTCACCAGTTTCGCGACGGACATCGGAATATTTCTCGCCGTCTGGGTCGCACTGGTGGGAGCAGGCCTGTTTCTGGCGCGGCGTGTTTCCATTGCCCGGGGATGGCCACAGCGACTACCCAACGAACCCCGCGGCTGGCTGCTTGCTGCACATCTGCTGCGCCGCCTCCTGCCCTGGGCACTTGGTTTCGGCGTGCTTCTCGGCTTGCTTTATCTGGCGCCGGCAACGCCGGGCCGTACCACCGCCCTGGTTCTGGCCTATGCCGCACTGCTCGGGCGTGCGGTGTCGCTGGTCTGTGAACTGGTCCTGGCGGTGTTTGCCCGCGGACACCGGCGGCCTGCTGTCGCCATCCTGCGCCGTAACGGCCTGCCACGGCTGTTCCTGTTGGGAGCGCTGGTGGGCCTGGCCGATGCCACCAGTTCCGGAACCATCGAATCCATGCTGGGGCATTCGCTGGCCGAACTCGTTGCCCTACTCATCAGCGGTATTGCCACGTTGCTGGCAGGCCACTTCATCCTGCGCTTCCGGCGGCCGGTGCGCCATATCATCTACAACCGCCCCTTTCACGAACGCCGGCGCAACACCACTGTCAATGAGCTGCTGCGCCTGATCAGCCGCTACTGGCACCTACCGGTGCTGGTGCTGGTGCTGATGTCCCTGGCGACCGTCGTGGTGGCCACCGGTGAGCCCGGGGACGTACTCATCCGTGGAGTCATCTGTATCGCCCTGCTCACTGCCACGCTGGCAATCACCGGGCTGATCAACCACCACGCAGAGCGCCTCGATCGGCGACCACGGCGCATCTCGGACTATCAACGCCGCCTGGAGCGGTTCGGTTATACCGTGGCACATCTGGCCGCCTGGACAGCGTTCGTGGAAGCGTCACTGTGGGTGTGGGGTGGCTCCCTGTTCGGTTTCGGCCAGGAAACACTGGGTGGCCGCATCGCCCAGGCGTTACTGGCGGTGGCCATCACGGCCCTGCTCGCCTGGCTGGCCTGGATCGTCGCCGACAGCGCCATCCATCGGGGCCTGACTTCAACCATGGAAGGCCGCGGTCGGCGGGTGAACACGGCGCGGGTGCAGACCATCACGCCCATGGTCCGCAACGTGATTTTCACCGCTATCCTGGTGATTGCCGTGATCGTTGCCCTGGCCAACCTGGGGGTCAACGTCACGCCGCTGCTGGCCGGCGCGGGCATCATCGGCATCGCCATCGGCTTCGGCGCCCAGACACTGGTGCAGGACCTGATCACCGGCATGTTCATCCTCATCGAGGACTCCCTGGCCATCGACGATTTTGTCGACCTGGGCGGCCAGATGGGCACGGTGGAGGGCCTGAGCCTGCGCACCGTGCGCCTGCGGGATCTGGACGGCATCCTCCACATCGTGCCCTTCAGCCAGATTCAGGCCATTCACAACATGTCGCGGCAGTTCGGCGTCGCCCTGATCCGGGTGAAGGTCCCGCATACGTCGGCCGTCGACGACGTTCGCGCCCTCCTGTTGGAGGTGTCCGAGGACGTCCGCAGCGATCCGGAGTTCGGCCGGAACATCTGGGCACCGCTGGAGTTCCAGGGCGTCGAACGGTTCGAGGACGGTGCCGCGGTGCTGCGGGTGCGAATCCGCACTGCGCCGGTGATGCAGTGGGATATCGCCCGGGAATTCAATCTGCGCCTCAAGCGCCGTTTCGAGCAAGACGGCCTGGACCTGGCAACCCAGCGCATCAGTCTGCGCATGGAGGGGCAGGCAGACGCATCCACTGACGACACCCCCGAGGCCGACAGCGCCCCGGACCGCTGAGACGACGAGGGGCGCCGCCCAGCGGCGCTATTCGTGGAAGCGCAGGCAGTTGCGGCCGGCGCGCTTGGCATCATAGAGCGCCCGGTCGGCGGCACGCAGCAAGTCCGCGACCGACTCCGCGACCTCCTCCCCGCCCTCCTGCACCGCGACACCGACGGAGGCGGTAACGCCAAAGGTCGCACCCTGCTCGTCGGTATGCGCCAGCTGCTCCAGGGCCGTGAGAAGGCGATCGAACACCTGCGCCGCATTGGGCGCCCCGGTACCGGGCAGCACGACAACGAACTCCTCACCGCCGTAACGCGCCAGACAATCACCGCTGCGCAGATGATCTGCGAGCACCTCACCGACGCGCACCAGAACGGAATCACCCACAGCATGCCCGTGCCGGTCGTTGACCGCCTTGAAGTAATCCAGATCCAGGAAACCCACCGCCAGGGGCCAGCCGTGCTCCCTGGCCATGGCGAACTCGGACTCCAGGCGCTCGTCCAGGTAGCGTCGGTTGTAAAGCCCAGTGAGCGCGTCGCGGCTGGCGGTCTCGCGCCAGGCACGGCTGTTGCGTTCCAGTTCGCTGGCTCGGCGGTGCTGCTCGGCAACCTCGCTGATGAGCTGCAGGTTACGCACAGCCAGCACTTCACGCGCTTCGTCGACAATGCCGGTGGCACGGCGCGGCGACATGATATCGGTCTCGAACAGCCGCTCCAGATGGGGCATCCGCTCCGCGACACGACCCAGCAGCCCTTCCAGTTCACTGCCGCCGAGACCAAGCCACCGATTTGCCTGCTCGCCAAGCGCTTCAGTGGCCTCCGTGCCGCCATGGGCCAGAAACAGATCGGCAACACGCCCGCTCAGGGCAACGCAGAACACGCACGGGCGAAGGCTCTCCGCACTATCCACGGCCTCCGGGTCATGGCTACCCAGAGCCGCAGTTGCCAGATACTCGGGCAGGCTCCAGTAACGCATCAGCCAGGCACCGGCATCGGCGTGATCGGTGCCGAGGGTGTCGTGTTCACGACGCACGAGTTCGTTGTGGTCAGCTTGAGCGCCCAGCAGTTGTCCGTATCGCTCCGGCAGCGCCGCCTCAAGGGCCAGCACGCCAACATCCTGCAACAGCCCGGCCAGGAAGAGCTCTTCCAGATCCCGCCGACCGAGAATCTCGCCCAGGCAGCGGCATGCGGTAGCGGCGATCAGTGCACGCCGCCATACGGCTTCCAGCGCCCCGGCGCTGACCGACGGCCCCCGCAACTGATCCGCCAGCGAGAAGCTCAACCCCAGGGTCAGTGCGGAATTCAGGCCGATGACCGCGACAGCCTGATGCAGGTTGTCGCAGGATCTGCGCTTGGCATAGAGAGGCGAGTTACTGACACGCAGGATGCGGCTGGCCAGGGCAGGATCCTGGGACAGCACCGAGGCCACGGTGGCGACGTTTGCCTCGGGATCACGCCCCAGTTCCACGATACGCATGGCCACCGACGATAGCGTGGGCAGGCTGGGACAGTACTGCAGGGCTTCCCGGATCTGTGCATCCATGGGCGACGTTGGCAACCTCATTGGCCGATGTGTCGACGACCTGCCGGAACGGTATCAGGACAATCGATGCAACAGATTACAGGTCAGCCTCTGCGGCTGACTTGACTCACGACAGACAACTGGCGGGTTCAGTCCACATTTTTGTGACTGCCATCGCAATACGGGGGATTGCCAGTCTGCTTGCATCCACACAGCGCCACCTTGCGCGGTTCCTCAAGCACCAGTTTCTCCGGCGCCAGATCGGTGCCCTTGTGCGAGCCGTCGCAGTAGGGCTGGTTCGCGGACCGGCCACACCGGCACCACATATAGGTGCCCGACTCCAGCTCCAGGACATACGGGGTCTTGCTCGCCACCACCGGTTCGCTCATGGGTGCTGTGCTCCTGTTTGCGTGATTGCTGACTGACGCCACAATGAAACACGACCGGCACGGCAAGTCCATGGTGGACGCCCCCGCCGCCCCTTGCCAAGCCGGGCGTGTGACCGACGGCGCCATCCGCGCTACCATTCACGGCGAACAACAGGGAAGCCCTGCCGCCAACCGTGAGGCCGAGTATGGAAGTCATTATCGCGTTACTGGTGATCGTTCTCGCCATCGTTCTGCCGGGCGTACTGCTCTACAACCGCCTGGTCCGCAAGCGCAACGCATTCAAGAACGCCTTTGCGCAGATCGACGTGCAGCTGAAGCGCCGCCACGACCTGATCCCCAACCTGGTGGAGACGGTTCAGGGTTACATGCAGCACGAGCGCGAGACGCTCACGGCTGTCATCGAGGCGCGCAACAACGCCGAACAGGTTCGCCAACAGAGTCAGAACGCCCCCGGCGACCCGAACTCCATGGCCAAGCTCGGCCAGGCCGAGGGCTCGCTGGGCGGTGTACTAGGGCGCCTTTTCGCCCTCTCCGAGGCCTACCCGGACCTCAAGGCCAACGAGAACTTCCAGAGCCTGCAGGAGGAACTGACCTCCACCGAGAACCGCGTGGCCTACGCGCGGCAGGCATACAACGACGCCGCCATGCGCTACAACAACGCCGTCGAGGTGGTGCCGTCGAACATCATCGCCGGCATGTTCAACTTCACCCGTGCCGCCATGCTGGAGTTCGAGGACCGGGAATCGCTCCAGGAGCCGCCCCAGGTGTCGTTCTCCTGATCTGGCCAAAGGGGCTGCATGACCGACTCTGCGTTCTTCAACTTTGCCGAGGCCCAGGCCCGGGCCCGACGCCAGACCCTGGTCCTGGTGGCCCTGTTCGTCGCCCTGGCGGCGGCCATCGCCGTGGCGGTGGGGGCGCTGGCCGGACTGCTGCTGGGCGGTGCCGGCGAACACACCGCTGCCGGGCCACGGGGGGAAACGCAGGTGCAGCCGTCCGGGGAAGTGCTGCTGACCCAGTTCGACCCCGGCACGGCAGTAATGGCAGGGCTTGCGGTCCTGGGCATCATCCTGGTCACGGCGGCGGTGCGCGGCCTGATGCTCGGCGGTGATGGCGCCAACGTCGCGCGTTCCATGGGCGGCACCGAGATCACCCGCGACAGCACCAACGCCACGCACCGGCGTCTGTACAACGTGGTCGAGGAGATGGCCATCGCGGCGAATCTGCCGATACCGAAGGTGTTCGTGATCAAGCACGAACAGGGCATCAATGCTTTCGCCGCGGGCAATTCCCCGGACAACGCCGCCATTGGCATGACCCACGGCGCCCTGGCATCGCTGAACCGCCAGGAACTCAAGGGCGTGGTGGCGCATGAGTTTGCCCACATTGCCAACGGCGACATGCGCCTCAATCTCCGCCTCATGGCCATGATCTTCGGCCTGGTGGCGCTGACCGTGGCGGGTCGCATGGCCATGCGCAGCGTGCTGATCACCGGTGGCGGGCGGCGGGATCAACGGGCCGTGCTGGTAGCCATGGCCATCGGCATCAGCCTGCTGATTCTCGGCGCCCTCGGCGTGCTGGCGGGGCGCATGCTGCAGGCAGCGGTGTCACGCCGCCGCGAGTACCTGGCCGACGCCACCGCCGTGGAGTTCACCCGCAACCCCGAGGGCCTGGCCAACGCGCTGAAGAAGATCGGCGCCCTGCAGCAGGCCGAGCGCATGAACAACGCCCACGGTGAGGAGATACGGCACATGCTGTTCGCCGAGGCGGTCGCCCGGCGTTCACCCGGCCTGTTGGCAACCCATCCTCCGCTCACGGATCGCATCCGTGCGCTGGAGCCGCAGTTCAACCCGGAAACGGATCAGGTCTGGCGCATGCCACAGAAGGAAATGATCCGCGAGAGCCGCGCCGAACTGGCGTAGACCGACCCCGACGGGTCAGCCGGCTCGTCGCAGGAGTTCCGCGACCGCCCACTCCAGGTCCCGGAGGGTTCGGCAGCGCAGAACCTCATCACAGCGCCTGGCATAGGCTGGCATTTCCGAATCCCCCGTCCCCCAGCTACGCTCCGGCTCCGGATTCAGCCAGATCACCTCCCGGGCCCGACCGGCAATTCGCTCCAGCGCCTCCACGCCCGTGGGACCATGATTGTTGCGACCGTCCCCCAGTATGACCACAGTGGTCTGGCGCTGAATCAGGCGCTGGGTGGCCGCGTCGAAGCTTGCCAGGGTGCCGCCGTAATCCGTGGAACCATTGCCGTAGTGGGCCAGGGCCTCCGCCATGGCACGCTCCGGCGCGTACTGGCGAAACAGCGTGGTCACATTCACCGGGTCACTGGCAAACACCCAGGAGTGGACCTCGGGTAGCACGCCCTGCAGTGCGTGAACGAAGGGCAACAGCACCGCGGCCTGACCACGGACCGACTGACTGACATCGCACAGCACCACCACGCGAGCCCGGTCACGCCGCTGCCCCTTCCACACAGGCTGAAACGGCACACCGCCATAGCGCAGGCTCTGGCGCACGGTACGCGGCGCATCCAGACGTCCACGGCGGTGCCGGCGGCGTCGGCGACCGTGGCGGGCCGCCAGACGCCGCGCCAGGCGCTGCACCAGTTCCCGCATACGCGCCTGGTCACGCCGATCCAGTGCCGACAATGGCGTCTGACGCAGCACCCGGTCGCGGAACGTCCAGGCATGGGTTTCGGCCTGCATGCGGACCCGCTGTTCCACCCGGTCCCGGATGTGCCGATCGAACGCGGCACGCGCCCGGGCCAGCCGCTCCGCCGGTTGTCCCTGCTCGCGACGACGGCGCAGAATGCTATCCACGGCGTCCAGTTCCAGCACCTGTCGTACCCGCTGGGTCATGACACCGGTCTGGGTCCAGTGACGCGCCTCGGCGACACGGGCCTCGTTCATGGCATGTGCCAGACGCGCTTCCAGCGCGGCGGTGTCACCGGTCTCCAGCGCACGGGCAAGACCACCGCCCCCACCCGCCTGTTCCCCGACAGGGGCGGGAGTTTCGGCGTCCGAGTGCTCTGCCGCTGGTGACGGCGACACGCCTTCCTCCTCCGGCTGTGTTCTCCCGGTCTGGAAATAGCGGTCGAAACACGCGTCGAAAGCTGGCCGCTGGTCCTGGTCCTTGATCAGGGTCGCCGCAAGCACGCGGCGGGTGCGCTCGCGGTCCATCACGCCGGTGACGGTGAGCGCCCGGGCCGCATCGGCACTCTGCGCGGGCCCCACGTCGATGTGAGCCCCGCGCAGGACCTGGACGAATTCGGTGAGCAGCCGCTCCATTCAGCTGCGCGCCCCGGCCTGCAACTCGCGGACCCGGGGCATGGCGGTCTCGACATCATCCTGGAACTTCAGCAGCACATTCAGGGTGCGCTGGACGAGTTCCGTGTCGAGCTGATCGGCCTGCAGGAGCAGCAGCGTTCGCGCCCAGTCCAGGGTCTCGGAGATGGCCGGGCGTTTGCGCAGGTCAAGTTCCCGCAGCCCGTGCACGAACGCCACCACTTCCCCACGCAACGCCTCCCCCATGCCGGGCACTCGCTGGGCCAGGATGCGCTCCTCCAGCACCCGGTCCGGGTAGGGAATGTGGAGATGCAGGCAGCGCCGCTTCAGTGCCTCGGAAAGTTCACGACTGCCGTTGCTGGTGAGAAAGACAATGGGGGTATGCACGGCGCCAATGGTGCCGAGTTCCGGAATGGTGACCTGGTAGTCGGCCAGAAATTCCAGCAGGAAGGCCTCGAACTCCGGATCACCCTTGTCCACCTCGTCGATGAGCAGCACGGCACCCCGCTCCGAGCGCAGGGCCTGCAGCAACGGCCGCGCCTCCAGGAACGGTTCCGAGAAGAACCCGCCACCCAGGGTGTCCAGACGCCGGACCGCGTCGCCGAGGCTGTCACTGTCGGCCAGCAGACTGCCGAGGCGGTCCCGCAGCAACTGGGTGTAGAGCAGTTGCTTGCCGTACTTCCACTCGTACAGCGCCCGCCCCTCGTCCAGACCCTCGTAGCACTGCAATCGGATGAGTTCGCGATCAACCACGTCGGCAACGGCACGGGCCAGTTCCGTCTTGCCCACGCCGGGAGGGCCTTCCACCAGAACCGGCTTGCCCAGGGCGTCACCGAGATAGACGACCATCGCCACATCTTCGCTGGAAATATAGCCAACCCGGGCCAGTTCGTCGGTCAACCCGTGGATCTGTTCGACTGCGTCGGTCATGGATAGCGGTCCTTTCCGTCAGTGTTCCGTTGTCATGTAGGTAAATGCGGTTAGCGCAGGTCTGTCGGCTGCTCCTGGGACAGGCCCCCGGCCTCCTCGAACTGCGCCCGTATCCTCGGCAGATACTGTGGATACGCTCGCTGCACGAAGGCGACCAGCCCCTCCCGCACCAGACAGCGGAGGTCCCAGGTGGCAGAGGAATCACCGGCACTCATCAGAAAACGCACTTGCACGGCCTGGCTGGAAGAATCGGTGACCTGGACGGTGCTGGTCTCGCCATCCCATTGCGGAGATTCCTGCAGCAGGCGCATGAACTCCTCGCGCAACGGCTCCATGGGCATGCGATAGTCCACCCAGAGGAACACCGGGCCACACAGGTTGTTGGAGTTGCGCGTCCAGTTCTGGAACGGATTCTCGATGAACCACTGCAACGGCACCACCAGGCGCCGCAAGTCCCACACCCGCAGCACCACGTAGGTGCTGGTCACCTCCTCCACCCAGCACCACTCCCCCTGCACGAACAGCACGTCATCGATGCGGAAGGGCTGGGTCAGAGCGATCTGCATGCCTGCGAGTAGGTTGGTAAGCACCGGTCGCGCGGCAAAGCCAAGAATGATGCCACCGATCCCCGCCGACGCCAGCAAACTGGTGCCCAGCTGCTGAACCGGCGGGAAGGTCATTAGCGCCGCCGCGAAACCGACGATGACAATGAGGATATTCAACCCACGGGTGATGAACCGGGTCTGGGTCTCGATCTTGCGCGCCTGACGACTCTGGTCCGGCAATGGCGGATTCAGGTGGACAATCACCTCACCGATGGCCGCCGAACAACGGACCGCCGCCCACGTGAGCGCCACAATGAGCAGCAGGGTAATCAAATGCTGCGTGACCGGGACCAGAGGAAGGTCGGCCGGCGCCTGCTGCCATACCACCTGCAGGGCCAGGAGACAGAGCACCGCCCCCAGCGCCCGCGCGGCGTTGTCGAGGAAAAGGCGCGCCAGGTGCTCCGGTCTGAGCATCCGGCGCAATCCCGCCAGCATAATGCGATAGACGCCCAGCACCAGAACCACGGCCATGACCGAGGCCACGGCCACCACCAGCCAGGCCTGCAACACGTCCTCGACGGATTCTACGTCCATTGCACCTGCTCCCGGGACCGTAACGTGCCCAGCTTACGCAAACCGCCATGGACAACGCCATTGCCACAACGCTTGCGGATGCGGCACGACTGGCCGACGCTCGATTGGCCAGCCATTTTCATCCGTTCTCGGCCATGCAGACAGGAGACCCATGAGCCGTTTCCTGGCATCGATTACCGCCCTGCTCGCTTCCATGGCCATCCTGCTCCTGGGCGGTGGACTGATGGGCAGCCTGCTGAGCATTCGGCTGAGCTTCGAGGCCATTGACCCGCTGATCAAAGGCCTGGTCCTTTCCGCGTACTATGTCGGTCTGGTTGTGGGCTCTCACCAGGCGGGGCGGATCATCCGGCAGGCGGGGCACATCCGTGCGTTTGCCATTTTCGCGGCGCTCTGCACCGCCGCCATTCTCCTCCAGGGCCTGTATGTCCTGCCCGCGGCCTGGTTCCTGCTCCGGGCCATCATCGGTTTCAGCATCGCCGGCATCTACATGGTGGTGGAGAGCTGGCTCAACGAACGCGCAGACCCTGCCTCCCGCGGGCGGGTGTTCTCGCTGTACCAGATCATCTCCTATGTCGCCCTGGGCGCCGGGCAGTTCCTGTTACACCTGGGGGACCCGGCGGGCGCGGAACTGTTCATGGTCGTCGGCCTGCTGTTCGCGCTGTGCCTGGTTCCAGTCGCCCTGAGTCGCGCCAGCAATCCGCCGGAACCGTCTCCCCATGTGCCGATGGCGTTGCGTCAGACGCTGGTTGGCGCACCGCTGGCGGCCTGGACCTGCCTTGCATCGGGCCTGAGCAGCGGTGCCGTCTTCACCCTGACACCGGCGTTCGCCCTGCGCCTGGGCCTGGATGTGGGTGGCGTGGCCACGCTGATGGCCAGTCTGATCCTGGGGGGCGTGGCCCTGCAGTGGCCCATTGGCCATTTCTCCGACCGTTTCGGCAGACGACCGCTAATCCTGATCGTCGGCCTGGCCAGCGCCGTCCTGGCCGTTGCCATCGGCCTGTTCAGTGCGCAGGTGCCGATGCAGGCGCTGCTGGTCGCCACGGCGGTGTTCGGCGGATTCACCTTCACGTTCTACCCGTTGGCCGTTTCCCAGGCCAACGACACGGTGGGGCCGGGCAGCGATTTTGTCTCCGTGGCAGCGGCGCTGCTCTTCCTCTGGGGAGTGGGGGCCGCCGCCGGGCCTGTCGTCGGCGGCTGGGTGATCGCCTGGATCGGCGGTTCCGGCCTCTTCTACTATCTGGCAGCGCTGGGATTCGTCACCGGACTGGCGGCCTGGATACAGGGAACGGACCGCGCTCCCGTGCGCCAGCCGTACCGGACCATGTCCCGGACCAGCGCCGTGATTGCGGAGCTGGATCCGCGCGCATACGACGACCAACCCGCCTCACCGCCGTCCGGGACAACCGCTGATGGCGACGTTCCGGACACACCCCTCCCGCCGCGCTGACACCCTGCGAACTGACGTGTTGAACGCGTCATTCATTTGACACCATGAGACTGGTCGTCTATGCCTGTAGGCGACAATACATTATGCTTTATCGTCTCTTTTTGAGACGATAAATGTTTTTCCGCGAAAGCTCCAGACTTCTGGGTCTTCGCAACACACGCGGTCCGGCGCCGCGACCGGATCGCGTGCTCCGGCTGCATCGATAGCGTGCAGCAATCGCGATCTTCAGGACGCCGTGGAAGAGGAGTTCGCCGGCAACGTCGACATGGACCGCGTCGGCGCCTCCGGCCACTCCCAGGGCGGCGGCGGCGCCATCATGGCGGGGCGTGACGAGCGTGTCACCGCAACGGCGCCCATGCAGCCGTATACCATCGGCCTGGGTCACCGCAGCAGTTCCCAGAGC
Source organism: Aquisalimonas sp. 2447 (assembly GCF_012044895.1). Taxonomy (NCBI): domain Bacteria; kingdom Pseudomonadati; phylum Pseudomonadota; class Gammaproteobacteria; order Chromatiales; family Ectothiorhodospiraceae; genus Aquisalimonas; species Aquisalimonas sp. 2447. The sequence goes on from NZ_CP050695.1 coordinate 2,881,103, forward strand.
GAGCAGCACGGGCCTATGTTCCTGATGTCCGGCAGCAGTGATGCAATCGCCGGCACCACGCTCAACCAGGGCCCGGTATTCCGCAACACCAACGTACCGGTGTTCTGGGGCATTCTGCAGGGTGCGGGCCATTTCGAGCCCACCGGCAGCGCCGGCGACTTCCGCGGTCCGTCAACGGCATGGATGCGCTACTACCTGATGGACGACGGCGACGCCGCCGCCTGGTTCTTTGGCAGCGACTGCGTCCTCTGCGAGAGCAGCGACTGGGACGTGGACACCCGCGACATCAACTGATGTAGCGTCCTACCGCAACGGCGCCGGGCTTCCCGGCGCAGTTCTCCATCACGCCGACGCCGGGGACTCGGGCAACGTCATGCCCCCGGGCTCAAGGCAGGGATTTGACACGTCGGCGACTGGCGTTTACAACTACCAGAAATGAAACAATACGATGTTCCGTATCATACATGATCACTCCTGAATTATCGTTTTCTTCATCAACGGCACTCTGACCGGTTTCCGATAACCATTCAGCACAGGGCTCGATCAATCGCCGTGAGTTGATTGATCCCTCTTCAGCGTCTGCTAGGCGCGACAATCACGGCAAATAACGATTCAACAGAAATGAGGAGACTCGCCATGGAACGCTTCAATACGAGGAGCACCACCACTGCCAGCTGGCTGCTGGCCGCCGCCTTTGCCCTGGGCACCACCAGTGCCCTGGCCTTTAATGGCAACGGGGGTGATGACCCGACCCCGCCCGGCAACGAAACCGGTACCGGCTTCCCGGGCGTCACCGACTTCGCCGATGACGGTCCCTACAGCACCAGCAGCACCAGCCTGGGCGGCGGCTGGGGAAGCAGCGGCTGCGATGTCCGCTACCCGTCCGACATCGGCGATACCGGCCTGGAACACCCGGTGATTGTCTGGGGCAACGGCACCGGAACCAGCACAACGAGCTACAGCGGCCTGCTGGACCACTGGGCCAGCCACGGTTTCGTGGTCGCCGGTGCGGACACGTCCAGTGCCGGGGATGGCGAGGACATGCTGTAGTGCGTGGACGAACTGGAAGAGGCGAACGCCTCCGGCACAGGCACCTTCGGCGGTAACCTGGACATGGACCGCGTTGGCACCTCCGGCCACTCCCAGGGCGGTGGCGGCGCCATCATGGCCGGCCAAGACGAGCGCATCACCGCCACGGCACCGATGCAGCCCTACACCATCGGCCTGGGGCATGACACCAGTTCCCAGAGCAACCAGAACGGGCCCATGTTCCTGATGTCCGGCAGCAGCGACTCCATCGCCGGCCCCACGCTGAATCAGTCACCGGTCTTCAGCCGGGCCAACGTACCGGTCTTCTGGGGCACGCTGCAGGGTGCCGGCCACTTCGAGCCCATGGGCAGCGCCGGTGACTTCCGCGGCCCCTCCACCGCGTGGATGCGGTACTACCTGATGGATGACGGCGACGCCGCCGCCATGTTCTTTGGCAACGACTGCGTCCTCTGCGAGAGCGGCGACTGGGACGTGGATACCAGCGACATCAACTAATGTGACGTCCTCCCATGAAACCGGCGCCGGGAATCCCCGGCGCCGGTTTTCCTTGTTCGTCTTTACCCGTCTCTACGCCTAGAGACACCTCCCCCTCATACGCTTGCGTTACCAGGCCGCCACGCAAATAGGTCACGATGCGAGTTTGACAAATCTGGAATAGCAGTCTAAATATAGTCATACAAATGATACATAAACGGTTATCGTTTCTTTCTCACATCACTAAACGCGATTCGGTAGCTTGTACAATGGCCGGCAACCACCGGTCGCCCCTCGCAGTATGGTCTGGCCGCACGCCGTGAGGCGGCCGATCTCCCCCGCGCCGCTGTGCGCAAGTTCACGGCAAACAACGAAAGAAATAGCAAACGAGGAGTAGCGCTATGCAAAAGGAAACCACGAGGGCAACAACAACCACCACCTGGTTGCTGGCCGCCGCCTTTGCCCTGGGCACCACCAGTGCCATGGCCTGGAACGGTAACGGAGGTGATGACCCGACCCCGCCCGGCAACGAAACCGGCACCGGCTTCCCGGGCGTCACCGACTTCGCCGATGACGGTCCCTATAGCACCAGCAGCACCAGTCTGGGCGGCGGCTGGTTCAGCAGCAGTTGCGATGTCCGCTATCCATCCGATATCGGTGGCACCGGCCTGGAGCACCCCGTGATCATCTGGGGCAACGGCACCGGCTCCAGCCCCACCACCTACAGCGGTCTGCTCAACCACTGGGCCAGCCATGGCTTCGTGGTCGCGGCGGCCGAGACGTCCAACGCCGGTACCGGCGAGGACATGCTGGAGTGCCTGGACGCCGTGGAAGAGGAGTTCGGCGGCAACGTCGACATGGACCGCGTCGGCGCATCCGGCCACTCCCAGGGCGGCGGCGGCGCCATCATGGCCGGCCAGGACGAGCGGATCACGACCACCGCGCCGATGCAGCCCTATCAGTTGGGCCTGGGCCATGACACCAGTTCGCAGCGCAACCAGAACGGCCCGATGTTCCTGATGTCCGGCAGCAGTGATTCAATTGCCGGCACCACACTGAACCAGGGCCCGATCTTCAACCGGGCTAACGTGCCGGTATTCTGGGGCATCCTGCAGGGCGCCGGTCACTTCGAGCCGGTGGGCAGCGCCGGCGACTTCCGTGGCCCGTCCACCGCTTGGTTGCGCTACTACCTCATGGACGACGGCGACGCCGCTGCCACGTTCTTCGGCAGCGACTGCATCCTCTGCCAGAGCAGCGACTGGGAGGTCGAAACCAAGGACTTCAACTGAGGTAACACCGCTGTAATCCGGCGCCGGGAGAGACCCGGCGCCGGTTTCTTCGCTCACGGGCGCAGCTTTACGCAATGGCGACGTGACGTGCACACCGAATAGACTAGTGTCCTGTCCCCGAAGTGCGTTGCATTTTGAGCGCCTGTGCGGCCCAGAGGACAGGCAAAATACAGCGCACTTCGGGGACAGAACACTCGCCTTCATGCCGCCGATATCTACAGCCGCCATCCCCGCCCCGCTGCGCAGCGGGGGGCTTGCCCTGTGTTCCGGGATCCTGCTGGCACTTCCTTTCCTGCACCCCCAGTTGTTCCTGGCGGGCTGGGTCGCCTTTGTCCCCCTGTTATTCGCGCTGCGGGGGGCCACCATCGCGCGTGCCTGGCTTCTGGGCACGCTGACAGGTGTTGCGGCATGGGCCGCCGCCCATTACTGGATGCCGCAAATGGTGGCGAACTTCCTCGGCCATGGGCCAACGGCGAGCTTTGCTGCGGCCACCGTTTACTGGCTTTACGTCTCCCAGAGCATCGCCCTGGCAGCACTCCTGTTCCGTTGGCTCGAGCAACGCACCGGCTGGCCGGTTCTGCTGCTTTTCCCGGTGAGTTTCGTTTCCGTTTTCGCCCTTTTCCCGCTCCTTACACCGATAACGCTGGCCGCTGGACAGACGGGGTTCCTGCCCGGGATCCAGGGCTCCGATCTGGTGGGTGGCCACGGTGTGGACCTGATACTGACGGGGACGTCCGCATTATTGTTTCAGGGCCTTCGTGACGGCAGACGTTGCTGGTTACGTCCTGCCAGCGTGATTGCCACGACCGTGGTCGTTGCCTGGTTCGGCTACGGCACCGCGGCATTGCTCCAGTGGCAACCGGAAACAACCAACTGGAGCGAGCGCAGGATCGGTATCGTCCAGCCCAACGACCCGCCAAGCGCGTCCATCCCGCCGGTGGCCGACGGCTACACACGTCTGGCCCCACCGGAGATGGCCATGACCCGGGAACTCGCCGCCGAGGGGGCGGAGTTGGTGGTCTGGCCCGAAACCCGCTTCAAGGGCTACCACCGCTACCCCTCCGTGCAACAGGCCTACCGGCGTCAGGTGAGGGAACTGCAGACGCCATTGATCTTCCAGGACAACGAACGCACGGAAACCACCGAGTACAACGCCAGTGTCATCCTGGGAGCGGACGGCACCGAGACCGCCCGGTACCGCAAGATGCGCCGTATGCCCTTCGGCGAGTTCATCCCCTTGGTCGAGCGGATTCCCCTGCTTGAACGCCCGGCACGAGCCTATTTCGGTGATGCGGCCGGAGACCTCTCGCGTGGCGTCGAGCACGCCAGCGCGGTCATCGACGGCATACGGATCGTCCCCAAGATCTGTTTCGAGACGGCGATAGGCGCGCTGGTCGCGGACGCGGTCAATGAACACCCGGAAGGCACCGTGCTGGTGTTCCAGTCCATGAACAACTGGTTCGGCGAAACCCGGCAGCCGTATCAGCACGCGGCCCAGGCCGTCCTTCGCGGCATCGAGAACCGGGTGCCAGTGGTGCATGCCATGAACAACGGGCCATCGACCATCAGCGGTCCGGACGGCCGCATCGTCGCCACCACCGACACCTTCACCCGCACCGCCACCATCCTGCAGCTGCCCCATGACCCGGCCAGCGGTGGCAGTATCTACAGTCGTTATCCGCGGGTGTTCCTCTTTACCTTGTACGGCGTGCAGGCCATTGTGATATTGGTGGCGCTCACCGCCGGCCGGCGGTATCGCGCCGCCGCAGCCGGGACTTGACTCGGCCTCACCGTGCATGGACCCCGGTTGCGACCCGAACATCACAACAACGGGGGGGGACGATATGCAACGCGTCTGGGTCATCACCGGCGCCTCGAGCGGGTTCGGCCGCGCACTGGCAGAGGCGGTTCTGCGGGGTGGAGACGCCACGGTGCTCACGGCACGGCAGCAGGAGGCAGTGCAGGATCTTGCCCAGCGCTATCCGGGCCAGGTCGCCACACTTGCGCTGGACCTCACCGATACGGAAGGGACGGCGGCTGCCGCCGCTGCCACCGCCGAACGCGCCTTCGGCCAGGTGGACGTGCTGGTGAACAACGCCGGCTTCGGCCTCATCGGTGCCGTGGAGGAAATGACGCCCGCCGAGTACCGCCCCATGCTGGAGGCCAACTTCTTCGGCACCGTGGAGTTCACCCGCGCCCTGCTGCCGGGCATGCGCCGGCGCCGCAGCGGCCGCATCGTGAATATCTCCTCCGTGGCCGGCATGACGGCGCGGCCCGGTTACGGCTTCTACGCGGCATCCAAGTTCGCCCTGGAGGGGCTGTCCGAAGCGCTGGCCGGAGAGCTCGAACCACTGGGCATCCATGTCACCCTCATCGAGCCGGGCCCGTTCCGGACCGAGTTCACCGGGCGCTCACTGCGCCTGGCGGAGCACGTGATCGAAGATTACGCCACCACCAGTGGTGCGAGTCGCGAGACGGTCACCAACCGCCATGGCAACCAGCCCGGCGATCCGCAACGCGCAGCCGAAGTCATCCTCGAAGCGGTGGCCATGGACAACCCGCCCATGCGCATTCCGCTGGGACGCTACGCCTACGGGCGCATCCGCGAGAAACTCGCCGCCGTGACCGCCGACATCGACGCCTGGGAATCCCGCGCCGGCGCGCCCACGGAGTTCCCGGAGGCGTAAACGGGCCCGGCTTCAGTTCAAGGGACGGACGGTGATGCGCATGTGCTCTGGGATGACCGGGGGACCGAACTGGTTGTAGACCGGGACGTCCGCCGCATCCCTGCCCTGGGCCAGGACCACCCGGGCATTGTTCTTCTGGGGCTGGGTCGGGTCGAAGGTGTACCAGCGTCCACCGACCCAGGCCTCGAACCAGGCATGCAGGTCCATGGGCTCCAGATCCTGGACGTAGCCGGCAATCATTCTGGCCGGAATATTGATGGCCCGGCACAGGGCGATGGCGAGGTGCGTGAGGTCACGGCAGACACCGTTCCCCCGCGCTCGCACTTCCGTGGCGGACACCGGCGCCGGATCGGAATCCGACCGGTAGCGTATGTGCTGATTCACCCAGCGGGAAATGGCGGCCACCTGGTCGTAGCCGGGACGCTCGCCACCGACCAGCTCGGTGGCCATGGCACCCAGGCGGTCGGACTCGCAGAAACGGCTGGGCAGCAGGTAGGCGAGCACCGAATCGGGTAGTTGCGGCACCGGCACGAAAGGCGCACCCGCCGCAACATCCACGCTGGGGACAGTACGCACCCGGGCATGGGTTTCAATCCGGAAGGCACCGACAGGCGCCACCAGCCGCTGGCAGAGATTGCCGAAGCCGTCCACGTACTCGTCCACCGGCACGTGGGGGTCCAGGACGTAGCGCTCTTCCTCCACCCACTGCGATACCCCGCTGCGCGGGCGCAACAGCAGAATCAACGGCGTCTGCTGGGGGCAATGCATGCGGATGGAGCAACCCACTTCAAGTCGCATTATCTATGTGTCCTGTACCTAGGTTCAGTGCGCTGCAATTGAGCAAGGGAGCACCGGCGACACGCCAGTATGGACGCAGGGTAGCGCGTTCACTTGATCTGGGTCATCGCCCGGCTGTGCCGTCGCCGGCACGCTGCCTGAATACCACCAACCTTTCCGGACATAACCAGGGAGGCAGCATGGATTTTGCGCACAGCGAGCGCAGCAGCGCCATCCGTGAACAGGTCTTTCAGTTCATGGAGCAATACGTACTGCCATACAACACACAGTGGCATGCACAAGTCGCCCGCGGCGAATACCCCGTGGAACTGGTGAACGACATCAAGGCCCTGGCCCGCTGGGACGGCCTGTGGAACCTGTTCCTCCCCGGCCTGCGCGAGGACGAGCCCGGCACCGCCCTGAGCACCCTGGACTACGCCCCGGTGGCAGAGACCATGGGGCGGGTCCACTGGTCATCGGAGGTGTTCAACTGCTCGGCGCCGGACACCGGCAACATGGAACTGCTGCACCTCTTTGCGTCACCCGCCCAGTACCGTAACTGGCTGAAGCCGCTCCTGGAGGGGGAGATCCGCTCCTGTTTCGCCATGAGCGAACCGGACGTGGCCTCGTCGGACGCCACCAACATCCAGACGTCCATTCGCCGCGACGGCGACGAATACGTCATCAACGGCCGTAAGTGGTTCATCACCGGCGCCAATCACCCCAACTGCCGCCTGGCCATCGTGCTGGGCGTCTCCGACGAAGACGCCGGGGCGGAGCGCCATCAGCGGCACAGCATGGTGCTGGTACCCATGGACGCACCGGGGCTCGAGATCGCCCGCAACATCCCGATCATGCACTACCACTCCCCCGAGGGCCACTGCGAACTGGTGTTCCGCAACGTGCGGGTGCCCGCGGCCAATCTGCTCGGCGAGGAAGGGCACGGTTTCGCCATGGCGCAGGCCCGCCTGGGGCCGGGTCGCATCCATCACTGCATGCGCTCCATCGGTCAGTGCGAGGTGGCGCTTGAGCTCATGCGGGAGCGCGCGCTGGAACGGCGCAGCTTCGGCAAGCATCTGTCGGAACAGGCGAATATCAACGAATGGATCGCCCACTCGCGCCTGGAGATCGATCAGGCACGGCTGCTGGTGCTGCAGGCGGCCTGGCAGATCGATCAGCACGGGGCACGGGCCGCGCATACGGCGGTGTCCGCCATCAAGGTGGTGGTCGCGCAACTGCAGACACGGGTTCTGGACCGGGCCATCCAGGTATTCGGCGCCATGGGCCTGACACCGGACACGCCGCTGAGCTACCTGTGGACCTGGGGGCGCGCCATGCGCTTTCTCGATGGCCCCGACGAGGTGCATCTGCGCACGGTGGCCCGGGCAGAACTGCAACGGGCCAGGGAGACCCGGGGCGCCATCGCGCCCTATTTCACCCTGACGGAGGATCGGGGAGGATCTTCCCCGGATTCATGATGCCCTGGGGGTCCAGGGCATTCTTGACGGCACGCATGACTTCCACGGCGTCGCCATGCTCGTGGGCCAGAAAGCCCCGCTTGCCCAGTCCCACGCCGTGCTCACCGGTGCAGGTGCCGTCCAGGGCCAGGGCCTGTTCCACCAGGCGCTGGTTGAATGCCTTGGCGGCCGCGTGCTCCTCCTCGCTGTCCGGATCGCAGAGCAGGATCACGTGGAAATTGCCGTCGCCCACATGGCCAACGATCGTCCCTGGAACGGGCATGGCAACCAGATCCTCCTGGGCACGAGCGATACAGCCCGCGAGGGCCGATACCGGCACGCACACATCGGTGATCACCGGGAGGGACCCGGGCCGCAGCTGCATGGCCGCCGGGAAGGCATCGTGGCGCGCCTGCCACAGGCGATTGCGTTCCTCCTCCCGGGTGGACCACTGGAATGCGGTGCCGCCATGCTCAGCGGCAATGGCCTGGGTAGTCTCCGCCTGCTCGGCGACACCCGCCGGCGAGCCGTGGAACTCCAGGAACAGGTGCGGCGCCTCGGCGTGATCCAGCCCGGCGTAGGCATTGATGGCCCGCATCTGCAGTTCGTCCAGCAGTTCCACTCGGGCCACCGGCACACCGCTCTGAATGGTCACGCTGGCCGCCTGCACCGCCGCATCCACGGATGGAAACGCGCACACCGCCGCGCTCACTGCCTCCGGCAGCCCGTGCAGGCGCAGGGTGATGTCGGTGATCACGCCCAGGGTTCCCTCGGCGCCGATGAGCAGGTGGGCCAGGTCATACCCGGCGGAGGACTTACGGGCACGACGGCCGGTCTCGATGATGCGCCCGTCCGGCAGCACCGCCGTGAGCGAGAGCACGTTGTGGGCCATGGTGCCGTAACGCACGGCGTTGGTGCCCGACGCCCGCGTGGCGGCCATGCCGCCGATGGAGGCATCCGCGCCCGGATCCACGGGGAAGAACAGTCCGGTATCACGCAAATGGCGGTTGAGTTGCTTGCGGGTGACCCCGGCCTGGACGGTGCAGTCCATGTCTTCGGGGCTGACCCGGAGCACCTGATCCATACCCGCGAGGTCGATGACCACACCACCCCGGACCGCCTGCACGTGTCCTTCCACCGCGGTACCGGTACCGTACGGGATCACGGGCACACCATGGCGGGCGCAGAGAGTAACGGCCGTAGCCACCTGTGCACGGTCCTGCGCGAAGACCACTGCGTCAGGCGGCATGACCGGCCAGCCGGATTCGTCATGGCCGTGCTGCTCCCGCACCGCTGCCGCGGTGGACACGTACTCACCCAGTTCCCGTCGCAGGTCATCCAGGGCCGCATCCGCTCCGGTAGCCATCAGTCGGCTCCACTGCTCTCGTCGCCATCGAACCGTAACAGAGTGACATCGGCCGCACGATCACGCAGCGGCAGCAGCGCCTGGTAGGCCGCGGAGTCGTGCCAGCCACGCGCCTCCCGCGCCGTGGGGAACTTCAGTGCCACCACCGCCCGGTGTGGATGGTCTCCGGCCAGCACCTCTGCCAGATGCCCGCGGAACAGCAGTTCGCCGAACCAGGGTGCCAGGGTATCGGGCACCCGGGCGCGATACGCGGCCCAGGCCTCCTGGTCGCGTACGGTCACGTGGCCAATGACATAGGCGCTCATGAGCGGTCTCCCTCCTGCACGGACCGTAACGCTGCGTCGCCCTGACCGGCGAGCTTTTCCAGGCGGTCGATCTGGGCATCCAGGCGCGGCAGGGCCTCGCGGCGATAGCGCGCCACCTCGTCGATGGCCGCCATGACATTGGCGAAGGCCCCCTCCAGCTGCTCCATGTCCAGCGACGTGGAGGCGGCACGATTCTGGATGGCCACGCCCTGCTGGCGCAGGGTCTCGGCGGTGCCCGCGATCATCGACGAGGTGCTGGCATTCAGCGCCTCCACGCGATCCAGCACCAGGCGCTGGTTGGCCAGCGCCATGGCCACGGTGACGGCCACGTTGAGGGCCGATACGGTGACGTTGATGGCGCGATCCACGCCGCGGATCAATTCACGGTTGTTCCGGATGACCACTTCCAGGGCGAGAATCCCCTGCTGCGCGACCACCTGCTGCTGCTGCAGGTCGGTGATGCGCTGGCGCAGCGGAAACAGCAGCTCGTTTTCCAGAAACGTGCGCTGCGGGTCGTCCTCCCGGAGCTCCGCCGCCCGCTCCTGCAGCCGCCGGTCAATGCGGCGGCCGAGGGCAACCTGGCGTTCCAGGCGCGTCAGGCTCTCCCGCAGGGCGGTCTGGTCGTCATTGAGGGTGACATTGTCCCGCCGCAGCATGTCCCGGCCGGACTCGAGATCATGGATGATGGCGTCGATGGCCTCCTGGGCCGTCTCGAAACGGCGGAAGTAACGCTGCAGGGGGGTGCCGACGCCGGGAATCCTGGACAGCAAGCGCCCGATGCCGTCGCTGGAGAGCTTGTGCCGGTTCGGGTCCAGCTCGGCCATGCGGGTGCGCAGCTGTTCCAGGGAGTCGGCCACCGGGCCGCCGTCATCCCCCTGGTGGGCCAGCCGGCGCAGCGGCGTCTCCAGCATGGCGCTGCGGTGCGCCGCCTCCTGCTGTACGTCACGGCCCAGCGTATCCACGGACTCCCGCTGGTGCCCCGCGCTGCTGTCCCCGGCCTCCAGCAGGGCCTGCACGAAGCTGTCGGCTTCCGCGGCCAGGTCGGCATCCTCTTGCGCTGCACCCGCCTTTTCGTCCGCCAGCTCGTCGACGTCCGGCACGGACAGGGTCAGCGGCGGCTCGTCTCCTTTGCCCTCGCTCATTCGCTTTCTCCTCAGCCGGTGTGCCCGTAGCGCCCTGCACCGGCGCTGAAGCGCTGCAGATCACGCAGCGCCTGCTCGGCATCCACCGACGCGTGCGTACGGCCGGTGTCGATGCGCGCCACAGACACCGATGCGTCGTCCAGGGCGGTCATCACCGCCTCAAGCCGTCCGGCGATCCGGCGCAGTTCATCGTCCGTCTCCTGGAGTAACTCCAACCGCCGCTCCAGGGCCCGACGCTCCTCCTTGGTGAGCGTATCACGGCCGCCCTCCAGCCGACGGCGGACATAGCCGCCATCCACATCACGCACGCTCTCTGCGCGTCGGGCCATGGCCTGGAGATCGTCCAATGCGCCGCGACACACTTCCGTCAATAGACCCATGGCCCGATCGTGGGTGACTTCGGCAGGGTCGAACCGCGAGCCCAGCAATGACGCAACCCGGGAATAGCGGGAATAGAGGCGATCCACATGCACGGCGGAGTCACTGCGCCCGGCCTTCAGCAGGCGCCGTTTGACCGTGCACAGCTGTCGTACCAGGGCGTCTGCATCCATCGGGGGATTATCGGGATCCAGTTCGGCAACGCCGGACTCGCGGGCGGCGGCTTCCTGCTCCGCGCGGGCCCGCCGCCGGGCGTCGGCATCGCGGCGCTCGCGCTGCCTGAGTCGCCACCGCCGCCAACCGCGTTCCACTGGCAGCGCCACGGCCACCGCTGCCAACCCGGCGATCCAGCCGGCAAGGGTTGGCCCGAAACCGCCCCACAGGGAAGTGAGCCAGAGCACGAACGCCACGAACGGCAGCAGCAGCCAGTACCGGAGCACCACTTGCAGGCGGTTGGGGCGCTCACCCGGTATCGCCAGGGCGGGATTGATCATGCCGGCCAGGAACCACGGCGCACAGGAGACGAACAGCCCGTAGGCGAAGCCCTGGAGAAACCCGAACATGGTGCGTCTCCCGTGTTGTCCCTTGACCCAGGTTCGTTGGGCCGAAGGACTCTACCCCGGAGCGGCAGGCGATGATGTCACCGGCCCGCTCCGGGGCGGACCGTTCACTCGTAGGTATAGAAACCCCGGCCCACCTTGCGGCCCAGGTAGCCGGCATCCACCATCTGTTGCAACAGTGGGCACGGGCGGTACTTGGGGTCACCCAGGTTGGTGTGCAGCACCTTCATCACCTCCAGGCAGGTATCCAGGCCGATCAGGTCCGCCAGGGCCAGCGGGCCCATGGGGTGATTGGCCCCCATCTGCATGGTGCGATCGATGTCCTCCGGCGCCGCCAGGTTCTCGGCGTAGGCGAACACCGCCTCGTTGATCATGGGCACCAGGATCCGGTTGACCACGAAACCCGGGCTGTCCTTGACAGCGACGGGTTCCTTGCCGAGCTGGCGGGTGAGCGCGTCCACCTGTTCGAAAACGGCATCACTGGTCTGCAGGGCACGCACCACTTCCACCAGTTTCATCACCGGCACGGGGTTGAAGAAGTGCATGCCGATGACCCGCTCCGGGTTGAAGCTGGCGGCAGCGATACGCGTGAGAGAGATGGACGAGGTATTGGAGGCCAGTACGACATCCTTGCCCACCAGCCCGGAGAGTTCACGGAAGATCTTGAGCTTGAGCTCCTCGTTCTCGGTGGCGGCCTCCACGATCAGTTCGCAGTCGGCCAGCTTGTCCAACCCCACCACGCCTTCAAGGCGTTCCAGCGCCGCACCGTGATCGGCCACGGAAATCTTGTCCTTGGACACCAGGCGGTCAAGGCTCTTCTCGACGGCCTTGCGCCCGCGGTCCACCTGCTCCTGGCCGATGTCCGACATCTTCACGCTGAAACCACTGACCGCGAACGCCTGCGCAATACCGCTGCCCATGGTCCCGGCGCCGATCACGCCCACTTTGCTGATGCTCATGTTCTACCTCGCGTTGGCCCTTTGACGGACATTGGATACATGCAACGGTGGGAATACTAGCAGGAGTGATGCCCCGCCGGACACGGGGCGTCGGGCCCGGGCTTGGCCCCTCAGGCGTGGTGGCGTCGCGCCGCCAGGTGGGCCAGACGCCGATACTCACGCAACTCCTCACGGATGTGTTCCACCGCCTGATTGGTGAGGTCGCAGCGGGTACCGTCCAGGAGATGCCCCTCCAACTGGTCAGTAAGACGACGAGCTGCCTCCAGCATCTGCTCGAAGGCGGAGAGTCCATCGAACGGTCCGGGCAGTTGCATGAACAGCGCCAGCCCCGGCGTCTCCAGGGTGTCGGGCTCATCCGGGTTCAGGGTGCCCGGCTTGACCATGCTGGCGACGCTGAACATGGGCTGCTGCCCGCGACTGGTGTCCACATGCCGGTGGAAAATGCCGTGCTGACCGAAGCGCAGACCGCTGGCCTCCAGCGCTTCCCGCACCGCCGGCGCGGTGAAACACAGGCCTTCACCGGCATGCACGTGCAGCACCACGATCTTCTCGCCCACCACCTCGCTGATGGTGTCCTCGGTGGCAGCCTGGTCCTGCTGCTGATCGCGGTCATCGCGACCGTGGCCGTCACGCCCCCAGGCCGGCCGGGGAATACGCACCGGCCCGAGGTTCCAGGCGTCGTCATCATTGCGGCTGACGCGCGCCGGGCGATCCACGGGCTCGGGCTGAATGGGTGCGTCTTCAGGCTCGTCGACGCCCATCTCCGGTTCATCTGCCAGAGGCTCGTCCCAGGCATCCGGTTGCCAATCATCCGGGGCTCCGGCTGCCGCCGTTCGGCGGCAGCCGGACGGGGCCTGTCGTTCTCGGGCTCACCCACCTGGCGCACGCGCACCGGGCCGACGGACCAGTCACTGTCATCCGGTGTCTCGTGATGACTGACACCGTCAGTGCGGGCGGGCCGCGACCGTCCCACGGCCTCGTCTTCACCGGTGGTCAGGTCCATTGCGGCAAGGTCGGGCTCGGCATCGCCGTCGACGTCGTCACCGAGGACAAAGTCATCCATGTCCTCCAGCGCTGCTTCCACGTCGCGATCGTTGCGCGACTTGCGCGCCGTGCTCCGTGATGTTCCCCGCTGGCGCTTCTGCGGCCGTGTTGCCTGATGCTCCTGCCACTTGTAATAGCCGAACAGCCCGGCGATGACCAGCACACCAACAATCAGCAGTATCCAGCGCAGCGTATCCATCGTATCCGTCCGCGATGTCATAGGAACCCGACGGCCCTGGCAGGCGATTCGCCCCGGCTCAGTCACCGCACAGGCTCCATGTTGTCAGTACCGGCGTCCAGCGTCTCCCCGTGGAGACGCCTCAACGCGTCATTTGTTCCCGCTCAATGAAACACGTTTTTGCCTTCACACGGCCACCGCCATTTCTGCGGCTTCATCCACATCCACGGCCACCAGTCGCGAAACGCCGGCCTCGTGCATGGTTACACCCATCAGGTGGCTGGCGATTTCCATGGTGGCCTTGTTGTGAGTGATGAGAATGAACTGCACCCGTGACGACATCTCCTGCACCAGCGTGCAGAAGCGGCCGACATTGGCCTCGTCCAGGGGTGCATCCACCTCGTCCAGCATGCAGAACGGCGCCGGGTTGAGTTCGAAAATCGCAAAGATCAGCGATACCGCCGTCAGCGCCTTCTCACCGCCGGAGAGCAGGTGGATAGTACTCACCCTCTTGCCCGGCGGCCGCGCCATGATGGTGATGCCTGTCTCCAGCAGATCGTCGCTGGTCATCTCCAGGTACGCCTCACCGCCGCCGAACAGCCGCGGATACATGTGCTGGATGCCGGCGTTGACCTTGTCGAAGGTCTCCTTGAAACGCTGCCGGGTCTCCCGGTCAATCTTGCGAATGGCCGACTCCAGGGTCTCCATGGCCTCGGTGAGATCGGCGTGCTGCTGATCCAGATACCCTTTGCGCTCGGAGAGCTGCTCGTGCTCGTCAATGGCGGCCAGGTTGATGGGCCCGAGCCGGTTGATGCGTTGCTCCACCTGATCCAGCCGCTGCTGCCAGTCCGCCTCCCGGGCCTCCTCGGGCAGATTGGCCTGCAGGGTATCCAGGTCGAAGCCCAGTTCCACCAACTGCTCTGCCTGAGTCTGACGGCGCACCCGCAACTCCTGGTCGCGCAGTTGCATCTGTTCCAGCTCCTGGCGCAGCACCTCCACCTGTTGTTCCGCTTTCTGCCGCTGCTCCTCGTGCCCGCGTAGCCGCTCTTCCACCGAGGCCATGCGCTCGCGGGCGTCCTTGAGCGCCTGTTCCGCTTCCAGACGCTGCTCCAGCAGGCGCTCCCGCTCGGCCTCCAGCTCGGGGACGGGATCGCCCCGGCTGTCCCGCGCTTCCTGCAACTCCTCCTGCCGAGCCTGCAGGCGCTGCTGCTGCTCCGTCAGCCGCCGCAGCTGTTCTTCCAGGGACTGCTTCGCGGCGCTGGCACTCTCCTGTTTCAGGGACAGTTCGTGCCGTCGTTCGCGGCGTTCACGCATGACCTCCCGGGCCGCGTTGACCGCCTGCTGGTGTGCCTCCTTCTGTTCCTGCAACCGTGCGCGCTGCTCCTCGTCGGCTTCGCTGCGATCCAGCGCCTCCTGCAGCCGGCCGCGGGCGGCGCGCACTGATTCATCGGCTTCCTGCGCCTGCTGCTCGAGGGCGCCGATCTCCTGCTGCAATCGCTCCCGACGTTCCCGCAGCTCGTCCAGGCGTTGCCGCTGGTTCTCCTCCTGGGCGCGCAGCTCGGTGAGCCGCTGGTTCAGATCATCCCGCTCATCGGCAAGCTGGTTGCGGCTCTCCTCGCGGTCCTGGCGGCGCTCCTCCAGCTCCCGTCGCCGCACCAGCAGGTCCTCGAGCTGCTGGCGCGCCTGCTCCAGCCCCTGGCGCAATTCGTCCATGGCGCGCTCCCGCTCGATGACGCCGTCGCCGCTCTGGTCGCCGCCGGTCACCTGCGTCCAGGTCCGGCCACAGAGAAGGCCGTCCGGTGTCACCAGCGTCTCGCCGGCAGCAAGCCGGGACCGCAGCTGCTCCGCCTCGACGGAGTCCGCCGCGCAGAATACGCCGTGCAGCAGGTCCTCCAGGGGCCACGACGCCTGCACCTGATCCAGCAGAGGACGCAGGCCGTCACGGCCCGGGGAGGCTCGGCTGCCCGTTTCATGCCCCGGCGTCAGGAGGGTCACAGCGCCCTGCTCCGGTGCGCCCAGGCTGTCGGCATCGGGCATGTCCTGCGCCGGCACACAGATCGCCTGCAGCCGCTCCGCCAGCACCGTCTCCACCGCTGCCTCCCAGCCGGACTGCACGGTAAGCGCCTGGGCCAGGCGACTGCCACCGTCAAGGCCGTGGCGGGCCAGCCATTCCGCCACCGGCCCCTGATCCGCGGCGCCCAGGGCGTCCTGCTGCAGCGTCTCCAGCGAGGTCAGGCGCGCCTCGCTCTGCTGGATCTCGCCACGCAGGTCGTGGATCCGCTCGTCCAGGTCCTGCTCCTGCTCCGCCAGCTCGCGCACACCCTGCTCGGTTTCCTCCAGGGACTCCGCCAGGGTCTCCTGGCGCTCTGCGAGCTCGGCCGCCTCCTCGCCCAGTTCCTCCAGACGTTCGGCGGCGGAATCCGGATCCAGCTGATCGCGCTCCGCGGCAAGGCGTTCACGCCGGCCGGCCAGCTCCTTCTGGCGCTGCTCGAGGCCCTCGATGCGGGTCCGTTCCACCTGCGCCTGTTGCACCGCCGCGGCGGCAAGCTCATTGAAGGTATCCCACTCCTGCTGCCAGGCGTCCATGGCCTGCTGCGCCTCGATGACCTGATCCGAGGCGCTCTCTTCCAGGGCCTGGATTTCCTCGATTTCCGGCGCCAGCTCCTCCAGCCGGCCGCGAGCGGCGGTGAGCTTCTCCTGATCATCACTCAGGGTCCTGTGCAAATCCTCCAGCGCCTGGCTGTTGGCCGCCAGATCCTCGTCCTGCTGGCGCCTGCGGTCGCGCTCGTGATTGACCTGTTGCTCGATACGGGCAATGTCGCTGCCGAGGGCATAGTAGCGACCTTGGGCGGTGTTGACTTCCTCACCCAGCTCGCCCTGCTGTTCGCGCTCGCTCACCAGTTCCCGTTCGGCGGCACGCTGGCGGCTCACCTCGGCCTCCAGGGTGTTGCGCTTTTCCTCCAGCGCCCGCTCGCCGGTACGCATCTCCGCCACCAGCTCCCGCAACCGCAGCGCCAGTAGCTCGGCGCGCAGCTGCCGCTCTTCCTGTTTGTACTCCTTGTAGCGCTCGGCAGTACGGGCCTGGCGGCTGAGCTTGTCCAGCTGGGTCGCCACCTCGTCGCGCACATCGTCCAGGCGCTCCAGGTTCTCGCGGGTATCGCGGATACGCCGCTCGGTCTCCCGGCGCCGCTCCTTGTACAGGGAAATGCCGGCGGCCTCTTCCAGGTAGACGCGCAGATCCTCGGGGCGCGCCTCGATGATGCGCGAGATCATGCCCTGCTCGATGATGGAGTAGCTGCGCGGGCCAAGGCCGGTACCGAGGAATACATCAGTAATGTCGCGCTTGCGGCACCGGGTGCCGTTGAGCAGATACTGCGACTGCCCCTCGCGGTTGACCTGGCGCTTCACGGAGATTTCGCTGTAGCTCGCATACTGCCCGCCCAGGGTTCCATCAGCGTTATCGAACACCAGTTCGATGGAGGCCTGGCTCACCGGCTTGCGGCTGCTGGAGCCGTTGAAGATGACATCCGCCATGGACTCGCCACGCAGGTGCTTGGCGGAGCTCTCGCCCATGACCCAGCGCACGGCATCGATGACATTGGACTTGCCACAGCCGTTGGGGCCGACAACACCCACCAGATTGCCCGGCAGATGCACCGTCGTCGGATCGACGAAGGATTTGAAACCCGCAAGTTTGATCTTCTTCAGGCGCATCCGAATCGTCCCTGTGCCGCCACCAAACGGCAATGCATGGCCGAGCGGCGAACCGGCCGGTAGAATGCTGGCTTGGTCGGAATCCACGATCCCGGCGTCATTATCCCGTTCACCACCCTGATTGGAAAGCCATGTCCACCAAGCCAAGCAGTGCGCTGGAAACCTTCCCGAACCCGCATCCGGACCGGGACTACACCATCCGCATGGAAATCCCGGAGTTCACCTGCCTCTGCCCCAAGACCGGGCAACCGGATTTCGCCACCATACACCTGGAGTATGTGCCGGACCGGGACTGCGTTGAGCTCAAGTCCCTGAAGCTCTATATCTGGTCGTTCCGGGACGTGGGCGCATTCCATGAAAAAGTCACCCACGACATGCTCGGCGACCTGGTCGCAGCAACCCAGCCCAGGTTCATGCGGGTGACCGGCGTATTCAACGTCCGCGGTGGTATCTATACTTCGGTGATCGCGGAACACCGCGCCCCGGGCTGGACCCCACCACAGCCGGTAACGCTACCCTGATCGGGCTTGATTCGGCACCTGCACGGACGGCTATACTGGCCGGTCAGGCCATAGCCAACGGACGGGTCACATGAGCGACAAGGAACAGCTGCCACGCACCGCCTGGAAGCAGGAAATCCACCTGGTCCGGGCCAATGGCGAATGCATCGTGGCCGTCAGCGAAAGCCTGTTGCAACGGGGGCTGGCGGTCCTGGTGGATACGCCGCTGATCGCCGGCGAACACCTGGAGGTTCGGGCGATCCTGCCCAACCACGAGGCGCATCGACTCGAACCCATCAGCCTGGAGTGCCAGGTTAGTTACCTGGTGGAACTGACCCGGCCGGCGGCACGATTCCGGGCCGGCCTGACCGTGACGCGCCTGCATCCGGCCGACCGTGAACGCCTGGTGGCGTTCATCCGCCAGGAGGCGCGCCGCCGTCAGGGCGCGGGCCGGCAAAGGACCGGTCAGGCCGGCGAATGACACCGGGGGCCGGGCCACCGAAACCCCGCCGCTATCGCGGCCGCTTTGCACCCAGCCCCACCGGCCCTCTGCACTTCGGCTCCCTGGTCGCCGCACTGGGCTCCTGCCTGGAAGCCCGGCGGCATGGTGGGGATTGGCTGGTGCGTATTGACGACATTGACCCGGCCCGGGAGCAGCCCGGCGCTGCGGACGCCATCCTCCGGACCCTGGAGCGATTCGGCTTCGAACCCGACGGCGAAATCGTCTACCAGAGCCGGCGCCGCGCGGCCTACGCCGAAGCTCTGGATGGATTGCGGGCGCGGGATGCGGTTTTCGCCTGCGGCTGCACCCGGAAAGAGGTGCTGCGCCTGGGCGCCCCCGGAGCCAACGGTGTGGTCTACCCGGGCACATGCCGCAATGGCCTGCCCCCGGGGCGGGAAGCCCGGACCTGGCGGGCGCGGGCCGACGGGCACATCCGCTTTGACGACGCGTTCCAGGGTCCGGTGGAGTGCGACCTGGCCGGCGAAGTCGGTGATTTCCTCGTCCTCAGGGCCGATGGCTGGCCGGCCTACCATCTGGCCGCCGCCGTGGATGATGTAGCCAGCCGCATTACCCATGTGGTTCGCGGCCATGACCTGCTGCTGTGCACGCCACCGCAACTGCTGCTCATGACTCATCTCGATGCCGCCATGCCCCGGTACGGGCACCTTCCCCTGGCGCTGAACAGCGACGGCCAGAAGCTCAGCAAACAGAACCACGCGGCGCCACTCGACGACACAAGACCGGTGCGGCAGATTCATGACGCGCTGCGCTTCCTGCAGCAGAATCCCCCCGACGCGTTGGCGCGGGGCTCGGTTGGCGACCTCTGGGACTGGGCGCACATGCACTGGGATCCTGCACGCCTGTAACGCGTCCGCGAAGTCCCCGTCGCCCTGCGCCGCGACTGAGCGACGCCGATCCGACCGGGCGTGCCCATACAGGGTGCCGGCAGATCGAAAAGGAATCGCCAGAAGCCAAAGCCTGTGCTACCTTCGGTAACAAAAGAAGAACAACAATCTGCCCGGAGGAGAACCGCGATGGCTCAGTTTCAGGAAACGAGCGCGGCCGGCCTGAGTGTTCTACTGTTCCTGCTTGGCCTGCTGGTGCTGGCATCCCCCTTTACCACCTGGTGGATGAGCGTGGGCGCCCCCTGGTACACGGCATGGGTGCTGTGGGCGCTGCTGATCGGCCTCACGGCGGCACTGGCCCGGCGCTCCGGCCACCATGACGCTTGATCTCGGATTTCTGTCCGCAGTTGCTGTCGGCTACCTGCTGCTGCTGTTCCTGATCGCCTACATCACGGACCGGCAGTGGCTCCCGGTATGGCTGACCCGCAATCCGCTGGTCTATGTGCTGTCCTTGGGCGTCTACGCCACCACCTGGAGCTATTACGGCAGCGTTGGCTTCGCTCAGGATCAGGGAATCAACTACCTGACGATCTATCTGGGCGTCACCCTGGCGTTCGTGCTGACGCCGGTGCTGCTGATGCCCATCCTGCGGCTCACCCGCACCTACCAGCTCACCTCGGTGGCGGACCTGTTCGCCTTCCGCTTCAACAGCCAGCGGGTGGGCGTGGCGGTGACAGTGCTCATGCTGGCCGGGGTACTGCCCTACATTGCGCTGCAGATCCGCGCCGTGGCGGAATCCACCCAGGTTCTCACCCGGGAGTCCTCTCCGGAGGTGCTGGCGTTCTGGTTCGTGGTCCTGGTGACGATGTTCACCATGATCTTCGGCGCCCGCCATGTCTCGCCCAGGGAACACCACGACGGCCTGGTGGCAGCCATCGCCTTCGAATCCCTGATGAAACTTGCCGCCCTGTTGCTGGTAGCCGGGGTGGCAGTTGCCATGGCCTTTGGCGGCCTGGGCGGCATGCAGGAGTGGCTCGCAGCCAATCCCGAACGGGTGGACGCGTTCTACGAGCCTGCCCGCCAGGGGCCCTGGGCGGGCCTGCTGATCCTGGCCTTCGCCGCCGCGTTCCTGCTGCCGCGGCAGTTCCACATGCTGTTCGCCGAGAACCAGAGCCCCGGCCACCTGAACGTGGCCAGCTGGGCGTTCCCGCTCTTTCTGCTGGTGCTGACACTGGTCATTCCGCCCATTCTGTGGGCGGGCCAGGTCCTGCAGCCGGGCACGTCGGCGGACTACTACATCCTCGGCATCTCCATGGCCAGCGGCAGCCCCGCCCTGGCACTGCTGGCCTACCTGGGGGGCATCTCCGCGGCCAGTGCCATGATCGTGGTCAGCACCCTGGCCATCTCGGCGATGACGCTGAACCACCTGGTCCTGCCCATGGCCGGACCACAGCCGCATCGCGACCTCTACGGCGCGCTCCGCTGGGCGCGGCGCAGCGTCATGGTCGCGGTGATCGCCGCCGGTTACGGGTGCTATCTCCTGCTCGAACCCACCACCGGCCTGGTGGGTTGGGGGCTGATCTCCTTCCTGGCCATGGCGCAGCTGCTACCGGGTATCATCGGTCTGTTGTTCTGGCCTCGCGCCACAAGCCACGGTTTCCTCGCTGGCCTCATCGGCGGCTCGTCCGTATGGCTGTTTACCGTCATGCTGCCGCCGGTCACCGGCGACAGCACCATGGCCTGGCTGGGGCTCGCTTCCCCCGGGGACAGCGCGTTGGCGCATCAGTCCGCCACCTTCTGGTCCCTGAGCCTCAACGCGCTGCTGTTCGTGGTGGTTTCGCTGCTGACCCGTCCCGACGAGCGCGAACGCGAGGCGGCAGCCGCCTGCCGGGATCTCAACCCCTCGCTGCCGGTGGGGGATCTCCAGGCCCGCTCACCCAAGCAGTTCGTCAAGCGCCTGGCGACGGTGATGGGCAAGACTGCGGCGCGCAAGGAAGTGGAGAAGGCAGTCCGGGAACTGGGGCTGAACTGGGAGGAATCGCGCCCCAATCACCTGCACGGCCTGCGCGCCCAGATCGAGCGCAACATCTCGGGCATGATGGGGCCGGTGCTGGCGCGCATGATCGTCGACGAACGGCTGCAGATGGATACCGAAAGCCGGACGGCCCTGGCGCAGAACGTGCGCCTGATCGAGGACCGGCTGGAGACATCGCGCACCAGACTTCGGGGACTTGCGGCGGAGCTGGACCGTCTGCGCCGTTACCACCGGCAGGTCATCGAAGACTTGCCCCTGGGGGTCTGTGCCGTGGCGCAGGGCGGCCGACTGGTGCGGTGGAACCCCGCTATAGCCGAGCTCACCGGCATCCCCATGGCGGATGTCATCGGCCGCCGCATGGATGAACTCCCGGGTCCCTGGGGGGCGTTGCTGGGCGAGTTCCTGGCCTCGGACGCCGATCACTGGCATCGCCAGGAGATCAATACCGACGGGTTGCCGCGCCGCTACAGTCTGCACAAGGCCACCGTCGAGGATCCGGGGCTGACCAGTCGCAGCGACGACACCGTGGTGCTGGTGGAAGACCTCACCGACATCTCGGTGCTGGAACAGGAACTCGCCCACAGCGAACGACTGGCTTCCATCGGTCGCCTGGCCGCCGGCGTCGCACACGAAATCGGCAACCCGGTCACCGGTATCTCCTGCCTGGCCCAGGAGCTGCGGGACGAGGAAACGGACCCGGAACGCAGCCACGCCATCGCCGAGGAGGTGCTCAACCAGGCCCAGCGCATCGACAACATCGTCCAGAGCCTGGTCCGCTATGCTCACGGCGGCGCGGGTAGTCAGCGCCCACCGGAGACGATCCATCTCCGGGCCACGGTGGATGAGGCCATGCGCCTGACAACGCTGAGCCGCCGGGCCCGGTTCGTGCGCTTCGACAATGAACTGGACGAGCATCTGGCCATTACTGGCGATCCCCAGCAACTGGTCCAGGTATTCGTGAACCTGTTCAGCAACGCCGCCGATGCCTGCGCCGACCATGCCGAAGAGGCCGCCATTGGCATCACCGGGGAGCGCAGCGCCGGCGGCTGGATCACCGTGCGTGTCGCAGACAACGGCAGCGGCATCCCGGACGAGGTGCTGCATCAGGTTCTGGAACCCTTTGTCACCACCAAGCGACCGGGTCACGGCACGGGCCTGGGCCTGCCGCTGGTCTACAACATCGTCCGCGAACACGGCGGCGAGGTCACCATCGCCAGCGACAGCACGGGAACCTGCGTGACCCTGAGACTGCGTGCGACAGAGACGGATGCCGACGACGGCACCGCGCTCCGCGAACACGCGGGATGACAACAACACGGGAGGTGAAGCAGCGACATGGCATACATACTCATCCTGGAAGATGAAAAGGTCATCCGGCAGAGCCTGCGGCGGCTGCTGGAAAAGCGAAACCATGCCGTGTCCGAGGCGGACTCCGTGGAAGGGGCGGCCCGGGAGCACGACCTGACGGACTTCGATCTCATCATCGCCGACCTGCGACTCCCCGGCGCCGCAGGCACCGAGATCCTGGACAAGGCACCGGGGGTGCCCACCATCATCATGACCAGCTATGCCAGCGTGCGTTCTGCCGTGGAGGCCATGAAACGCGGCGCCCTGGACTACATTGCCAAGCCCTTCGACAACGACGAACTCATCCTCACCGTTGAGCGCGCACTCAAGGAGCGGCGTCTGCAGCGCCAGAACGCCGCCCTCAAGGCCGACCTGGATCGCGACTACCCGGTCTCCGGCATCATCGGCAACTGCAAGGCCATGCGTGACGTCTTCGATCGCATCACCCGTGTTGCGGCCACCAACACCACCGTGCTGGTGCTGGGCGAATCCGGTACCGGCAAGGAACTGGTGGCACGGGCCGTCCACGAGCAGAGCCCGCGCCAGGACGGCCCCATGATCACGGTGAACTGCGCCGCCATCCCGGACACCCTGATCGAGGCGGAACTGTTCGGCCACGAGAAGGGCGCCTTCACCGGCGCCGTGGGAGCCCGCGAGGGGCTGGTGGAATCCGCCGACGGCGGCACCCTGTTCCTGGACGAGATCGGCGAGCTACCACTGGCCGCCCAGGCGCGGTTACTGCGGGTGCTGCAGGAAGGCGAAATCCGCCGCGTGGGGTCGTCACAGTCCCGGCATGTGGACGTCCGCCTGATTGCCGCGACGCACCGGGATCTGGGCCGCATGGTCAACGAGGGCGGCTTCAGGGAGGATCTGTACTTCCGCATCAACGTCATGGAGATCCGCCTGCCGCCGCTGCGGGAGCGCACGGACGATCTCCCGGCCCTGGCCCGGCATCTGCTGGAGCGCACCTACAAGCGGCTGAAGAGCCCGCCCATGCGCTTCAGTCACGAAGCGGTGGAGTGCATCCAGCGCTACAGCTGGCCGGGCAATGTGCGTGAACTGGAGAACGCCATAGAGCGCGCCGTCATCCTCAGCGACAGTACCGCCATTACGCCGGACCTGCTGGGCATCCGGCCGGATGCCGATCCGGGGCCGAATCTGGAGACGCCGGGATTGTCTCTGGAGGACTATTTCCGTCAGTTCGTGCTGGCCAACCAGGAGCAATGCACGGAAACCGAACTGGCACGCCGGCTGGGAATCAGCCGCAAGGCCCTGTGGGAGAAACGCCAGCGCCTTGGCATCCCGCGCAAGGCCCGGGCTGCGGAGGCATGACGCCAGAACTGGTAACACTTGTCCCGGGCGGTGTTACCCAGAGTAACGCCAACGGCGGCGTCGAGACCATAAGTCATTGACTCGTGGCGCGCGGTTCGATGGCATGGCTTTCGCAGAACACGGAGCAGAGAAGACGCCACCACGGCGCCGGCGCACCGGCAACGCGCCGATGCGGGCGAGTGGTGCGCCGGCTGCTAGGCTTTCAGGAGAGTCGCCCAGAATACAGCGGCGGGCCATTGCAGTCCGCCGGTCATTCCTAGAGGAGGAGTTACTTCATGTCCGACACCAAGGTCTATCCCGTACCCGCAGACATTGCCAAGGGCGCACATATCGATGCGGATACCTACCGGAGCATGTACAAGCGCTCCCTGGACGACCCGGACAACTTCTGGGCCGAGCAGGCCGAGCGCCTGGCCTGGTTCAAGCGCTGGGATGCAGTCAACAACTCCGACCTCAACAAGGGGGAGATCCGCTGGTTCGACGGCGGGCGCATCAATGCGGCCTACAACTGCGTGGACCGGCATCTGAAGACCCGCGGCGACCAGACCGCCATCATCTGGGAGCCGGACGATCCCAAGGATCCGGCCCAGAAGATTACGTACAAGGACCTGCACGAGCGCGTGTCGCGCTTCGCCAACGCCCTCAAGGAACGGGGCGTCAAACGCGGTGACCGGGTCTGCATCTACCTGCCCATGGTGCCCGAAGCGGCCGTTGCCATGCTTGCCTGCGCGCGCATCGGCGCCATTCATTCGGTGGTCTTCGGCGGCTTCTCGCCCCAGGCCCTGCGCGATCGCATCCAGGACTCCGACTGCCAGGTAGTGGTCACCGCCGACGAGAGCGTGCGCGGCGGCCGCAGCTTCCCGCTCAAGGCCAACGCCGACGAGGCGCTGAAGGAGTGCCCCAGCGTCAGCACCGTGGTGGTGGTCCAGCGCACCGGCAACAAGGTGGACTGGGATGACAGCCGTGACGTCTGGTTCCACGATGTGGTGAAGAATGCGTCGGCGGACTGCCCGGCGGAGGAGATGGAGTCCGAGGATCCGCTGTTCATCCTCTACACCTCCGGCTCCACCGGCAAGCCCAAGGGCGTGCTGCACACCACCGCCGGCTACCTGCTGGGCGCCAGCATGACCCACCAGTACGTGTTCGACTACCAGGAGGGCGAGGTGTACTGGTGCACCGCCGACGTGGGCTGGGTCACCGGCCACAGCTACATCGTCTACGGTCCGCTGGCCAACGGCGCCATCACCTTGATGTTCGAGGGTGTGCCCACCTACCCGGACGCCGGACGCCTCTGGGAGATCGTCGACAAGCACCAGGTGAACATCTTCTATACCGCGCCCACCGGCATCCGCGCACTCATGGCCAAGGGCGAGGAGCCGGTGAAGAAGTCCAGCCGCAAATCTCTGCGCATCCTCGGCACCGTGGGCGAGCCCATCAACCCCGAGGCGTGGAACTGGTACTACGACGTGGTCGGGGACGGCCGCTGCCCCATCGTCGACACCTGGTGGCAGACCGAGACCGGCGCCATCATGATCACGCCGCTACCGGGCGCCACCGACCTCAAGCCCGGCTCGGCCACCCTGCCGTTCTTCGGCGTGGAACCGGAGCTGGTGGACAACGAGGGCCATCTGCTCGAGGGGGCCACCGATGGCAACCTCTGCATCGCCCGCTCCTGGCCCTCGATGATGCGCACCATCTACGGCGACCACAAGCGTTTCATGGAGACGTACCTGTCCGCCTACAAGGGCAAGTACTTCACCGGTGACGGCGCCCGCCGCGACGAAGACGGCTACTACTGGATCACCGGCCGCGTCGATGACGTCCTCAACGTCTCCGGCCACCGCATGGGCACCGCCGAGGTGGAAAGCGCCATGGTACTCCACCCGAAGGTGGCCGAAGCGGCAGTGGTGGGCTTCCCCCACGACGTCAAGGGCCAGGGCATCTACGCTTATGTGACGCTTGTGGAGGGCGCGTCGCCGTCCGACGATCTGCAGAAGGAGCTCATCGAGCTTGTCCGCAAGGAGATCGGCGCCATTGCCAAACCGGACTTCATACAGTGGGCCCCGGGCCTGCCGAAGACCCGGTCCGGCAAGATCATGCGTCGCATCCTGCGCAAGGTGGCGTCCAACGAGCTGGACAGCCTGGGTGACACCAGCACCCTGGCGGACCCGAGCGTGGTGGACGAGCTGATCGACAACCGCGCCAACAAGTAAAGATGTCGCGGCGGATTCCGGATAACGCTCCGGAATCCGCCCACGCGGCTTTCCCGTCACTGAGAACCCGTCCGCGTCCGCGGTCGGGTTTGCTGTTTACAACGACTTGACCAGGTGTCCGCCGTCCACCGGCAGCGCCACGCCGTTGACGAACGAACCGGCATCCGAG
The DNA here is from genome assembly GCF_012044895.1 of Aquisalimonas sp. 2447. Lineage (NCBI taxonomy): Bacteria > Pseudomonadati > Pseudomonadota > Gammaproteobacteria > Chromatiales > Ectothiorhodospiraceae > Aquisalimonas > Aquisalimonas sp. 2447. The sequence goes on from NZ_CP050695.1 coordinate 2,907,426, forward strand.
GCCAGCAGCAGTAGCGGGCCGGAGAGTTCGGACAGATCCCCCAGACGCTGGCTTGGAATCTGCTCGCGGACGTAGTGCTGTCCCTGCTCGGAGGCGAAGAAGTCCTTGTTCATCTCCGTCTCGAAGTACCCGGGGCAGATGGCGTTGACACGAATCTGGTACCGCATGAGTTCCAGCGCCATGTGCCGGGTCAGCTGCACCACGCCCGCCTTCGAGGTGGCATACATGGACTCCCCGAACTGCACACCCAGGCCGAGCAGCGATGCGATGTTGACGATACTGCCCGGCCGCCCGGCCTTTTTCATGCGCTCGGCACCGGCCCGAGCGACCCGCCACACGGCCTTGAGGTTGGTGTCCATGACGTAGTCCCAGTCCGTCTCGGTGCTCTTGAGAAAGGAACGGGACTGGGCCACGCCGGCGTTGTTGACCAGCAGGTCCACCGTGCCGAAGGCCTCCTCGGCAGCATCAAATCCGGCCTGGACACTGTCCGGGTCCGTTACATCCATGGCCACTGCCCTGGCCTCTCCGCCGGCGGCGGCAATACCGTCGGTGAGTTCCCGCAGCCGCTCTACGCGGCGCGCGGCCACCACGACCCGCGCGCCGTTGCCGGCCAGCACCCTGGCGAAGTGGGCGCCCAGGCCGCTGGATGCGCCGGTCACCAGCGCCACGCGACCGCTGAGGTCAAAAAGGTGTTCGTTCATGTGTCTCTCCCCCGTATGTGTTGTTCAGTCATCCTGCACGGCCGGCCGGAACCTCGCCGAGCGCAGGCGGTTCAGCACCGCCATGAGTTCCTGCAGCCGCGGACGCACCAGATCGCCGTCGGGACGACGGGTCAGCGCCTCCCAGGGCTGCGCCAGGTAGGCGCGGAACCACCCAGGCACATCCTCCAGCCCCAGCAGCCCTTCTGCGCCGGGTGCCGGAAGCAGTATACCGATGGCGCGCACCTGGGAGGCGTCCACCAGCTGTTCCAGGGCGCGCAGGTCAACCACGTCGTCCCCGAACTCCAGGGCGTCCATGCCCCGCGCCTTGATCCGCCGCTTGCCGCGCCGACCGGCGGGGTCCAGGGAGCGCGTATCCAGGGTCCGCGGATGCGGCCGCTCCAGCGGCTGCGCAGCTTCGGTGCTGCGAGTGGTCCGATGTTCCCGCGCGATGCGGTGGGCCTCGGTGGTGACGTCCCGCGGCTGATAATCGTGCATCTGGATGACCGTGTCCGCGGCACCGAAGTAATCCCCGGAACCGCCCATGACCAGCACCGTGGAGACACCAAGCCGGTCCCGCAGCTCGGCAATGCGGTCTACGAAGGGGGTGATGGGTTCATCGCGCTTGGCCACCAGGGCCTGCATGCGGGCATCCCGGATCATGAAATTGGTGGCGGAGGTATCCTCGTCCACCAGCAGCGCGCCTGCTCCTAGCTCCAGCGACTCCTGCAGCGCCGCTGCCTGACTGGTGGAACCGGAAGCGAGCTCCGTGGAGAACGCCCGGGTGGACTTGCCGAAGGGCAGTTCATTGATGAACGGTGACAGATCCATGGCGTGCACGGCGCGCCCGTCCTCGGCACGGAGCTTGACCGCGTCACCGGTGGCAACCACCCGCTCGCGCCCGTCGCCGGGGACGTGATCGTAAACACCGTACTGGATGGCACTCAGCAACGTGGACTTGCCGTGGAAACCGCCCCCGACCACCAGCGTGATCCCGGCGGGCACACCCAGCCCCGTCACCGTGCCGGCATTGGGCGCCTCCAGGTCGACGGCGAGCGGCTCCGGCACATGCAACGGCACCGCGTTTTCCAGGGGGCGGTCGTCCACGCCGGAGCGCCGTGGCAGGCAGGCACCGTCGGCGACGAAGGCCACCAGGCCGCGCATCGCCAGCGCTTCCCGCAGCGCGACCTGGTCCTCGACGGTATCGCAGTGATGGGCGAGCGCCGCCTCATCCCGCTGTTCCGGGCGCAGTGCGCGCCGCACCACCCGCGGCAGCGTCCGGCAAAGCAGCTCCCGCGCCGTCTTGCCCAGGATGGTGCGCCCCTTGGCCGGCAGGTTGACGGTGAAACGCACCTCCACGCCGGCCTCCGTAAACAGGACCGAGGTACGATCGAGGACCGTCTGCCGGCCGGCATCGATGCCCACCTCTTCGGTGTCCCGGGCCGCCTGGCGGAAAGCGCGGCCGAGCCAGTCCCTGGCAGCAACGGCCCGGGGCGCCGGTTCGCGGGCACGATCAGGCAAAGCGATCTCGCTCCACGGCATAACCACGCGCAGACGTGACGGACTCGCGAACGGATCCCCCTGGACGTGATCCACCAGCAGGCGGAAATCGTCGAATGCATACTCGCCGGTGATTTGCCGGTACGCCTTATAGCCCTTGCCGTCGATACCCAGCAACAGGGACTGCAGCCGCTTCATCGCGCCTCCATGAACGGGAATCGATAGTCCGCGACGGGTGTCACGCGTGGCGGCGCAGCCAGTCCAGGCGCTGGGCGAAACGCTCTCGCCATGACTCGGCCAGAGTCTCCAGCTCGGCAAGAAATTCCAGGTGCTCGCGGTCCGGCCGGGTCTCGTTGCGCAATGCCCAGAGGCGGGCCAGCGTGTACCCATGGTCGGCCACCTCCACGCGCTCGGCCACGTCACCAGGGCCAACGTAACCCGGCTCCAGCACCCGATAGAGCCACCCCGAACGCCCGGACTCCGCAATGTGACGGGCCAGCTCCGGGACACCGAGGCGATGGCTCACCTTCCAGCAGGGCTGCCGGGGCTGGCTGACTTCCACCAGAGCGGTGCCCATGCGGAAAACGTCACCAACATGCACGTTCCGCTCGGTGAGGCCGCTGGTGGAGATGTTCTCGCCCAGAACACCCGGGCGCAGCATGGCACTCGCCTCGGCGAAAAGCGCGCCCCAGGTGGCGTAGTGCTCGGCGGGATAGTGGCTGAGGGCGCGATCCGGGCCGCCATGGGCCTTGGGGTCACCCTGGTGATCATCCTCCAGGCCAGCATCGTCCACGGCCACCGCCTCACGCACGGGCTCCTTGTAGATGCCGGTGGGCCGGCCGTCACCTTCCATCTGGTGTATCTGCCCCTGGAACACACCCGTGATGGTCACCATGTCTGTCATGCTCGCCCTCTCCTGCACAGGATCGACAACCCCTGCAAGGCTACAACGGCAGCTCGCCTTTTCGGAAGTCAAGCCAGGTCTCAGTGGTTCGGCACCACGGGTTCGGCCCGCAGACACTCGGCGACCGCGGCGGGGTCAAGCGGACGGTGGAAGTAGAACCCCTGCAGTGTCTTGCAGCCCAGGGCACGAAGCCGCTCGGCCTGCTCCCGGGTCTCCACCCGCTCGGCCACCACGTTGAGGCGCAGCGCCTGGGCCATGGCAATGATGGTGCGGACGATTTCCTCGTCCTCGGGGCTGAGCAACATGGCATCAACAAACGAGCCGTCGATCTTGAGTTCGTCGATGGGCAAGCGCCGCAGATAGGCCAGGCAGGAGTACCCGGTGCCGAAATCGTCGATGGCGAAACGCACGCCCAGCTCCCGCAAGCGCCGCATGCGACCGACCACGGCATCACCCTCATCGGCCAGCAGGCTCTCGGTGACCTCCAGCAGCAGCGTGGACGGCGGCAGCCCCGTTTGCTCCAGCACCCGGGCGACGATGGCTTCGAACTCCGGATCGTGAAACTGGCGAACGCTGACGTTGATCGCCAGTGACGGCAGGTGGCGATCAGGGTGGCCGCGATGCCACTGCGCCAGCCACTGGCAGGCGTCGCGCAGAATCTGGGCGCCCATGGGCCGGATCAGTCCGGACTGCTCGGCGATGGGGATAAAACGTGCCGGTGAGACGGAGGCGCCGTTGTGCTCCCAGCGGGCCAGCACCTCCAGGGAGCCGATCCGGCCCTCGCCATCCACCAATGGCTGTAGATGGAAATGCAGGTCACCGTTGCCCACCGCCTGCCGCAGACCCTGCTCGAGTTGCAGACGTTCGCTGGTTTCCTCCTCCATCCTCGGGGCGAACCAGGCAACCCGGTTGCCACCATGGTGGCGCGCCTGTGCCACGGCAATTTCCGCGCGGGTCAGGAGTCTGGAATCAGCAGCTCCGTGGCCGCCGGCATCCACAGCCCCCACGCTCACACCGGACTGCACCATCACCCCACCGACCTCCACCGGATCCGCAAAGGCGCCGCGCAGACGTTCCGCCTCATCATGCAGGTCCGCGACACCATCACCCGCCGCTCCCTCCGCTCCCAGCAGGACGGCGAACTCGTCGGCGCCCACCCGGGCAAGCATCAGCGCCTCGGGTGCCAGTGCCCGCAACCGCGCTGCCTGCGCCTGCAGCAGGGAATCGGCCACCTCATAGCCCATGCCTTCGTTGACACGCCGGAAACCGTCCAGATCCATCACCAGCAAGCCCCGTATGGCATCACCTCCGCGCTCGTACCCGTCGTGCTCCAGCCGGGCCAGCATGGCAGCGCGATTGGGCAGCCCGGTGACTCGATCCTCGAAGGTCAGCTGACGAATCCGCTCTTCCGCTTCGCGGTGCCAGGTCACGTCCAGGAAGCTGCCCACGTACCTCGCTTCGCGGTCCCTGGCGCGGTCAAGCGCCGTGACGCTCAACCGGAACAGCCGCTGTTCGCCGTTCTGGTTGCGGGCACGGACGTCCCCGTTCCAGTGCCCGTCTCGAGCCAGCGTGGCCTGAATTTGCCGACGCACTTCGCCACCGTTGTAGCCACCCAGGAGCAGGCGCAGACCATGCCCCTGCACTTGTTCTGCCGGGTAGCCTGTCAGGCGCCGGAACGCGTCGTTGACACGGATGAACCGGTACTCGCCATCCAGGATCATGATGGCCGCGTGGGTCTCGAACGCCAAAGCCGCCAGGCGCGTTTCTTCCTCGGCGCGCAGGCGCTGTACCTCCAGGCGAACGCGCCCGGCCACGTGCTCCAGCGTCCGGCGCACTGCCCCGGCGGGACCCAGCGGCCAGCGCCCGGTCACGGCCAGCAGGCCCAGGACCTCCCCGGCATCATCATGCAGGAGCACTCCGGCATAGCTCTCCGCCTGCACGGCCACCAGCATGTCGTCTTCAGGGAAACGTTCCCAGGCATGGTGATTGATTATGCAGGACTCGCTCCGGACCACTTCAGCGCACGGCGTCCCGGCCAGGGGATAACGATCGAAATCGACACGGTGGTGACGAGCCGCGCTGGCGAGAACCACCGCGTCGCGCCCATCGATGGTCGCCACCAGGGCCGCCTCCCCACCCAGCACGGTGCGGATGCTCTCCAGCAGGTGATCCAGTTGCGACCAGCCGTCATTGCCGCCGGAAGGACAAGACGCCATCCGATCCATGTAGCGACGAACCAGCGTCTCCTCAGTCACCTCCCGGATCAACGAGAAATATCCGGCCACGTCGCCGCCGTGGTCGCGCGTGACCAGGTGCAGCCAGTCACACCATACCGGGACGCCATCGCCACGGCGGCTGCGCGCCAGGTGCTGCACATGATCCACCTGGCCGCTGCGCAGTTGTTCCGCGACGGGTATAAACCCTTTGCGGTCCCGCTGCCTGAGCAGGAGTTGCTCGGCATGCATGTCCACGAGAGCCACCGCCGGGTAGGCCAGCATGCGGCATGCCGCCTGGTTGCAGCGGCGTACATGAAAGTCGGCAGTCCACTCGATCCAGCCGATGGAGCTGTGCTGAAGGTAGCGACGCAATCCTGCCGGATCCCCGCGCGCATCCTCCGCCGCGGCAATCGCAGGCAGTTGCTGATCTCTCGACGTCCCTGACGCCCCGCGTGCTCCCATCAATCGTCCCCACCAGGCAGTGTCCCGAGCCCCGGATAACCATGATCATCATGGATCCCGGGCGGGAAGGGTATTCCGGGATTACTGTCTGATCATCGATGCGATCTTGTTATTCTTTCCCAGAAGCAATGATAGGTCCTGTCTTCCGGCACCGATGTGACGCAGTTCCGGTTGTGGCAAATGGGGTTGGCGGGACTCACCGGGGCATGAAGCAACTCCCGGATGGCACACCGGCCGCCCCGGGGCTCGGCAGACCCACGGGAAATGGGTAGCATGGCGGACCGAACCCCGAGGAAGCGACGACCCGGCGCATGCAACTACTCGCAGTGGGAGACCTTCATCTCGGCCGCCTCCCGGCCCGCCTTCCCGCCCAGATCGGGAGCCGGCAGGACGCCCGCTCGCTGGGTCCATCCGCAGCGCTGACGCGGCTGGTGGACGAAGCCATCCGCCAAGACATCGATGCGGTGGCCTTCGCCGGCGACGTGGTGGAACAGGACGACGATTTCTTCGAAGCCTACGCGGAACTGCGCCGGGCCGTCGAGCGCCTGGCTGAAGCCGGCATCGAGGTCGTCGGCGTGGCCGGCAACCACGATGTACAGGTGCTTCCACAGCTCGCCCGGGAAGTTCCCGAGTTTCGGCTGCTGGGGGCCGAGGGCGCCTGGGAAGCCATCGACCTTGTCGGTGCCGACGGCACCGAGGTTCGCCTGTTCGGCTGGTCGTTCCCCCGCCCCCGGGTAACCGAGAGTCCGCTGACCGACGCCGCTTTCGAGCGAGGCGGCCGCCCTGCCATCGGCCTGCTGCACTGCGACCGGGGTCAACCGGGCAGTTACCACGCGCCGGTGACTGCACGGGAACTCGCCGCCACCGGACTGGATGCCTGGCTGCTTGGCCATATCCACAAGCCCGACGCCCTGTCCGCAGAGCAACCCTCCGGCTACCTGGGATCGGTCACGGCCCTGCGTGCCAGCGAGGTGGGAACGCGGGGGCCCTGGCTTTACGACATCGGCGCCGGCGGCGTCCGCGCCATCGCCCAGTGGCCCCTCGCCCCGCTGCGGTGGGAAGCGCTGGAGGTCGATCTCACCGGCATCGAGGCGGCAACCGACGCCCGCACGCGCATCCTGGGCGCCGCCAATTCCCTCGCGGACACCCTGGCAACCGCCCGCTTGCACCCCCAGGTTCTCGGCCTGCGTCTGCGCCTGTACGGGCGCACGGCGCTGCGCAGACAGGTCGCCGGGATGCTCGGCAACCAGGAGCTGGATGACCTGCCCCTGGCAGGCGGAATCCATGGCTTCGTCGGCCGCTGGCGGCTTGAGACCCGCCCGGAACTGGACCTGGAGGCCCTGGCGCGGCGCCCCGACCCTGTCGGCCTGCTGGCACAGCGACTGCTCTGGCTGGACAGCGACGCTGATGATCCACAGGGGCGTGCGCTGCTGGAGCGAGCCCGCGAGCAGCTGGGAAGGGCGCACCGGGAGCCGGCCTGGTCACGACTGGATCTCCCCGCCGAGCCGGACACCGCCCAGGTGAAGGACTGGCTGCGACGGGGCGCACTGGACTCGCTGGACGCTCTTCTGGAGCAACATGACCGGGAGGCCTCCGCGTGAAGCTCGAGGCCCTGCGGATCCAGCGCCTGCCCGGCCTCAACGACGCCATCGCCGTCGAGGCTTTCGGCGACGACATCACCGTCGTCACCGGCCCCAATGCGTCCGGCAAGAGCAGCCTGGTGCGGTCCCTGCGACTGCTGCTGGCGCCCGGGCGCGGCGACCCACCGGATGTTCTGCTGCAGGCAACATTCGCCGACGGCGACGAGCGGTGGCAGGTGGAACGATTCGGTCGTGACACGGTGTGGCGCCGCAACGGCGCGCCCGCCGACGCCCCCGTGCTGCCGGATGCCGAGGCCCTGGGCGGTTACTTTCTGGCCATCGATGAACTCCTCGGGCTCACCCGCGTGGATGAAGCGTTTACCAGGCGGCTACAGCAGGAACTGGCGGGCGGCTACGACCTCAGGGTGCTGCATCGTGAAGGTGGTCCTGCCGCTACCCACCCGAACCGGGACCGGGACGCCGGACAACGGCTGCTGGAGGCCGAACAGGCACTGCGCCAGGCCGAGGCCGGCAACAGCGAACTTCTGCAGCGGCGCCAGCGTCTGCCCTCCCTGGACGAGGACATCGCCCGCAGCGCCGAGGCCCGGCGACGCCTGTACGACTTCGAAACGGCATCACTGCTGGTCAAGGAAAAGGCGAAAACCCGGGAAGCGAGTCTGGCCCTGGCCCGCTTCCCTGAAACGATGCCGGAGGGAATCTCCCGGGATGATGTAGAGGCGCTGGAAAGATCGCTGCGCGACTACAACCAGGCGGCGGAGCAGGCCCGGGAACACGCAGAGGCCCAGGAAACCGAACTACGCGACACCGGGTTCGAGGACTCGTGCCCAACCGCGGAAGATATCGCCACTCTGCGGCGCAAGGTGGATGACCTGGGAGATCTGGTCAGCCGCCTGCTGCAAGCCGAGGAACAGCTTGCCGCTGAACAGAAGCGGGCCTCCGCGGCGACCGAAGTCCTGGATGCCATACCAGAGGTCCTGCCCCAACTGACCACCGCGGAGCTCAAGCGTCTGGACGAGCACGTACAGGCGCTGGCCGCCGCGCAGGCGGACGCCCATGAAGCCGGGGCCGCAGCCCGGCAGGCAGAGCAGGAAACTGACCACGCCGGGCGCACCGAACTGCGGTCCCACTGGTCCACCGTCGCGGCCACCGCAGCCGGCGCTGCAGGCGGCGCCGTGCTCGCCGTGCGCGCCTGGGAATCCCCATACTGGTTGACGGCGGCCGCGCTCCTCGTTGTTGCCGCCGGCCTTGGGTGGCTGACGTGGCGGGCAGTGGCGGTCCGCGGCGCTGCCGGCAAGGATGCCCGGGACGCCATGCGCACGGCCTGGAAACAGCGCGCGCGTGAGGCTGAACAGCGCCTGGAGCAGACGCGGGAGCAGCTGCGCACGGCGGCGAAAACGGCAGGTATTGCGCCGACTCCGGATCAGCTGGCCCAGCACTTCCAGCTCTTCCTGCAACGCGTTGCCACCCTGGATGCCGCGCGCCGCGCAGTCGCGGAGACTGAGGGGCGCGTCAACTACCTGAGCGGACAGGCGGAGGAACTGGGGCGGACCATTCACGCGGGTCTGGCGCAATGGCAGGCAACCCCGGAGCACACCGACCACCCCGGCCTGAGGCACGCCCTGGATGCTCTGGACCGTCGCCGCCAACACGCGGAAAGCCTGCGCCAGGAGATCCGCCGATTCCGCGACCAGGAGCAACAGGCAAGCAGCCGCGCCCGGGAAGCCGATCAACGCCTGCAGGCCCTGTACCAGCAGGCGGACCTGGAACCCGGCGACCGGGACACCCTGCTGGCCCGCATTCGCGACCTGCCGGAATGGCAGGCTGCAAGCAACGCATTACGCGATGCGGAAGCACGCGAGCACGCCGCCCGCGAGAGTCTGCAAAAGACCGACGACCCCGAACTCCTGGCCCGCGCGGAAGCCGAGGACGCCGCCTGGATCGAGGAGCAGCGGGACCACGCCCGCGCAGAAGCGGACAACCATCAGGCGTTGATCGAGGAGAAGACCGGTATCGAACACGCCATCCGCGACGCCGAACGCGCACTTCGCCTGGAAGAGGCCCGCGCCCGGCGCGATCAGGCCGAGGACGCGCTGACCCAGCGCTACGAACAGCGGATGGTGGCCGAGGCAAGCCAGTTCCTCCTGGGTGAGGTAGAACAGGCCCATCGCCGGGAGCATCAGCCCGAGGCGATTCGCGTCGCCGACCAGCGGCTGCGGCAGTTCACCCATAACGCCTTCAGCCTGGTCATGGCGGATGACGGCTCGCCCTGCGCGCAGGACAGCCAGAGCCGGGAGGTCCGCCCGCTGGAGGCATTGTCCGTGGGCACGCGCATGCAGCTTCTGGTGGCACTGCGCATGGCCTGGGTCGAGCGCCGCGAACGTCACCACGCCGCACTGCCGCTGATCCTGGACGAGGCGCTGAGCACCACGGATCCGCACCGCTTCGAGGCCGTTGCCACGGCTCTGCACAGCATCACCCGCAGTGAGGGCCGCCAGCTCATTTACCTCTCGGCGCAACCGGAGGATCTGGAGCGCTGGAAACGGGCCACCGGCGCTGAACCGATGGTCGTCTCGCTGGGCCACGCCCGGGGAGCGCCGGCGGCAATGGACGCACTGCCGCTTCCCGAGGCGGAGCAGGTTCCCGCCCCGGACGGCCATACCGCGGCGAGTTACGCGCAGGCGCTGGGCGTTGCTGCCATGGAGCCGACCGTCGATGCCGGGCACATTCACCTGGCCTACCTGCTGCCGGACGACCTGGCGCTGCTGTACCACCTGCTGTCGGACCTTCGCCTAGGGAACGTGGGCCAGGCGGAGACGTTCCTGGAAGGGGCGGCTGCGCAGCGTCACCTGGACAGCGACAGCCGCCGGCGCCTCGACACCCGGATCACGGCCGCCCGCGCATGGATGGAGGCGGCGCGCATCGGCCGCGGCACGCCGCTGGACAGGCCCGCCCTGGAGCAGGGAGCCGTGGGCAACTGGAAACAACTGGACGCCCTGGTCGAACGCGCGACCCGGGTGGACGGTGATCCGGAGGCATTCCTGGAATCCCTGCGCATGGAGCGCATCAGTGGCATCGGCGAGGGCAAGATCCAGCAGATCGCGCAGTGGCTGGAGGACGCCGGCTTCCTGGACCCCCGCCCGCGGCTGGATGCGAGCGGGCGTTATCACCACGTCCTGGCGCGGCTCCCGGACCATGCGGACTCCCTGCGGGAGGCGCGGACGGTGGTGGACGCTCTGGAACGTGCCACCGGCGTCGACGACGATCAGTCGGGAGCCACCGTCATCGCGGGCTGGTAGAGCGCATCACGCACCTCTCTGCCGAGGCGTCCCGGTCAGGTGGGCAGTCCGGCTCAGATGAAGTCGAACAAGGACAACTGCTGCACCTGGGCGTAGCTGCGCTGGGCGGCCTCCAGGCCAACGCTCTGCTGATTGAGGCGGGAGACGGCCTCGGCAACGTCCAGATCCTCCACCCGGGAGAGTTCGGTCTGCAGGTCCAGCTTCGCCACCTCGTTGGCCTCGAACTCCGACTCCAGGGCGTTCAGGCGCGCCCCGGTCTGGGCGCGAATGTCCGAGAAGGAGTTGATGGCCTGATCCAGGTTCTCCAGCGCCTGGAAGCTCTCCGTGGCCAGCCGGGCGCGGCCGGCATTGCTGTCAGGCCGCTCCTCGAAAGCCTGGATGACGTCGTCGACGGTGTCGAAGATGGACTGGCTGCCGACTTCACGCACCTCGAAGGAGTCCCCCGGCTCGGGGTTGCCATCAATGGTGACGGTACGGCCGTCGAAGCTGAATCCCTCGTTGGCCTGGTAGGGGCCGGCTTCGATCAGACTGCCCAGGGAACCTGCCTGGGTGAAGGTCCCGCCCTGGTCGTCTTCAAGATTGATGCCCACGCGGACGGGATCGTCGCCATCGTATCCGAAGTCAAGTTCACCACCTTCGTCATCAATGACGAGATCGCCGGCTGGCGCGGCATCCCCTGTCAAGCCGTTGACGAACTCGGACACTGCTTCAGCCAGATCCTCGACACTGCTGACACCACCAGTTACGTCATCCAGATCGAGGACAGAACTCTCCTCGCCCACCTCGATACTGACTTCACCGGTCCACGGACCCTCATCCGCATCCACGCCAGCATCGAGACCGTCGGTAACGAAGCCCGTTTCCGGCACTTCACCGTCCTCGTCGACAAAGTCACCGGCTACCACCCGTTGCTCCAGTTCGCCGGTGGCAGGATTCTCCGCGAAACGAATTTCATAGGGGCCACGAAACGGCGCGTCCGCGTCCGTGACCGCTGCACCGGCGAGACGCCCCGACCCCGTGTTGCCATCATCGGTGAACACGCCGAAGTCGCCGTTGCCCGCGGGGATCTTCATGAAGGTCTCGAAACCGTTATGGCTACTGTCCACCTGACGGTTCGGGCCCACCTGGATGGAGCGCTGCCCCTGATCGCCCTGGTACTGCACCTGCCCGCCCTCGCTGACGAAGGGCTCCGTTTTCGTCTTCAGGCCGGAGAAGAGGAATTCGCCGTTGCCGTCCTGGGTGTTGGCCAGATCCACCAGCTCGTCCCGCCGCTCGCGCAACTCGGAGGCAATGGCCCGCCGATCCGACTGGCTCTGGGTGCCGTTGCTGCCCTGCACTGTGAGCTCACGGATCCGGTTGACCACGTTGGAGACTTGGTCGAGGGTGGAGTCCTCCTGCCTGAGGCGCAGCTCGGCCTGCTCGTTGTTGCGTTGCAACTGCTCGGTGCTCTTCACCGCCTTGTCCATGTCCAGGGCGCGGGCCGCACCGGAGGGATCATCCGACGGCGTGAGTATGCGCCGGCCGGTGCCGAGCTGATTCTGGGTTTTCAGCAGCTGCGACTGCTGATCCAGGATGGTGTTGGTGCTCGCTTGCTGGAACTGACTCGTCGAGACTCGCATGGACATCACCGCTGGATTGCGCCGAGGAGGCTCTGGAAAACCTCATCCGCCACCGCGGTCACCCGCGCGGCGGCCTGGAAGCCCTGCTGGAAACGCAGCATGTTGGCGGCCTCTTCCTCCAGGTTGACCCCGGAGACCGACTCGCGGTCGGCTTCGGCCTGCCGCAGCAGGCTCTCCTGGGCATCCCGGGCGCTCTGGGCGCGCTGGGTGTCGGTGCCGATCTGACCCACCATGGCGCTGAAGAAGTCCTGGGGGGAATCGTTGCCATCGTTCAACAGCCCCTCGTCAGCGACGGCGGCCAGCTTCTGGGCGTTGCGATTATCTCCGCTGGCGTCCTGGTTCTCGGCGATGAAGAAGCTGTCGCCGACATCCGGCGCTCCGGCCATGGTGAACTCGACACCGGCCAGGGGATTTTCGTCTTCATCCAGATCGAAATCCGTGCTCAGATCGTCGCCGGAAAAGGTTTCTCCGGCATTATCCTCGGCCGGGTTGAACGGGAAAAACACGGGTTCGTCATTGTTATCCAGTAGCGCTTCGAACCCTCCTTCCCCCCCATCAGCATCAGAATCGAATACTTCGATTGTGAACCCAGTTTGATCTTCATCGGCCCCCAACCCCTCCTCGAAGAACAGACGCACCTCTTCACCGAAAGGCACGTTCTCTCCGGAGGTCACGCCGACATCAGCGATCTCACCGCTGCCGCTATTGCCGGCCTGTCCACCGGGGGCGACTTCGCCGGACGTTACAGGTGCAGCCGCGGCGATCTGATTGGCGTTGCGCAGCTCCACCCCCATGCCCAGGGCGGCGTCGCGAGTCGGCTGGATCTCGAAACTGTCCCCGTCCTCGGCCTCGGCCAGATCACCGACGTCAACCTCCAGACCGTCGAAGCGCAACATGCCGTCGACCGCTTCCAAGGGTTCCGGCTCGCTCCCCGTGCCCAGGTTCGTCACCGTCCAGTTTGCCGCGTCATCTCCGCCATCATCCGGGCCGTCATAGGTCAGCCGGTAGTCATTGCCGGTCAACTCTCCCGAGGCGTCCTCGATGATGGCCACCTCAGGGGTGCCGGTGAGCCCCTCACTATTGCGACTGGACGGCAGCACCCGGGGCTCGCCGACACGGAAGAAGTCCTCGCCCTGGTTGCCATTGGGCTGGATGCCCTGGCGGTGCTGCGCGTTGAAGGCATCGGTCATGCCCGTGGCGAGCTGGCCCAGCTCATTGCGGGCAGGGTTGAGGATCTCGTCACGGAACTCCAGCATTCCGCCAATGGAACCACCGCTGAGGGTGCTGGTGATGGTCTGATTGCTCGAGCCACCAGCGAAGGCGATCTCGCTGCGGCCGGGATCGTACTCGTTGCGCTCCACGGCGAGTTCATTGGCACTGTTGCCGGTGACCAGCGGCTGACCGCTGCCCACGAACACGTTCACGGCCCCATCGTCCTGTGCCACGATCTGGGTACCCACCTTCTCGGAGAGCTTGCGGATCTGCAGGTCGCGCTGGTCCAGCAGATCATTGGCAGGCTGCCCGGTGCGGCCCTCGGCCTCGCGAATCTCGCGGTTCAGGCTGGCGATGGACTCGGCGTACTGGTTGATCTCCTCCACTTCCGAGGCCAGCTGGTTATTCACCTCGCTGTCCAGGTCCCGGAAGCGGCGGTCCAGCAGATCGAAGCGGCTGACCAGGTTATCCGCCTGAGCCAGCGCCACTTCGCGGGCGGAGCTGGAGGCGGGGTCATTGGCCACGTCCTGAATGCTGTCGAAGAACCCCTGCAGCGCCGGCGACAGACCCGCTTCCTTGTCCGCCAGCAGGTTGTCGATGCGCCCGGCGTAATTGGCCAGGGTATCCTTCTCCTCGAAGTCACCACCGGCCTGGCGCAGGGCGTTTTCCAGATTCTGATCGAACAGCCGCCGCACGGTGCCGGTCTCGACACCATTGCCGATGAAGCCGTTGCCCATTTCCGTGGGCGGCCGCGTCTCGAACTCCGCGCGCTGACGGCTGTACCCCTCGGTGTTGACGTTGGAGATGTTATGCGAGGTCGTCGCCAGGGCCCGCTGGAACGCCTGAAGGCCGGAGACGCTGGTACCGAGTATGTCCGCCATGACGTGATGACTCCGTGGTTATGCTTCGGTTGTCGGCCGATCCGGCGCCGGCTTGAGTGGATCCAGCGCCGCTTCCAGCACATCGCCACCGAGGATGCTGCGGATCTTCTCGGCATAGGCAGGGTCAGTGGCGTACCCGGCATCCTGAAGTGCCTCGGCCCATGCGGCCGGATCACCGCTTTGCTCCAGAGCCTCGCTGTAGCGGGGGTTGTCCTCCAGGAAGCGCACATAGTCCTGAAAGCTCTCTTCCAGGGAGTCGTAAGCGCGGAAGCTGGCCATTTCCCGCTGCGGCACACCGTCGCGGAACTCCAGCGTCGGAACCCGCACCGTGTCACCCTCCCAGCCGTTATGCGCCTTGATGCCGAAGAGGTTATGGCTGGGTTCGCCGTCACCGTCACGGATGACGTGCTGGCCCCAGCCGGTCTCCAGGGCCGCCTGGGCAACCAGCACTCTCGGGTCGGCCCCCAGGCGGTCGGCCGCCTTCTCCGCCGCCGGCCAGACGTCGCGCACGAATTCTTCGGGGTTGTCCCAGCCGGCACCCTTGCCCCCGGGCGCCACGGGTTCCGCGGCTCCCGCCTTCGGTGCCACCTCGGATTCGGGCTCTGCCACGTTCATGCGCATGGGCGGCAGCCGGCGATCGTAGTCTTCCAGGCCGCGGTCGCGGATAGCACCGGCATCGGTCTCGAATCCGGCCTGCTCGCGCAACTGGCGCTCCACCATGTCGGCGATCCCGAAGCCGCCCTGGCGGCCGATGCTGGTGGCCAGCTGCTGGTCGTGGAGCTGCTCGTACTGCTCCATGGCGTTGCCCCCGAACAGCTCGTCACCCGGCGTCGCCGCACGCATGCTCTTGAGCATGATGCCCACGAACACCGTCTCGAACTCCTCGGCCACCTGGCGCAGATCACTCTCGCCGGGATCCTGCAGCCCATGGCGCAGACTCTGCAGCGAGCTGGTGTCGAAGATGTTGGCTTCCGGTGCCTGGGGCGTGCTGATTGCCATGGCGTCAGATCACCACCAGTTCCGCGCGCAGGGCGCCGGCCTGCTTCAGGGCTTCGAGAATGGCCACCAGGTCCCCGGGCGCCGCGCCCACGCGGTTCACCGATTCCACGATCTCTTCCAGGCGCACGCCCGGGCCGAACAGGAACATGGGGTTGTCCTCCTGTTCCACCTGGATGTCTGTATCCGGCGTGATCACGGGCTGACCGTCGGTGAACGGCGGTGGCTGGTCCACGTCGAAATCCTCCGTGATGGTGACCGTGAGGCTGCCGTGGGTGACCGCTGCCTGGCGCACGCGCACCTCGCTGCCCACCACCACGGTGCCGGAGCGGGAATTCACGATGACCCTTGCGGGGGCCTCACCCGGCTCCACCCGGATGTCTTCCAGGTAGGCCATGAAACCGACGCGCTGGTCCGGATCCTGCGGTGCCTGGACGCTGATCTGTGTGGCATCCTCCGCCCGCGCGGTCTCCGGCCCGAGTTCCTCGTTGATGGCGTCGGCCACGCGTCGCGCGGTGGTGAAATCACCCGTGTTCAGATTGAGCTCGATGGTGTTGCCGGTGTTGAACGGTGAACTGACCTCCCGCTCCACCGTGGCGCCATTGGGAATACGGCCGGCGCTGGGGATGTTCACGGTGATACTGGAGCCATCCGCCCCCTCGGCGCCGAAGCCGCTCACGGTGAGGTTGCCCTGGGCCATGGCGTAGACCTCGCCGTCGGCGCCGCGCAGGGGGGTCATCAGCAGCGCGCCACCCCGGAGGCTGTCGGCATTGCCGATGGACGCCACGGTGACGTCCACTTCCTGGCCCGAGCGGGCGAACGCCGGCAGGTCGGCGGTGACCATGACGGCGGCGACATTCTCCGTCTGGAAGTTCACGTCCGGCGGCACCTGCACGCCCTGGGCACTGAGCATGCTGCGGATGCTCTGCACGGTGAACGGGGTCTGCGTGGTCTGGTCACCGGTGCCATCCAGACCGACCACCAGGCCGTAGCCCACCAGCTGGTTATCGCGCACGCCGGCCACGGAGGCGAGATCCTTGATACGCTCGCCTGTCCAGTTCTGCGCCTGGAGGGACGTGCCCGTCCAGGCCAGGACCAGGGCAAGCATCAGTACGGTGACATGACGCAACATGGCGTTTCCTCCGATTCGATCAGAACGGCCACAGGGGGCTGTTGAGAATGCGTTGCCCCCAGCCCATCTGGTTGGACTCCGCCAGGGTGCCGGTGCCGGTGTAGGCGATCTGCGCGTTGGCGACCCGTTCGGACGACACCGTGTTATCCGGGGCCACGTCGTCCGGGCGCACTAGGCCAGTCAGCGTGATGTATTCGTCGCCGTGATTGATGGTGAGCTTCTTGCGCCCCTGGACCACCAGGTTGCCCGACGGATGCACATCTACCACCACCGCGGTAAGGGTGCCGGTGAGCTCGTTGCCCTGATCCACATTGCCGGAGCCGTCGAAGCCACTATCCGAACTCGCGCCGGCCGACAGCGGATTACCGCCAACGGTGGCCTCCCGGCCGAAGAGTTCCGGGACGCCCATGTCCACGTTGCTGCCACGGTTGATGCTGGTGCTGGCGTTCTTGCTGGCACCCGTCTGCTCGTCCAGCTGGATGGTGATGATGTCACCGGCACGCAGGGCAGTACGGTTCTCGAACATGCGGGTGCCCTGGGACGCCTGGTAGATGGCACCGTTATCCTCCCGCTCCGCCTCGGTGACCACGGGCTCCGGCAGCGCCGGCGGATCTTCGTATTCCGGCGGCGTCGTGGTGGCACACCCGGCCAGGGCCAGGACGCCGGTTGCAGCGAGTAACAGTGAACGCATGGTCGTCACCTCTGGGTCCTCCCCGCCGGCTACAGGTTCTGGGTAATGAACTGCAGCATCTGGTCGGAGGTGGAGATGGACTTGGTGTTGGTCTCGAAGGCCCGCTGGGTCTCGATCATGTTCACCAGTTCCTCTGCAATGTTGACGTTGGAGGACTCCAGCGCCCCCTGCATCACGCTGCCGAGACCGTCCAGCCCCGGATCCCCCACCTGTGGCGCACCGCTGGCTGCGGTTTCCTGGAACAGGTTGCCGCCGATGGGCTCCAGACCGGCCGGATTGACGAACTCGGCCAGCTGGATCTGCCCGATTTCCTGGACGTCTGCCTGCCCGGCAACACTCACCGTGACGGTGCCGTCGCGGCCAATGGTGACCTCCTGGGCGTTGTCGGGAACGTTCAGCGGCGGCTCCAGACCGAAGCCGCTGGAGGTCACCACCTCGCCATCGCTGTTGACCTGGAAAGACCCATCACGGGTATAGCCGACGGTGCCGTCGGGCCGCAGCACCTGGAAGAAGCCGTCCCCTTCGATGGCAACGTCCAGGGAGTTCCCGGTCTGCTGCAGGTTGCCCTGGGTGTGCTCCTTCTCCGTGGCCACCACGCGCACGCCGGTGCCCAGGGACAGCCCCGTGGGCAGCTGCGCGTCCTGGGTGTTCTGCGCGCCCGCCTGGCGCACGTTCTGGTAGACCAGATCCTCGAACACCGCCCGGTCCTGCTTGAAACCGGTGGTGTTGACGTTGGCCAGGTTATTGGAAACCGTCTGCATGCGCGTCTCCTGCGCGTCCAGACCGGTCTTCGCCACCCAAAGTGCGGGATTCATGGCACCCTCCCTGCCGCTGCTGCGGCGTTATTCGGTTCAGCCCTGCATGCGCAGGAGCTGGCTGCTCGTGGAATCGTTCTCTTCGGCCTTGGTGAGCATCTTCACGTGGGTCTCGAACTGGCGCTGGTTGTCGATGAGCTCCACCATCGCCTCCACCGAGTTCACGTTGCTGCCCTCCAGCGCCCCGGACTGCAGGCGCATCTGACCATCCGCCGGCGCGATGTCGCCGTCGGCAAGGCGGAACAAGCCGTCCTGCCCCTTCTGCAGTTCGTCGGTGGGCGGATTCACCAGCTTGATCCGGTCGATCACCGCCAGTTCGTCGGCCTGGGCTCCGGGGGGCACGATGCTGATGGTGCCGTCGTCACCAATCTCCACCTTGTCCGCCGGTGGCACGGCCACGGGTCCGTTCTCACCCATGACCAACTGCCCGGCGCCGTTTTCCAGCATGCCCACGTCCGACACGCGCAGGTCGCCGCGCCGGCTGTAAGCCTCATCGCCGTTGTCACCCTGCACGGCGATGAACCCCTCACCGCGCATGGCCACATCCATGTCGCGCCCGGTGTTCTGGATGGGGCCGGGGCGGAAGTCCGCGCCAACGCTGGACTCCGCCGAGTAGGCCCGGCTGTCGAAGCCGGGACCGTTCACCGGGTGGGTAATGAGCTGATCCAGATCCGCCCGGAACCCCGGCGTGTTGGCATTGGCCAGGTTGTGACTGGTGTGCTGCTGCGCCTGCAGGGCGTGCTTGGCACCCGTCATGGAGAGATACGCGAAATTGTCCATGGCTTGTTTCCCCTGCGCCGATCAATGGATCAGCGGATATTGAGGATCTCCTGGGTCACCTGGTCCTGGGTGCTGATCATCTGCGCATTCGCCTGGAAGTTGCGCTGCGCCGTGATCATGTTCACCAGCTGCTCGGTGATATCCACATTGGACTGTTCCAGGGCGCCGCCCTGAATTCCGCCCAGGCTGGAGGTGCCCGGCTCGCCGATGATGGGCTCACCGGATTCGGCGCTCTCCACCCAGAGGTTGTCACCGATTTCCGTCAGGTTCTGCTCGCTGGGGAAGCGCGCCAGGGCGACCTGGCCAAGCGCACGGGATTCGCCGTTGGTGTAGCGGCCGAAGATGGTGCCGTCTTCTTCCACTTCCAGGCTGGAGAATTCACCGGCCTCGAAACCGTTCTGGCGCAGCTCGCTCACCGCGGAGGGTGTACCGAACTGGGTCATGGACGAGTAATCCACGTCGATGTCCAGATCGTCCGCCCCCGCCAGGGCATCGATGTCGTCGGCAGCGAACTGGTAGGGCCCATCAGCAGCGTCGCCATCACCATCGGTGACCGAATCGAAGGAGCCGTCCGTACCGAAGTTCAAGTAACGCGGACCATCGACGACACCACCGACCTCCAGGTTGACCGCCCAGGTGTTTTCGCCGCCGTCGATGCCATCAATGGCGTCGTCGTCCGGATCCATCTTGCTGAAGAAGAAGTTCGCCGTATGGGAACCGCCCTGGGTGTCGTACACCGTGGTCGCCGTAGAGAAGTTGTAGCTCTCCGGGTCATCAACGTCGAAATCCGCTTCCGGGGGCTCGGCCGACGACTGCAGGTTGGCATTGACGTCGATTTCGTCCGTCGCCCGGGGTGGGACATTACCGGTATTCACCTGCAGCGGGCCGGTCTCACCGCCAATGTTGCCGTCGTCATCCGCCGGATAGCCGGTGAGCTGCAGCCCGTCGGCATTGACGATCTGGCCCTCGTTGTCGAGCTGGAAGGCACCGTTGCGGGTATAGGACACCGCGCCTTCCTCGTCGCTCATGCGGAAGAAGCCTTCGCCGTTGACGCCCAGATCGAGACTGTTGCCGGTGAAGTCGAACTGTCCCTGGGTGAACTGCTGGGCCACGTTTTGCAGCCGCACACCCTGGCCAATGGCGTTGGAGGCCACGCCGAGCTGGGAGCTGGCAAACACGTCGGCGAATTCAGCGCGGGAGCCCTTGAAACCCACCGTGGCGCTGTTGGAGATGTTGTCGCTGGTCACATCCAGGTCGGATGAGGCGGCATTGAGTCCCGAGAGCGAAATGTTGAAAGACATGACTGCACCCCTTTTTATTGAATGTGACGAACCGAATCGAGATCGAACTCACCGGCGCCTTCCAGACTCAGCTTCGGACTGCGCCCGTCGCCTTCGAGGCTGACGCTGTTCACCGGTGCGGAAGCCAGGGTGTCAACGGCCGTGCTGGACTCACCGCTCCCGATCTCCGCACGCACCCGGTAATTCCCCGGAGGCAGCTGCTGGCCGCTGTCATCCAGGCCGTCCCAGTGGAAAGGCACTTCGCCCTCGTTCTGCCGCCCCAGCGCCATCTCGTGGACGGTCTGCCCAGCGCTGTCCTGAATGGTGATGTTCAGGCTTTCCGTGTTCCGCGGCACCTGCGCAAGACCGCTGAGCCCCTCCTCACCCAGGGGCATGGTGTCGCTGTTCACCAGCACGTTGCGCCCCACCAGGGACGCGGCGCGCAAGGCCTGATCCTTGTTCATGTCGTCAGCGAACCGCTCGAAGGATCCCTGCAGCTCGGAGACACCATTGGCAGTGGAGAAATGCGCCATCTGCCCCATCATCTCGCCGCTCTCCATGGGCTCGAAGGGGTCCTGGTTCTGGAATTGCGCGATCATCAGCTGGAGGAAATCCTCCGAGCCGAGTTCGTCCACCGTCTGCCCCCGGGCATCGTCCGGCTGCTCGATCTTCGAGCTGTCGTTGCCGCCCATCAGCGCATCAAGTCCCATCATGGCGTTCGCCCTCAGTTCTGGCCGAGCTGCAGGGTCTGCAGCGCAAGTTCCTTCGAGGTATTCATGACCTCGACGTTGTTCTGGTACGAGCGGGAAGCGGAGATCATGTTCACCATCTCCTCCACCGTGTTGACGTTGGAGCGGTACACGTAGCCGTTCTCGTCCGCTTCCGGATGCCCCGGCATGTGCAGCGGCTTGTTCGGCGCGTCGCTCTCCACCACATCCCGCATGGCAACGCCGGTTGCAGCACGCTCGGAGGGATTGCCCCCCTGCACCGCCTGCATGGCGGCGGCAAAGACAGGCTGCTTGGCGCGGTACGCTTCGTCCGGGTTGCCGGCAACGGTTTCCGCGTTGGCCATGTTGCTGGCGGTCATGTTCAGGCGCAGGGACTGCGCGTTCATGGCCGAGCCGGCAACGTCGAATACCTTGAATACGGACATGGCTTATTCCCCTCGGATGGCGCCCACCAGGGACGAGATGCGGCCGCCCAGGAAATCCAGCGAGGCCCGATACTGCACCGTGTTTTCCGCGAACTTGGCCTGCTCCACCTGTGTTTCCACGGTATTGCCATCCAGGGAGGGGCTGTGAGGCACGCGGTAGAGCGCATCCGCACTGCCCGGCCCCTGGGCTTGACCGGGCAGATGGTTGGCATGGGTGGAGGCCATCTGCAGCCCGCCGCCCTGGCCGCCCTGGCTGTTCCGGGCCTGCTCCAGGGCGCTGGCGAAATCCATGTCCCTGGCCTTGTAGTTCGGCGTATCGGCGTTGGCCAGGTTCTCCGAGAGCATCTGGTGACGCTCACCCCGGAGTTTGAGCGCGGCCGGATGGACCCCCACTGCATTGTCAAAGGAAAGGCTCATCGGTCTGCCTCCTGCTGTTGTTGCCTGACAACCTAGCAAGGGGCGTGCCATGGGTTCGGAAGCGCCTTCCGCGACGGGGATGGACTGGGTGTGAGCGAATTGCCGGGGGCGGCTGACGCGTTGGATTCAAGGTTCACCGCCGCCTGCCGATCACGATCGTGACGGAATTCCGGCACCGGCAGAGCGGCAAAGGTGCGGCAACGGGTTGCCGCCCGGGCAGTGGTTTGCCGCTACTGGCGCGTTGCCCGGATCATCGCTCGCGTAGCCTGTAGATGACACCACCGTGGCTGCGGATCATCTGCAAATCACCGGTATGGCGCGCCAGCGACTCGGAGGCACCGACGATGAGATAGCCACCCGGCCGCATCTGCTGGATCATGCGGTTGAGAATGTTCTCGCGGGATGTGGCAGAGAAGTAGATCAGCACGTTGCGACAGAAGATGATGTCGAAACGCCCGAGGCTGGCATAG
This sequence comes from Aquisalimonas sp. 2447, assembly GCF_012044895.1. Lineage (NCBI taxonomy): Bacteria > Pseudomonadati > Pseudomonadota > Gammaproteobacteria > Chromatiales > Ectothiorhodospiraceae > Aquisalimonas > Aquisalimonas sp. 2447. The sequence goes on from NZ_CP050695.1 coordinate 2,929,549, forward strand.
CTGTCCAGCAGGTTATGGACCATGAACTGGCCACGGCGACGGATCTCCGGCCGGACGACCCAGCTCTCGCCACTGGGCTGGAAGTAACGGTCGCGTCGTTCGGGGCTGAGCCCACGGTTGATCGTGGACGCGGGGTATTTCGCTTCCTTCGCCTGGGCGATCATGGCCGGGGAGATGTCGGTGCCGACGATCTCGGCCTCGATACGCGCCCCGCGCGCCCGGTACTCCTCCAGGGCGATGCTCAAGGAATAGACTTCCTGCCCCGAGGAGCACGCCGCCGACCAGATGCGCAACTGCTGCTGCCCCCGTTTGACGAACTCCGGCAGCAGGGTGTCCTGGAGAATAGTGAAGGGGTAGGTGTCCCGGAACCACTGGGTTTCATTGGTGGTCATGGCCTCGATGACCATGCCGCGAAGGCGCTGGCCACCCGGCTGTTGCACCCGGTAGACCAGCTCGCCCAGATCCTTGATGCCCTCGCGCTCCATCAGGTGCCCCAGCCGGCTGGACACCAGGTACTGCTTGTTGTCGCCCAGAACGATCCCGCAGGACTGCTCCAGGAAGGCACGGAACGCCTGGTAATGCTCCGGCACGATTTCTCGGGAGGCCACCAAACGTTGTCCCTCTCTAGCGGGTCGCAAAGCACGGCCGGGCGACGCCGGCATGACACAGGCTGCGCCGATTGTAGCCCGACCCATGCCTGCAGGACCAAGCACCATCAGGCACTGACCTGCTCCATGCGCACCTGAACCCGCTCCGCCAGCTCGTTGGCGGCAAACTTCGCCAGAAATTCGTCGGCACCCACCTGCTTGACCATGTCGGTGTTGAACGTACCACTCAGTGAGGAGTGCAACAGGATGTAAGCGCCCTTGAGAGCATCATCACGACGAATTTCCGTCGCCAGCGTATAACCATCCTTGCGCGGCATTTCCAGATCGGAAATGACCATCAGCAGATGGTTCCAGGGAGACTCATCGGGTCGTGAGGCCCAGTCCCGCAGCGTTTCCAGTGCTTCTTCACCGTCCTTCGCCATGGTGCTCTGCAGACCCAGCTCGTTCAGGGTGTCACGAATCTGACGCCGGGCGACACTGGAATCATCCACCACCAGCACATGCCAGTCGCCGGCGTCGGCGGACTGGTTCAACCCCTTGTCGTCCAGGCCCGGGAGCCCACCGAGGCCGCCCGCCCGGTTGAGTTCGTCCATGACCTTCTCGACGTCGATGATCTGCACCATGCGCTCATCAACCCGGGTCACACCGGTGAGATACGCCGTACTGGACCAGTTGCTCGGCGGCGGCATGATGTCCTTCCAGTTGACGTTCACGATGCGATCCACTGCCCGCACCATGAACCCCTGCACACTGCGGTTGTACTCGCTGACGATCACCGATGCACCGTCGCGGTCTTCCAGCGGCCGCCCCGTGATCGCCCTGGCAAGATCGAGAATCGCGATGGTGCGGTCACGGATGTAGCACACCCCGGCGACCGTGGGGTCGGCATGCGGCAGCTGCACCAGCCGCGGCACCGGAATGACCTCCCTCACCTTGAAGACGTTGATGCCGAACAGTTGCGCACCGGCAAGCTGGAACAGCAGCAGCTCCATGCGGTTGGTTCCCGCCAGCGTCGTGCGTTGATCAACGGAATCCATGATGCCCGCCATATGTGCTCTCTCCCGAGGGGCTGCCGCCCGTGTCGCCGCGATCTCGATTGCTGTCCGGGCTGGGTGTCGGCAGATGGGCCGACAACTTGACCCGGTCGGTTGTGGCCTCCCGAACGGGGGAGGAGCTGGCCCGGTTCATGCATAAATCACGGGGCAAACAACTGCATCCACTCGAACCGAGGGCGCAGCGTAGCGCGAACGCCACATGCACATCCGGACTCGCTTCACATCTGCAGAGATCGACCGGCGCCGGTTGCGGGTTATCGTCCGCGCCATCACGGCGGCCTGCTGCGTACTGGCCGGCCTGATCACGGCAGGCCCGACGGTTGCCAACGAGCGCCAGTCCCTGGACGAGATTCGCGACGCCGTCAGAGCCCACACCGAGGCCAATCTGCCCGCGGAGGGCAATGGCAGCGTCGAGGTGGGGCGCATTGACTCGCGACTCCGGCTGGCACGCTGCGAGGAGCCGCTGGAGACCTTTGACCCGCCCGGCCGCTCGGGGAGTCAGCGATCCACGGTGGGAGTGCGCTGCGATTTCCCCTCGCCCTGGACCCTGTATGTCTCCGTTCGGGTGGAAATGCTCAAGGAGGTCTATGCTGCCGCCCGGACCATTCCGCGGGGCAGCCGGATCGGCGAAGAGGACATCATGCGGGTGGAAATGGATGTGAACCGCATGACGCGGGGCTATTTCACCAGCGCCGAGCAGCTTCTGGGAATGGAGTCGCAGCGCGCGCTGCGCGAGGGCGATATCATCACCGCCTCCCGGGTGGGCGCGCCGCAACTGGTGGAACGCGGCCAAACCGTGCTCATTACGGCGGAGAACGGCAGCACACGCATCAGCATGAACGGCGAAGCACTGCAATCGGGGGCACTGGGCGAGCGCATTCGGGTCCGCAACTCATCCTCGGAGCGCGTTGTCGAAGGCGAAATCGTTGCGGACAGCCGCGTGCGCGTCTCGTTCTAACGGTTTATGACGAGCGCCAGTCGCCGTACCATGAAAAAAAGTGCATCCGAGGCTAAAGTTCTGCCAACAATGGCCGATGATCTTCCGGAAGGGGAAGACCTCCCCAACCAGGACGAATGACAGGAGCGAAAACATGGCTAATCCAATCGACGGCAGCGGACGCCCGGCCAGCAACCCGATGCAGGACGCCCGGGACAGTCGCCAGCTCCGCGAGACAGTATCCGAGCCGAACCGCGGCGACGAGCGCAACCAGGACGCGGCCGCCGGGTCCACCTCCACGGCGGGCGAATCCGAGCGACTGCAGTCGCTGCGTGAGGCCGTCGACCAGACGCCGGAAGTTGACCGCGGCCGCGTGGACGCACTGCGGGAGCAGATCGCCAACGGCGAGTACCCGCTGAATGCGGACAGTATTGCCGACCGCTTTGCGGAACTGGAAGGCCTGCTGGAGGGCTGATCGGTGACCGACTCATCCACGGGGCTGACCGAACTGCTTGCCGAGCAGAACGCCCGCCTGCAGGCACTTGAAACCCTGCTGATGGAAGAACAGCAGGCGCTGGTTGCCCGTAACATGGAGACGCTCCAGGGGCTACTCAGCCGCAAGGTGGAGTTATTGGGCGCCGTGGAAGCTGCCGAACGCCAGCGCAATACGCTGGTGACGGAAATCACCAGTGAACAGAATCCTGCACGTGCCATGGAGGCCTGCATCGAACGCCTCCCCGACGCGGATAAGGCCCGGGAACTCTGGACAACCCTTCTACAGGCACTGGAGCGCTGTGGCTCAGTCAATGAAGCCAACGGCACCGTGATTGAACGCCGGCGCGCCGGTGTGCAGCGCACCATGGAACTGCTGCAGGCCGATTCCACTCCCGCTGCCGGCGGTTACGGCCCGGGGGCGGACTCAACGCCCTCAAACAGCGGCGGCCGCGAGATCAGCCAGGCCTGATTCCCTTCAATGCAACGCTCCCGCCGGGCGTGATTGGTTACCCGCTTGGCCTCCGCCCCCTACCCTCCCCGCGACTGGACACACCTCCAAGGCCTGCAAACCCGAACGATGGACAAAAAAAACCCGGCCGCAATGGATGGGCCGGGAGGCGCAGATCGGGGACAGGATGCGCCAACGCGAGAAGACCTTCAGCTCAAGGGCAATACCTGCTTCCTTTACCTTGAGTACAAGGTTAGTACAGGAAATCGCATTGTGCAACCCCTGTACATCACTTCACCGCGAGGCGCCGCGCAGGCAACGCCAGGTACGCCGGGCAAGTATCATCACGGCCGTCAACGACACGAACCAGACCCCCAGGGAGATCACGGAGGTCCAGAACACGTACGACTCCACGGTGAACCCGACGCCGTAAACGATGACCACTTCCGGCCAGGTACGCGCCAGCCAGTCCATGAACGTGCCACCGGGCCACAGGAGCAGACGCTGCCAGGGCGACAGGGGTAGCGTGTCAAACACGGGCCAACCTCAGATTGACGAGAACACCATGATATATGGTCATGCGATCGCCGTCCTCAGTAGCGGGCGAAACGTGCGGCGGCCAGCAGGGCCAGCAGGAACACCACCCCCAGGCCGATAAAGCTCCACTGGAAGGCCACCGTATAGACGTCCCGGTACAACGCCTCGGGCAGGCCGGACAAGGCGCCTTCGGCGCGAGCCAGCGCGTCCGGACTGACCGCGGCGGCCTCCCGCAGCGCCCGCCAATCCAGCACCACGGACAGCGTCGTGACGCCGACCGCGCCACCGAGTTGCTGGGCAAAATTCAACGCCCCCGCCCCCTGCGCCGTGTGGTGCAGCGGCAGCCGGGACAGCGAACCGGTGTGGATCGAGGGCATGCCCAGCCCGAGGCCCACGCGGCCCAGCGCCACCCAGAACATCACCAGCAGCAGCCCCGTCTCAGGCCCCACGAATCCGAGAGCGACGCAGGAGACCGCCATGATGAGCAGCCCGCCGGAGATCGGTACCACGGCGCGCAGACGATCCGCCAAATGCCCTCCGAGCGGGAACATGGCCGCCATGACCAGCCCTGCAGGCATCAGCACCACACCTGCCGCCGTCGGCGTCATGCCCTGCACTTCCTGGACGAACAACGGAATCAGATAGGTGGAGCCGAACAAGCCCACACCGAACAGCAGCGCGATCACCGATCCGGCCGCAAAGGCAGGCGCCCGATAGAGGCCCGGGTCCAGCAACGGCGCGCGGGCGAGGAGTTGCCGCAACACGAAGGCCACCAGTAACGCCGGGACCACGATGAGCGCCGGCAACACAGGCCACTCCAGCCAACCCAGGCGCTGACCGCTGACCATGACCCACAACAACCCGGTAATCCCGGCAGCGAGCAGCAGCACACTGAACCAGTCCAGCGCCAACCGGCCACCACTGGCGCGCCCCAGCGGCACGAAGCGCAGGGCCAGCAAGCCACCCAGCACCGCCGTCGGCACTGGCAACAGCATCACCGCACGCCAACTGGTCAGATCCACCAGCACACCCCCCAGCGCCGGCCCGACCGCTGGCCCGAGGATCACTCCCAGCCCGAACAGACCCACACCCAGGCCACGCTGGCGCTCCGGAAACACCTGATAGATCAGCGTGATTGCCAGCGGCTGCAGCAACCCGGCGATTGCTCCCTGGAGGATCCGCGCAACGATGACCAGCTCCAGCGTCACCGCCCAGGTGCCGAGCAGCGAGGCAGCGGTGAACACCACCATGCCGGCGACATACACCCGCCGCATCCCGAACCGCTGCAAGGCCCAGGCATTGAGCAGTATCGCCGTGGTCATGGCAGCGAGAAAGCCGGTGGACAGCCAGTGGGCGTCCTTCTGTCCCACGCTGAAGGCGGTCATGACATCGGGGATTGCCACGTTGACCACGGTGGTGGCCACGGCAGTGGACAGGGTCCCCAGCATCACCGTCAGCAAGGCCTGCCACTTGTAGCGCGAACCGTACTGCTGGAACAGACGCTGAACTTCGTGCTGCACGCCGCCTCCAGGGGCCCTTTTCAACCTTTGCGGAAGTTATGTCGGAGCTCAGGCACGCATCAACGGGGCAGGACCGGATACAAAAAAGCCCCGTCAAGCGGGGCTTTGATGCGTTACTTGTTTGGTGGAGCCAGGCGGGATCGAACCGCCGACCTCCTGCATGCCATGCAGGCGCTCTCCCAGCTGAGCTATGGCCCCGTGAAGTCGCTGCGCATGATAGGCAGCCCCGGCCGGATTGTCAAACGTCGGCCGCCCTCACCCGGCATCCTGCGCCTGGCGATCAATATACCGCAGTGCGGCGTCGATCCGCTCCAGGCTGCGCTGGCGGCCGAGCAGCTCCAGCGTTTCGTCGATGGACGGCGACACCGGGCCGCCGGAGAGAGCGACCCGCAGGGGCTGCGCCACCTTGCCGAGCTTCAACCCCTGGTCCTCGGCCACAGCGACCACGACCTCGTGCAGACGCTCCCGCTGCCATTCCGCCACCCCCGCAAGCGCCTCGCGGAGACCGGCAAGCGCCGGCCGCGTCTCTGCCTTCAGGTTCTTGCGCGCCGCCTTATCGTCGTACGCCTCGGGCATGCGGTAGAAGAACAGGCTGTTCTGCGCCATCTCGGCCAGCGTGTGCGAACGGTCCCTGTAGGCGACCACCACATCGCTCAGGGGCGGGCCGTCGGCGGGGTCGACATCGAACCGGCCCATGTGCCAGCTCAGGTGCCGGGCCACGTGGGCCGGATCCATGGACTTCATGTACTGCTGGTTCAGCCAGTCGAGTTTGGACGGATTCAGGGCCGAGGCCTTGGCGTTGAGATCATCGATATCGAACTTCTCGACCATCTCGTCCAGGGTGAAGATCTCCTGGTCACCGTAGGACCACCCGAGACGCACCAGGTAGTTCAGGACCGCCTCGGGCAAATACCCCTGGTCGCGGTAGTTCATCACGCCCACGGCGCCGTGACGCTTCGACAGCCGCTTGCCGTCCTCGCCCAGGATCATGGGCACATGCGCGTAAACCGGCGGCTCAACGCCCAACGCCCTGAGAATGTTCACCTGGCGCGGGGTATTGTTGAGGTGATCATCGCCGCGGATGACGTGGGTGATCCCCATGTCCATGTCGTCCACTACCACCGTGAGATTGTAGGTGGGCGAGCCGTCGGTACGGGCGATGATGAGATCGTCCAGTTCGGTGTTGCTGAACGCCACCCGCCCATGGACACGATCATCCACCACCACCTGGCCGTCCAGCGGGTTGCAGAAGCGGACGACGTACGGCGCGTCCGGCGACGGCGCTTCGGCGAGATCACGGCAGTGGCCGTCGTAACGCGGCTTCTCCTTGCGCCGCAGCTGCTCTTCACGCACTGCATCCAGGCGCTCCCGCGAGCAGTAGCACTTGTAGGCCTTGCCCTCGTCCAGCAGGCGCTGGATCACTTCGCGGTACCGGCCGAACCGCTGGGTCTGGTAGAAGGGACCCTCATCGTACTCCAGCCCCAGCCAGGTCATGCCTTCCAGGATCGCGTTGACGGACTCCTGGGTTGAGCGCTCCTGGTCGGTATCCTCCACCCGCAACACGAACCGTCCGCCGTGCTTGCGTGCGTACAACCAGGAAAACAGCGCCGTACGGGCGCCGCCGATGTGCAGATAACCGGTCGGGCTGGGTGCAAAACGCGTCTTCAGCATGGTTGTGCTGGTTCCTGATCCGTCGCCATTCAAAGACCGCGTATACTACCAGAGCGTCGGCCGACACCGCATGCCGGCGTTGACAGTGGCAATGGCCAGCCCTAGAATCCATAACGTTTTGGGCGCGTAGCTCAGCGGGAGAGCACTGCCTTCACACGGCAGGGGTCGCTGGTTCAATCCCAGCCGCGCCCACCAGAATGACTCAGGGCTTACGGCATTGCCGTAAGCCCTTTTTGTTTGCTGAGCAGGAGTAGCCTCTGGCCAGAGGCTACTGCAGCCCGCCAAGACTGTGTTTCCCTAAAACCCGAGTCGCAGTTCCAGCGACTGAACGTCATAACCCTGATTGGGGGAGCGCAGGCCGGCGTTGGATGTGTGCTGAATGCGGTAGCCGACGCTGATGTGATCGCCAAGGCGCAGCCGCAAGGCCGCGTGGGAGGTGAACTGCCAGTGTCCGCCGAACTCACGTTCGCCCAGGCGCCGCTCGGAGATGTAGGTCGGCCCGGTGCCGAGGCCGAAACTGATCGGCTGCGCGGGACTGGTCAACCAGCCGCCAACACTCACGCCACCGGTATGCATGGCATCACCACCAAGGCTGACGCGGGCTGCATTGAACTCGGTAAAGCCCGCCAGGTGCCAGCCACGACGGTCACCAAGGCGGGGCGCCAGAGCCGCGGGGCGCCAGTAAATCTCCCGGGAGTTGTAGTCGTGCCCATCGGCGCCGACCCCGACGCGAACGCCGAGCTCGCCAGCGACGACGACCACCTGCGGAACTGCCAACGCCGGTAACGCGACCAGCGCAAAACCCTGCAATAGCCGGACGGGGCGCAGTCCCTTGAATCGATGCATCAATCGTCCCTGTTCTTTGTCACCAACTCCCGTTGGCGAGCGTCCGCGGTGCCGGCAGTAGCCTCTTTAGAACGTACACGCCAGCACCTGGTGCCGAAGTCGGCGTCGCCGGGATACTGGCAGCCGCACTGCCCACTGGCAGTGCGGCTGTATCGCAGTTACTCGGCAGTCAGCCGATAAATGTCGCCCTCATCCTGGGCGATGTACAGATCACCTTCCGGCCCGAGCACCACAGACCGGAAACGGCCATTGGACATGGGCAGGGACATGGTGGTCACGTCCCGCACCCGGGAGCCGTCCTCGGGGATGTCCAGTACGTCGATGCGCTGCCCCACCGGCGTATCGCCGAAGCCGATCCCCAGGAAGCCGACCACCATCCGGCCTTCCCAGCCCTTCCACTGCGATCCGGTGAGGAACTCGGCGGAAGACATGCCCTGGGACAGCCCGTCGTTGGTCCAGGCCGGCTTGATGGCGTAGGGGTAAAGGTCCAGATCCGTCATGGGCATAAAGGCCATGCGCTCGTCGGGATCCATACCCTCCATCTGGTTCGGCTGGTACCCACAGTAGTCATCGGGGCAATCGTCACGCCCGCTGATGTTGGGCCGCGGATCCCAGCCGGCATTGGCACCGGGAATCAGGATCTTGACCTCATCGGAGTGCCACGGCCCGTGCTCCGCCACGAACGGCCAATGGGTGTTGGCGTGGAAGGCGATGCCCTGCACGTTGCGATGCCCGTAGGTGTAGATCCGCGGATCGAAACCTTCAGCGACGTTGTTGCCCGGGGCCCCGTTGCCGTCCCGATCAATACGCAGGACCTTGCCGCCGAGGCGCTCGGGATCCTGCGGAAGGTCACCCTGGTGGTTGTCGCCGGTGGTCACATAGAGAAAGCCATCCCGCGGGCTGAAGCGGATACGGCCGCCGTTGTGCGCACCAGCATCACCGAACGGGTGATCGCTCTCCGCCATCTTGTACGGAATGTCATCAACGATGTCAGTGCGGTTCGAGACCTCGGTGAAATCGTCGTTGACCCGCAGCCGGAGCACGCGGTTCTTGTGGGGCGTGGTCTGGTTCGACGCCGAGTAGACGTACACGAAGCGGTTATCCTCGAAGTTCGGGTCCACCGCAACGCCGTTCATCCCCGCCTGGCCGTGACAGAACAGATCGTCGGCGGTTGCGGCGTATCCGTCGGTGTCCTCCATGCCGAGCAGCCGATTGACTTCGCCGTCCGGGAGCCGGACGGACAGGCCATTGCACTTCTCGGTGAAAAACATGGTGCTGTCCGACAGAAATGCCATATCCCAGGGATCGTCAAGGTCTGACAACACCGTGGAATAACTCAACTCTGGGGCGTCTTCGCCGGAGTCCGAGGCAACCGCCAGACCGTGGGTCATGGCAGAGGCCAGTAGCGCGTAAAAGGAGAATCTGGTTACTTGCCTAATCATGGGTGCTCCTCCTCATAGAAGTCTTGATTCTTGCTTCTTTTCGGGCTCCCTTGAAACGCCCCACCGCATGATGGGACGAGGACACCAGGCCGTCATGGCCGGGCGCTCCCAGTAACGCTGGGGTCACTGGAATTCCGTTGAGATATAAGCGGAGAGATTGGCGATATCGTCGTCCGAGAGATCCCGGGCGGCGGGTGCCATCAACCCGGTGTTGCTTCCCACCCTCTCGCCTTCGCGGTACTGCCTGAGCCTCTTGGTGACGAAGTCTGCATCCTTGTCCTGGAGCGAGGGAAAACTGCCCGCACCCCGTCCCGACGCCCCATGGCACTGGGCACACGCATTCTCGTACTTCGTCTGCCCCGCGGATGCATCTCCGGCCTGCACCTGAGTGAATCCAGCGGCAAACCACACTGCAGCAATGAGAAACAACGCTCTTGTCATCAACCCCTCCACCTGATTGTTATCAATTTTGGATGCATCTCGGCAGGCCCATGGCAAGAGAGAGCGGTGCGCCTGGCACCCGCCTGAGCCCGCAGTCCATTCTGGACCAAGTCGTCCAGTCCGGTATAAGCCCCATGAACCGGACCGTCAATACCGGACTGCTAGAACCGGGCGCGCACGCCGGTGAAGAAATTGCGCTCGGGTGCGGGCTCGAAGAATCGGCCAAAGCCCGCGTTGACCCGCACATTGCTGAAGTACTCCTGGTTGGTGATGTTGTTCACCGCCACGAAGGTCTCCACCCGGCCGCGCTGCCAGTGGTGTTCCGTCCCGACTCGGGCATTCAGCACGCCGTAGCCGGATACGCGCTCGTCGTTGGCGTTGTCGGCATAGACGTTACTGACGATCAGGGCATCGGCAATGGCGTAGAAGCCCTCGGCTTCCCGCCAGGCGACTTCGAGGAAGACATTGTGCTCGGGGAGCCCCGGGAGACGATTGCCGCGGAATTCGTTGCCATCTTCGTCTTCGAATCGACGGAACCGGTAGTCCGACCACGTGTAGCTGCCAGTGAATGAAAGTTCCGGTGTGGCGAAATACTCCATCCCCGCCTCGATACCTACCCGGCGGGTACGACCGGCATTGTCGAAACGGTCAGGGTCAGTATCCACCTGAACGATTTCATCGCGTGAACGCACACCGAAAACGGCAACATCGTACTGAGCCCGGTCGCCAAGAAACCCCTTCAGGCCAGTCTCAACGTTGACGGCCCGTTGCGGGCTCAGCCCCGGATCAAACCCTTCGTCCGGCTCATTGGGATCATAGAACTCGGTAAAGGTGGGAGTTTCGAAGGCAGTGCCCACATTGGTGTACCAGCGATGATTCGGATGAAGCTGGAGGCCGGTCCCGATGGTGCCACTCACCTCATCGAACCGCTGGCTGCCCGACGCATCACCGTCACCATCAGACCGGCGATCATCGATCTCGAAACGCACCCGGTCGTAGCGGCCTCCCAGGGTAATATCCAGAGCATCGGTGACAGCGATGTCCGTCTGCGCAAATACGCCGTAGTCCTCGGCTTTCTCCACGGCATCCTGCGTCTGTTCATCCGGACCGCCATTAGCCTCAACGTTAAAGCGCTCCCGCGCATCCCGTTGCCAGGCGCTCTCCACGCCCGCCACGAAGGTGGCCGGACGCCCGGCCAGTGTGTACTGATCCGTGTACTCGCCACCGATGCCGAAGAAATCCCGGTCATACTCGATCAGGCTCGGGCCCTCGAACGGCAACTGCTGGCGGAAATCCCTGCGTGTGTAAAACCCCCGCAGCGTCAGTTCTCCGGAATACGTCGCCCCATCCCGGTAGATCAGGCCAAGGCGCTGCTGCTCGACCTCCTGGCCAGCATCCAGATTCTCCGCGTTCGCCGTCGCCTGTCGCCGATTGTCGCGCACCTCGGCCCGATTCAGCCCGGCGGGATCCTGTCCCAACGGCTGATCGAGAGCAGTAAACACCGTGGTGACGCTGCGCTGGTCATCAATGGCGTAGGTGGCCTTGGCGTTGGCCATGCGCTTTTCGGTACGGCTCTGGTCCCGGTAGCCCTCGTACTGCATGTCCCAGGCGCTGACATGGGCATTCCACGGGCCGGACTGCCCGCCGCCCATGACCCCGTAGCGCTGGAAATCGTAGCTGCCCACGGTGCCGCGCACCTCCGCGTAGGGCTCGGCGGGGCCGTCCTTGGTGCGGATATCCACCACACCCCCGGCGGCATTGCCGTACAGCGCCGATGACGGACCACGGATCACCTCGATGCTTTCCGCTGTCTCCAGGTCGATGGCGTCCACCTGGGACTGGCCATCCGGCAGCGTCTCCGGGATGCCGTCCACGAGGATGCGAATACCGCGCACACCGAATGGCGCCCGGGCACCGAAACCACGAATGGACAGCCGCAGGTTCTGGGCGAAGTTATAGCGGTTCTGGAAGAACACGCCGGGGACACGATTGAGGGATTCATCCAGTTGCAGCTGCTGACGCCCCTGCTGGAGTTCGTCTTCGTCGACAACACCCACGGCCGCCGGCGTCTGCTGGAGATCCCGCTCCAGGCGTGGGGATGTCACCGTGATCGGCTCAAGCCGAGCCCCATCATCCGCCACGGCCCCCAGGGGCATCATGGCCACCACCACCACGGGAATAAACGGTACTCCTCGCCACTTTTTTATCATCGATCTCAAGCCCCCGTGCAGTGAAATGGACACCCTGCTTTCGAGGCTAACCCGCTTGCGGTGGCCTGGGAAGGACGGGAGAGCGTTTGGGAATCAGCCATCGCGGCACCCAGTGCAGGTACGCCACCATGCCGAAGAGTTCCACCAGGGACTGGAACACGATGACGACCACCGCGGCCTGCAGCGCGTCCCCCAGGGTCAGGGCCAGCGGCAGCACCACGAAGGAGTTCCGGGTGCCCAGACTGAACACCAGCGTCCGCGCACCGGCCACCGGCAGTCGGAATACGCGGCCCAGCCCCTTGCCTACCAGCGCGGCGCCCAGCAGGAACAGGATAAACACCAGCAACACCTGACCGAGCACCTCCAGTGTGTCCATCACCAGATGCACCTGAGAGGCCGCAATCAGAAACACCACCACCGCCCAGGTGAGTGAAGCTGATGAACCAATCGGTGCACGGCAACAGCAGGACCAGCATGACCCCCAACCGGATCGCCGGCGTGTCGGGCAGCAAGAACAGCAGCCCCCACACCAGCAGGGGCAGCACGAGAAAATTGCCCGTACACAGCGCAGCGAGAAACCGCCAGTCCCGGAGCGCCGAGGGCAGCTGCACCAGGGGCACCTGGGCAAAAGTGGCATAGAGCAGTGCCCCCAGGGCCGGCCAAACCAGCACCTCCAGCGCCTCCCCGGCGGTGGGGGCGCCCGCTCCCAGCGCGAGGCCGACGCCAATGGCCAGCACGTAGACCCACACCTGGTGGCGTTCCAGTTGCTCCCGCATGTGCGTGGATCCCCTCCCCGTGAGCCAGAGATACTGGGCAAAGCCTGGTACGGGATCAACCAGTTACCGGAAGCGGCCATTGCTCAAAAAATGTATTTTCTATACATTTTAAAACCGTGATCCACGCCAGCACTGTCAAACCAGGCGCCCGGCGCCAGCGAACACCGCAGCACGCCGCCGAAAAGATCTTCTTCCCGGCGGCCGCCATTTATGGGGGTGCAGCGGTCCCGTTGAGCGTCCACGGCATGCTCTCCGGAACGGCCCTGGCCCCCGGCTTCGCCACCGTGGCCGGTCACGCCCACGAACTGCTGTTCGGCTTCGCCCTGGCGGTGGCCGCCGGTTTCCTGATCAACCGCACATCCACCGCACGCCTCGCGGCGCTTTTCACCCTCTGGCTACTCGCCCGAACGCTTCACATTACGCTGCCCGGCAGCACGCTCTCCCTCATTGCCAATGCCGGGTTTGCCGTCATGCTCGCCTGGATGACCGTGCCCCAGTTCCTGCGCGGTGCGAAGAAGTGGCGCAACAAGGCCATCGCACCCATCCTCCTGGGTCTGTGCGCAATGGCAGCGCTGTTCCAGTTCACCAGCGACAGCACCCAGGCGTGGCTGCCCTTTTTCGCCCTGCAACAAGCCGTGCTACTGCTGACCCTGCTCATGCTGTTCATGGGCGGACGCATCATCGCACCGGCGGCAGCCGGGGCCATCGAGCGCGCCGGCGGTCACCTGGAGGCCCGGGTGCAGCCCCGCATGGAGGGCGCGTTGCTGCTGCTCATGGCTGGTGTCATCGTCACCGTGGCCCTCCCCGGGGGCGCGCCCGTCACCGGGCTACTGACCCTGGTCGCGGCCGTGCTGGCTGCCGTGCGCCTGATGCGCTGGCGGCTCTGGGCGGCCCAGGGCCGGCCGGATCTGTGGTGTCTCGGCCTCGGTTATGGCTGGCTGGTCGCCGGTCTTGCGCTGCTGGCCCTGTCCTGGCTCACACCCCTGTTGGCCCCGGGGACCGCCACTCACGCCATCACCGTCGGCGCCCTGGGCACGCTCACCACCGGCGTGATGGCGCGGGTACGACTCAACCGTGCCAGGCGCGACCCGGCCGCATCCTGGGTCATCCCCGTCGCGACCCTGCTGATGGGAACCGCCGCACTGGTCCGCCTGTTCTTCCCCGTGGAGGCCCCTGCGCTGGCTCTGGCCAGCGGCCTGTGGGCCCTGGCCATGGCCGCACTGGTGGCCCTGTTTCTGCAGGTTCCGGCACGCTGAACCGCCCGCGGTGACATGCTCCTTGAGGTGCATCAAGTCCCGCAGCCACCGGCACGGCTAAGATCGGTCATCGCATCGACGGTGGGCCTGACATCCGGAGGAGCCATGCCGAGCAGCACCGCAACAGACCACTGGGCCCCGCACGCCGAGGGTGTGCAGAAGAACCAGCGCCGGGCCTACGACGGCATGCGTGAGCAGTGCCCGGTGGCCCACAGCGCAGCCCAGGGTTGGACCGTATTCCGCCATGCCGATGTGCAGCGCATCCTGCATACGCCGGAGACCTTCAGCAACGTGGTCTCGCGCCATCTGTCGGTGCCCAACGGCATGGATCCGCCGGAGCACACTGTGTTCCGGGAACTGATCGAGCCGTACTTCGCCACCGCACGGGTCCGGGCCTTCGAACCGGAGTGCCGGCGCATCGCCAGACAACTGATAACCAGTGCAGCGGCATCCGAAACGGTGGAGATCATGGACGCCTTCGCACGTCCCTTTGCCGCCCGGGTGCAGTGTGCCTTCCTCGGCTGGTCCGAGGAAACGGCCCCCGCCCTGGCGAGGTGGACCCTGGCCAACCAGGCAGCCACTCTGCAGCAGGACCGCGAAGCACTGAACCAGCTCGCCACCGAATTCGAGGGCATGGTACAGGACGCCCTGGAGGGCCGCCGGGCGCAGGATGTCAGCGGTCAGGACACCACCAGCGAGCTCATGCGCGAGGTGGTGGATGGCGACAGGCTGGACGACGCCGAGATCGCCTCCATTCTGCGCAACTGGACCGTGGGCGAGATCGGCACCATTTCCACCTCGGTGGGGATTCTGCTCCACGCCCTGAGCGAGCACCCCGATCTGCAGCAACACCTGCGCACCCGCCCGCGCCGCATCGGCGACGCCATCGAAGAGGTGCTGCGCTGGCACGGGCCGCTGGTGGACAACCGGCGCGTCACCCTGCAACCGGTCTCCGTGGGTAGGCAACCACTGGCCGCAGGTGAGCGCGTCACCATCAACTGGATCGCCGCCAACCGCGACCCCGAGGCTTTCACTGCGCCGGACACGCTGGACATCCATCGCGACCAGTCGGCCAGCCTGCTGTGGGGCGCAGGCATCCACGTCTGCCCGGGGGCACCGCTGGCGCAGATGGAGTTGCGGGTGGTTCTGGAGGAGTTCCTGGGACGAACGAGCAACATCATCCTGGCACCGGGGGACGAACCCGAGCTGGCCCGCTACCCGGCCAGTGGCTTCAGTCGCCTCCCGGTGCGGCTGGAATGATTTTCAGCCTGTCCGGCCCCTGAAACCGGGACAGCCATCGAGACGGCTGCCCCAGCCGAATGTGGGTTGCGCTCAAAACTGTATATTTATACAGTTTTGAGCATGTCCTACGCGGAACTCCACTGCCTTACCAACTTCACCTTCCTGCGCGGTGCCTCGCACCCCGAGGAGCTGGTGGAACAGGCCGCTACCCTCGGTTACCGGGCGCTGGCGATCACCGACGAGTGCTCCGTGGCCGGCGCCGTGCGTGCCCACCAGGCCGCCCGCGCGCACGAACTGCATCTGCTGGTCGGCACGGAGATCCGCCTGGCCGACGGTCCGGCCCTGGCCCTCCTGGCCCCCTGCCGCCGCGCCTACGGCCAGATGGCCGCACTCATCAGCCTGGGGCGGCAGAACGCCGCCAAGGGCAGCTACCGGCTGCACCGGGATGACGTGGCAGGTGCCGCCCCGGACTGCCTCGCCCTTCTGCTGCCGGGCACCCCCGCCGATCCAGAGCATGCCGCCTGGTTCGGGGCCCATTTCCGCGGCCGCGGCTGGATTGCCGTGGAGCTGCTGTGCGGCCCGGACGATGCCGCCCGGCTCGCGGAGCTGGAGGCCCTGGGCGCCATGCACGGGCTGCCGCTGGTGGCCGCCGGCGACGTGCACATGCACCGGCGCGGCCGGCGGGCGCTGCAGGACACCGTCACCGCCATCCGTCACAACCGGCCCGTGTACGAGCTGGGTTACGCCCTGCTCGCCAACGGTGAGCGTCACCTGCGGCCGATGCCGCGGCTGCAGCGGCTCTACCCGCAGTCGTTGCTGGAGGAAACCGTGGCCATTGCCGTCCGCTGCCATTTCTCCCTGGGCGAGCTGCGCTACGAGTACCCGGAGGAGCTGGTCCCGGATGGCACCACGCCCGCGGCACGCTTGCAGCTTCTGGTGAATGAAGGGGCCGCCCGCCGCTGGCCGGGGAGCACCCCTGCGGCGGTGCAGCGGCAGCTGGAGCGGGAGCTGGCGCTGATCCACGAGCTCAACTACGAGGCGTACTTTCTCACGGTGCACGATATTGTCGCCTTCGCCCGCCGCCGCGGCATTCTCTGCCAGGGCCGGGGCTCGGCGGCCAACTCGGCGGTGTGCTACGCCCTGGGCATTACCGAGGTGGACCCGGGCACCTCGCAGCTGCTGTTCGAGCGCTTCATCTCCCGGGACCGGGGCGAGCCCCCGGACATCGACGTGGACTTCGAGCACGAACGCCGGGAAGAGGTGATCCAGTACATCTACGCCCGCTACGGCCGCCACCGCGCCGCCCTGGCCGCCACGGTGATCAGCTACCGCCCGCGCAGCGCCCTGCGCGACGTGGGCCGTGCCTTGGGCCTGGAGACCCACCAGACCGATCAGCTTGCCGGCGCCATGCAGTGGTGGGACGGCGGCCACATGGCACCCGAGCGGGTGCGCGAGGCGGGCTTCGACCCGGACAACCCGGTGATCCACCGGGTGCTCACCCTGGCCCGGGAGCTGATCGGCTTCCCCCGGCATCTGTCCCAGCACGTGGGTGGCTTCGTCATCTCCCAGGGGCCGCTGGCGGAACTCGTGCCCACCGAGAACGCCGCCATGGAAGGGCGCACCGTAATCCAGTGGGACAAGGACGACCTGGAATCCCTGGGGCTGCTCAAGGTGGACGTGCTCTCCCTGGGCATGCTCTCTGCCATCCGCCGCAGCCTGGATCTGCTGCGCGCGCACCATGGCCGGGATCTCACCATGGCCGACATTCCCCGGGACGACCCGGCCGTCTACGCCATGCTGCAGCGGGGTGACTCCATGGGCGTGTTCCAGGTGGAGTCCCGGGCGCAGATGGCCATGCTGCCGCGCATGCGACCCGCCTGCTACTACGACCTGGTGATCGAGGTGGCCATTGTCCGCCCGGGCCCCATTCAGGGGGACATGGTGCATCCCTACCTGCGCCGCCGTGCCGGACAGGAGGCGGTGGACTATCCCAGCGACGCCGTCCGGGAGGTGCTGGAGCGCACTCTGGGCGTTCCCATCTTCCAGGAACAGGTCATGAAACTCGCCGAAGTGGCCGCCGGCTTCAGCCCGGACGAGGCCGACCAGCTACGCCGTTCCATGGCAGCCTGGCGGCGCAAGGGCGGTCTCGCCCACTTCGAGCAGCGCCTGCACGAGGGCATGCGCGCCAACGGCTACAGCGAGGCATTCGCCGACCGCATCTTCCGCCAGATCCAGGGCTTCGGCGAGTACGGCTTCCCGGAATCCCACGCCGCCAGTTTCGCGCTGCTGGTGTGCGTCTCCGCCTGGCTCAAGTGCCACTACCCGGCGGCCTTCACCTGCGCCCTGCTGAACAGCCAACCCATGGGCTTCTACGCGCCGGCCCAGCTGGTACGGGATGCCCGGGAGCACGGCGTGGCCGTGCGTCCGGTGGATGTCACCGTCAGCCAGTGGGACTGCACCCTGGAGCCCGCACGGGACGCCCCTGCCCTGCGGCTGGGGTTGCGCATGGTCAAGGGCCTGTCCCGGGAGGGCGCGCAGCGGATCACGGCGGTGCGGGAGCAGGCGCCGCCGGAGAGTGTGGAGGATCTGGCCCACCGTGCCCGCCTGGGCCGCAGCGACCTGGACGCCCTGGCCCACGCCGGCGCCCTGGAGCCCCTGGCCGGCCATCGGCGCAATGCCTGGTGGCAGGTGCTGGGTGTGGATACCGAACGCCCGCTGCTGGCCGCCGCCGGGCACGGGCAGGACACCCCCGCCCTGGAGCAGCCGTCGGTGGGCGAGGACCTGGTGGCCGACTACGGCAGCCTGGGCCTGAGCCTGGGCCCGCACCCGCTGGCCCTGCTGCGGGAGCACTTGAAACGGCGGCGCTTCCGCAGTGCCGCCGAACTCGGCGCCCTGGACAGCCGCCCGGTGGTCCGCACCGCGGGCCTGGTCATCAACCGCCAGCGCCCCGGCTCCGCCGGCGGAGTCACCTTTCTGACCCTCGAAGACGAGACCGGCGTGATCAACGTGGTGGTCTGGCGCAATCTGGCGGAGCAGCAGCGCCAGGTACTCCTGGGCGCGCGCCTGCTGGGCGTGATCGGGCAGTGGGAGCGCCGGGAGGGGGTGTGCCACCTGATCGCCGGGCGGCTGGAGGACCACTCAGCCCTGCTGGGGCGGTTGCCGACGAAGTCACGGGATTTCCATTGAGCGAGACAGCCCGCGTAGGGCGGACCTTCAGGTCCGCCGATGGGGGCTCGGTAAACCACCTGGGCTTGCATATCTCTTGACGGCGGACCTGAAGGTCCGCCCTACGATCCTGCGATCCGCGCTACCGGCCATCGTGTGACGTTCTTACCCGCCCCGGCGCCAGGTGCTGCCGGCGGGGCTGTCCTCGATGACGATGCCGCGGGCCTGGAGATCGTCGCGGATGCGGTCGGCGGTGGCGAAATCCTTGTCCTTCCGCGCCGCCTGACGCTGCTCCAGGAGGGCGTCGATGTCGGCGGCGGTGAGCCCCGGCACCACTTCTTCGTTGCCGCCCTTGAGATAGTCCTCCGGATCCGTCTGCAGCAGACCGACAACACCGCCGAGTTCCCGCAGCAGCCCGGCGAGCCGGGCCGCCTGGTCCGCATCCTGCTCCCGCAGCCGGTTCACTTCCCGCGCCAGCTCGAACAGCACCGCCAGGGCGACGGGGGTGTTGAAATCGTCGTCCATGGCCGCGCGGAAGCGCTCCCGGAACGCCTCCCCGGCGTCGCCGGGCGCCGTCGGGCTCAGCCCGCGCAGGGCCAGATACAGCCGTTCCGCGGCACCCCGGGCGTTGTCCAGGGCGTCGGCGGTGTAGTTCAGCGGGCTGCGGTAGTGACTGGAGAGCAGGAAATGGCGCACTTCCTCCGGCCGGTACTGCGCCAGCACGTCGCGCACGGTGAAGAAATTGCCCAGGGACTTGGCCATCTTCTCGTCGTCCACGCGCACGTGGCCGTTGTGCATCCAGTAGTTGACGAACGGATGATCGTGGGCGCCCTCGCTCTGGGCGATCTCGTTCTCGTGATGGGGGAACTGGAGATCCAGCCCGCCGCCGTGGATGTCGAAGTGCTCGCCCAGGTGTTCGGCGGACATGGCGGAGCACTCGATATGCCAGCCGGGCCGCCCCTCTCCCCAGGGTGAGGGCCAGCTGGGCTCGCCGGCTTTCGCGCGTTTCCAGAGCACGAAATCCCCCGGGTGGCGCTTGTCCGCCTCCACGTCCACCCGGGCGCCGGCGCGCAGCTCCTCCAGGCGCTTGCCGGAGAGCTTGCCGTAGTCGGGGAAGCCTTCCACGCGAAAATACACGTCCCCGCTCTCGCCCTGGTAGGCCAGCCCCTTGTCCATGAGCTGCTGGATCAGCCGCTGCATGGCCGGGATGGACTGCGTGGCCCGCGGCTCGTGATCCGGCGGGAGTACCCCCAGAGCGCGCTCGTCCTCGTGCATGGCCTCGATGAAGCGCTCGGTGAGCGCGTCCGGAGCCACCCCGGTCTCGTTGGCGCGGTTGATGATCTTGTCGTCGATGTCGGTGATGTTGCGCACGTAGGTCAGGCGGTAGCCGCTGTAGCGCAGGTACCGGGCCACCACGTCGAACACCACCAGGGCGCGGGCATGGCCCAGGTGGCAGTAGTCGTAGACGGTCATGCCACAGACATACATCCGCACCTCGCCGGGAGTGATGGGCCGGAAGGGCTCCTTGGTGCGGGTGAGGCTGTTGTAGATGGTGAGCATGTCGACCGTCTCCGTCCGTGCCGCCCGTGGCGGCTGCACATTCATTCCGTGGGTGGCGTGTCCATGGCCAACCGGGCCAGGCGCAGGTATCGCCGGCGCGCCATAGTAGCGGAAACGCCGCAGGCGCCCAACCGCGGAGCGGTTTGAGGCCACCGGCCGCCGCCGTTATGCTTCACGGTCAACCCACGAGTCGCCAAGGATGTACGCAGCCATGCAACCCACCGTGTTCATCGCCGATCTGCACCTGGACGAACGCCGGCCGCAGATCGTGCACCTGTTCCTGCAGTTCCTGCAGCAAACGGCCGGTCGAGTGGACGCGCTCTACATCCTCGGTGACCTGTTCGAAGCATGGATCGGCGACGACGCCGTCCCCGCCGACCATCCCGTTCTCACCGCCCTCGCCGGCTTCTCGGCCACCGGCACACCGCTGTACGTGATGCGCGGCAACCGTGATTTCCTCCTGGGCCGGCAGTTCGCCGAGGCCACCGGCGCCACGCTGCTGGACGACCCGACGGTGGTTACGCTGGGTGGTGAACCCGTACTGCTCAGCCACGGGGACTTGCTCTGCACCGACGATCATGAATACCAGCAGTTCCGCGCCATGGTGAACGATCCGGAATGGCAGCGGGGTTTCCTGGCCCGCTCCGTGGAGGAGCGCATCGCCCTGGCCGGGGATGCACGGGACGAGAGCACGGCGCGGAACCGCATGCTTGCCGACACCGCTGATTCCATCATGGACGTCAACGGCGAGGCCGTGCTGAACACCATGCGCCAGCACGGCGTGCGGCGCCTGATCCACGGCCACACCCACCGGCCGGACACCCACGTGTTCGACCTGGACGGCCAGCCCGCCACCCGCATCGTACTGGGGGACTGGTTCGAACAGGGAAGCGCGCTGTGGTTCGAGAACGGCGAATACCGGCTGGAGAGTCTGCCAATCGATTGAACCGGTGACCCGTTGGCGACCACCGGGACCGCAACCAAGCTGTCCCGGCCCGCCCGAACAGACCCGGGTCCCATGCGTCAGCCACTCCATCGGCTGCTGCTGAACTCAGCCCGACAGCAGCCGGACCAGCTCCAGCTTGGTACTCACGCCCAGCTTGTCGTAGATGTGCGCCAGATGGTTGCGTACCGTCCCCGGCGCGATACCAAGCTCGCGCGCCACCTCCTTATAGGAGAGGCCACAGGCGAACCGCTCCGCGACCTGCTGCTCGCGCTCGGTCATTCGGTCCAGCGGTGTACGCGGCGCCACGCGCACAAGGTAGTATTCACCGAGAGGCTGCATGCGGATCTGCACCGCCCGGCCGCGCCAGTGTCGCGTCATCGGCTGCTGCGGCAAGACGGCATGCGGCATCCGATGAGCAGTCGCACCCCACTCGGCACGCATGAGTGCGGCGAAGGGGCTTCGGCTAGCCAGTACCCAGCCCGCCCGATTCACGATGGCCAACCCTTCGGCAGGTTCGGCTTCCAGCAGCAACTGTGTTTCCCGGTTCAGCCGCAGTGCCGCGGACAGGTGCGGCATCAGCAGTTGCTTGGTCTCGCGATGCTCTTCGGTGAAGCGCTCACGAATGTCGGTGTTGCACAGCCCAATGAAGCTGACGTAACCGTCCAGCGGTTCCGCCATGATGGTGGCAACCATGTTGCGGGCATCGAAACGGCGCCAGTGCTCGTTGTAGGCAAAGGAGTGACGGAAACGGGCAAGATCGTCGAACAGCACGGTGTGGTTGAGGCGGCGCAGTGCCAGGTCGCAGTACTGGTCGCAGTGGGCAACCTCCATCCACTCGCGAAACAACCCCACGGATTGGTTGAGCACGACCACGTCGGTGACCTGCCGGTCCGGCGCGCTACCTCCGCCCCATGCCGCAAAATCGAAGCCGACAAAACGCTTGAGGCTTGCCAGTGTCGTCTGTTGAAAGCTGGCCGGCGCCAACGTACGGGCGTTCTCGTAGAGTTCCAGGAGAAACTCGCTGAGTGCCCAGCGCTCGTGCTTCATCGCGCCATGACCGCATCCTCGCAGACGGCCGGTTTCGGAATCAGTCTCTCCCAGATCTACGGGGCTGTCGAGTGACGGTAAGCCGACGACCGCGCCATCGCGGTGGTCGACGTCAATGCGACCAATGCGGCTGCTCACCCTCGGTGATGAATTCGGGCGGCTCGTCCGGCTGCTGCCCGGATGCCCGGTAGATGCTGCCATCCCGGTAGAACGCCACCCATACACCATCCGGTGACCAGGTCGGGGATTTGCCTTCCGCCAGGGTAATGACATCGCCACTACCATCGCGATTACGAATGCGCACCATGCCGTCGAGAACATAGGCCAGGCGCTCACCATCGGGCGACCAGGCCGGCTCGTTGGCGTCGGTAAAGCCCGGGATTCGTCCACGGTTGCCGCCGGCACGCTCCACGGTGTAGAGACGCACACGCGTGGAGTTTGGATCGAGGGACCAGTCCTCACGCACGCTGAATGCCAGCTCCTCGCCATCGGCTGACCAGTGCGGGTAGCGCTCCATGTCGTGGGCGCTCTGCGTCCCGGTCAGATGACTGCCCTGACCGCCGTCCGGACTCGTTACATAAATGAGGAACGGGTTCGACCCCTGCCCTTCCGCACGGCGGACGTAGGCGATCTCGTCGTGGACCGACCATGACGGCTCTGTCGCCGCGACGGTGTCGACATTGGTCAGGCGCACGGTTTGCTGATCCTCGATGGAATAGCGCCAGAGGTCGGAATTGAAGATGGCGCCATCCACGAAGACGATCTGACTGCCGTCCGGAGACCAGGCGGGGGCCGGACTGAAGCTACTGGTGCTAACCAGTAGCCGGGGATCGGATCCGTCCGGCCGGATGGTTCGAATATCGCCGCCATTGTGGAAGACGATGCGCCCGGGGATACCACCGAACGGGTCGGAACTGCTGCCGAGGAAGAGATTGCCGCCGCAGTCGATGAAGTCACCGTCGTACACGGGGTTGCTGTTGTCGGTGAACGTGGTCGTGCAGAGTTCTCCGGCCACTGCGACCAACAGGCTTTGCGGAAAATCGGTCTGGTTGTCAGTGAACTCCGAATCGAACACGCGGATATCAGCCTCGTCGGCGAACAGCATGGCCCCCGCTTGCTCACTGCGATTGCCGGAGAAAAGAGAGTCGCGAATCAGGATATCGCCGCCGGCGATCAAGTCTTCCCCCGAGAACTGCCCGATCCGGGCATTCGTGCTGACCGCGACGGCACCGCCAAGCGACGTGTTGTCCTCGAACACCGACTCTGACACCCGCACCGTGCTGGCACGGGACACCGCCAGCGCGTCGACGTAGATCGCGCCCCCGCGACCTCCGGCAGCGTGATTGCCCAAGAAAACGGTGTCGTGTACGTCGATGTCGTGAGGGCCTTGCCGGTTCGGGACACGGCGAGTGGCAATCGCGCTGCCGCCGGCGCTGATTCCGGATGTCGCCGTCGGGATACTGGATTGCTCATTACCCTCGAATCGTGAGTGGCAAACGCTGATCCCAGACTCCGCCAAAACGGCTCCGCTCCAAGATGCGGCGCGATTGTCCCGGAATTCGGCGTGTGCGATCAGCACCGGACTTGTGGCGTAAACGGCACCGCCGCGCTGAGAGGCGCGATTGTTGGCGAAGATCGTGTCATGCAGAATCAATCGCTCTTCCTGACGCACATGGATCGCCCCACCCCTGCCCGGGAAATTGGGTGCACGGTTCATGACGCGACCGTTGCGCAGCTCCAGACCGGAGAGAATCATTCCTTCGCCCCTCGGCGGCGCATACAGGATCCGGGAGTTGCCCTCGGCATCGATGACTGGCCGGCTGCCGTCCGCCTTGCGGCCAATCAGTACGAGATCCTTGCCACTCTCAACTTCCCACTGGTCGGTGGACTCGTTGAAGCCGGCCGTAATGTCGTCGGTTATGGCGATGACCAGCCTGTCGCCTGCAAGCTCGGATGGATCGGTCAGAGCGCCCACCATCTGTTCGTGGGTCTCGACCTCGTAGTGGATGTCGTCCTCGCGAATGTCGAGTTCGAACCCGGTGCAGGCCAAATCAGGCTCGAAATCGGAGTCCGCTCCCGGATCGGACTCCGGCACCAGAATGCCGGCCGGCAGCTCGCCTACATCCTCCGTGATCCAGATGAGTAGCGCTTTGAGCCAACTCTCGAGATTCCTGCCAACATCGAGATGACCTCGAAGCGCGAGCAGGTCGAAGCGGCCCTCCGCATCCTCTGGAGAGGCGAAGGGGTCGAAGGCGATACCGATACGATTGCGCAGCAAGGCGCGCGCATCCTCGAACCCCGCCCCCTGCTGTTCCATCAACTGGACAATCGCCGTACTGACGGGTGTGACGGCGCACGTCACGTCCCCATTGCAGCGGGCTCGGAGGCGACCTGCATAGGCTGTCCCGTTGAGGATTCCCCCCGATGTCTCCACCGTGTACGGACCAGGCTCGTCGACCTCGACGGAAAACGCGCCGTGCGCGTCCGCAGTGGCAGCGGTGAGAAGGTTCAGATCAGGCCCGAAGATCTCGATCTCGGCATTGGCCAGCGGACCATTGACCACCTGACCCGACAACGTGACCGTCTGGCTTTCGGCAGGCGGGTCCGATGCAACGCTGCCGCCGGAGCTGCCACTGCTTGAAGAGCCGATACAGCCCGCAAGTGCCCCGATACAGGTGCCGGCCAGAAGCATTGAGGCGGTCGTTGATCGGCTCATTTCGCGGACTCCTATGAAGTGCAGACTCGGGCCCCGCACAGGCAACCGGATTTTCATTCTTGCTAGCTCTCCGCTTCGCGCGGAATAGTGCAAATGCACCATGTCGCCCCTGGTGGACAGTCACTAATCTGAAAGGACCGCCCTGACGGCGTTGAACGCCGTTCGCGGGCGCACCGAACAACCTGACTGAACAAGGGACAGGGCATGCTGAAAGGCTCCGGAGTGATCATCCTTATGCTGGCTACCCTGCTCATGGGCGGCTGCCTGAATTCCGGCTCAGGGTCCAGCAATGGATCGGGCAATAACCCTGCGAACGGCACTGACAACCAACAGGGGGCACAGGGCCCCCTGGATTTGTCGGACGTGGCGCTGGTTCGAGCGGGCGCCGAGCCTCTGGATCTTTTGCTGATGACCGGGCTGCCCGAATCCCCCGGTGTCCATACGCTCCATGCGGAATACCGCTTGGCCGGGGATGACTTGCCCATCGGCCCCGATGCCGAAGCTGGCGGACTCGCCGTCATGCTGGAGGCGGACGAGCCGGGCACCGCGTACTTGTTGGTGCCCCTGATCGAGGCGCTGGAAGGGTCGGAAATCAGGTTACGGGTGACCGATGGCACAAGTTACAGCGACACGCTGACCCTGCAGATCGGCTCGCTTGCGGCGCCGCGGCCAGGGACAGTGACACAGTGGCTGGATGCCATTGAAGGCCTGATCCAGGCCACCACGGAGGCCTACGGTCTGCAGTATCCCGATGACCTGCAAAGTTACCTCGCCTCGCCACAGAGTATCGACTACGAATTCATTCCCCTCATCCGCGGCTACCACGCGGTGACCAACCCGGATAACCCGGACAACTTGCGCAATATTGCCGCCACACTGGATGACGATGAACAGCGCCTGCTCGAGCGTGTTTTCGCGCAAACCGGCGTCATCTCAGAGATTCAGGCACTGACAAGATTCGCCGCCAGCAACGACACGCTGATCGCGGAGGCGTTACCGCATCTGCAGGTAATGATCACGCAGCCATCGCTCACCCAGTCGTTGATGATAGAGCCAATGACCGATCCGGCAGGCGAGGGCCAGATCATCCTGGATGCACCGTACGGGATCCATGGGCCAGCAGACCTCAAGGAGCGGTTGCGCGTTTACAACCAGACCCGCTTCGTCCAGCAGACCGCGGAAACCACCCAGGAATACGCGGGGTATTTCGTCACGGGGGTTGGTATCGGGGCAGCATTCGTGGTTGCGGGGCCCGGCGGCGGCGCGGGCGCGGCCAAGGCACTCAGTAGCGCAAAGGTCGCCTCGAAAGTTTTTCATGGGGCGGACGCGGTGGGCGGCGTGATGACCATCACGCGCGGGTTCTTCCCCTGCTGCCTCGTGGATGTACGCATGAGCTTGCTACCGGATTCCGGCGTGGTGCAGCACGAAGACGAAGACGACCCCTCACTGATTGTCGAAGGTGCCGTGGCCACGGTGCACAGCGACGGCATCGATCTGGTCGACGATGTTGCCCTGCGGGTCGCCAAGCTGGCGGGCAAGAAACGGATCTCCGACGCCTACAAGGATGCCTACGGCGGCGATGCGTTTCGCGATGAACTGATCGATGCCGGTATTTCGGAGATCCTCAAACAGATTGGCATCGAGGGCACCGAAATCGTGTTCGAGTGGCCGGAGGTGGACATTGCCGGCGATGCGCCCCAGGACTGGCTGGAGGTCGAGATTGAGGGTTTCGCCGGGGCGACTTCGATCTTCGAACTGTCCCCTTTCCAGGCCCCCGGTCTGGTCGCTTATCAACTGAATGCCGAGACCTTCTTCGGCAGCGAAGATGTCACCAATGTCCTGCGGGTCGGCCCGGATCCGGAGGCCTTCGAACTGAAATCCTGGCATCCACCCCTCCCGGGGGACTCCCGCACCGTAGGCGCCCGCGCCATTGAAGTCGAGTTCGACCCGCCCGCCGTGCGGCTGGATGAGCCGGGCGGGATCGTGCCCTTCACCGTCACCGCACGGCATGCACGCAACTCGGACATCGAGCTGCCGCTGCGTCACGAACCGGAAATCGGCAGCATTGTCGGCCCGCTGAATTCCGGGCAGGACGGCACTTATAACTTTGAATACCACCCACCGCCCGATGAGCTGCCAACCCCAAGCATCCTGATTGGCACTTCGGCAATTACACGCGACGGCGTTCGTGGTCGCGGCGAGCCGCCTGTACGGTCCGGCGAGTTGGTGATCACCACCGATGCGGTGGCCGTGGCCGTCACGCCGCGGCATGTCTGTCTCGAACAGGGCGAGTCCGAGATCTTCCAGGCGGCCGATCCGCTGCTCGGCAACGCCGTTGCGGTGACCTGGAGCGCAACCTTGGGCAGCATTACCCCACAAGGCCACTACACCGCGCCGGCAATGCAATCCCCCGGCTACGCCGTGATCACCGCCACTTCCACTCAGGATCCAGACGTGAAGGCCAACGCCCGCGTGACATTCGGCTGCAGTTGCTGGTGGGACGGCAGCGTCGGCGGCGACTTTGCCCAGCACCACGCGGACTGGGCCATGAGCTATTTCCTGGATGATGCCGAGAACATTACACGCCTGATGGTCACGGAGGGACAGGGCGACAGTGGTATTTCGGTGTTCATCGAGCTGGATACCCCGGTGGGCCCGGGGGTGACCGGTACGTTCACCGGCCGCACCAGTGGCGGCACATTCACCAGATCCCTGCTGCCGGAGAACATCTGGTCGAACCGACTCACATTCGTCACCCCGATGCAGAACAATCAACCACCGGTGGATCCGCTACAGGTCACCATCAGCCGACACGAGATGCTGGACCCGAGCAACCCGAATTCGAGCCGACCCAACCGGGATCTGGAAGCGACCATTGCCGGTACCGTCTACCATGAAACCGCAGACGATACCCGGGGTTTCTACTTCAGCCGCTCCGGTTCGCTGAACCTGACCATGCAGGGCAACCGCTGGTTCTCCGTCGGTTTCGGCGGGCAGTACCGGTGCAGCCCTCCACGGTAGCGCACAGTGGCCAGCATCCGGTAAGCGCAACCACCAGGACGCGCCTACCGGATGAGCAGTCGCCGCACCAGCTTCTGCATCACACCCCCGTAGGGCGGATACAGCAGCTTCGACGGGTTGATCCGCCCCCGGGTGAACACGGCTTTTTCGTGGGAGAACGTGAGAAACCCGGCGTGGCCGTGGTACTGCCCCATACCCGACTCCCCCACTCCACCGAACGGCAGCTCATCCTGGGCCACGTGCATCAGGGTGTCATTGATGCAGACGCCGCCGGCATGACTCTCCTCCAGGACCCGCTGCTGGGCGGCCTTGTCCTCGCCGAAGTAATACAGCGCCAGCGGGCGCGGTCGCTCACGGACGTAGGCCAGGGCCGCGTCCAGATCCGGCACCGTGACCACGGGCAGAATGGGCCCGAACAGCTCCTCCTGCAGCACCCGGGCATCCGAAGGCACATTCAGAACCAGATGCGGAGCGATCTTGCGTGTACCGTCCAGGGGCTCGTCACGGGGGTTGAGGGGAATCAGGCTGGCACCACGCTTCCCGGCATCGTCCAGCACCGCCTGCAAGCGGCCGTACTGGGCGTCGTTGATGATGCTGGCGTAATCGGGGTTGTCCCGCAGCGACGGATAGAGGCGCGGCAGTGCCGCTTGCATTGCCTCCACAAGTGCGTCCCGTCGCGCCGAGGTACAGAGCACGTAATCCGGGGCGATGCAGGTCTGGCCACTGTTCACCAGTTTGCCGAACAACAGCCGCTCCACCGTCTGGTCCAGGGGGGCGTCCGTGTCGACAATGGCCGGCGACTTGCCACCCAGCTCCAGGGTCACTGGCACCAGATGCTCCGCTGCGGCCGCCATCACCTTGCGGCCGACGCCCGTGGAACCGGTGAACAGCAGATGATCGAAAGGCAGGCGTGAGAACGTGGCGCCGGCTTCCACACCACCCTGGAACACCGATACTTCTTCCGCGGCAAAGGCCTCGGTGACAACGCCCTCCAGCACCGCGTTGGTCTCCGGCGTGAACTCCGAGAGCTTGATCATGGCGCGGTTGCCCGCTGCCAAGGCCCCGACCAACGGCCCCAGAGAGAGAAACACCGGGTAGTTCCACGGCGCAATGATGCCCACCACCCCCAGCGGCTGGTAGACCACCCGCGCCCCGGCGGGCTGCATGAGGGGATGCGGCCACCGGCGGCGGCTGCGCATCCAGCCCTTGAGGTGGCGACGGGCATGACGGGCGGCGATCAGCGTGGGCATGATATCCACTGTCAGGGTTTCGTCCACCGAGCGACCGCCGAAATCACGGCTCACCGCGTCGGCCAGGGTACGGCGGTACCGGAGCAATGCGCGACGCAGGCGGTTCAGGGCATCACGCCGTGCCGCAGCATCCGGGTGTGGTTCCGCCTGAAAGGCCTGCCGCTGTTCCTCCAGACGTGAATGCATCGCAGCGATGATCTGCTCGTCGCCGGCTGCAACCTCGTTCTGCCCTGCACTGGCTGTGCTCATGTTTTCTCCATTCAGGCATTCACCGCATTCGCGAAATCCTTGATCTCGGAAACCTTCTCCCTGCCGCGGATCAGGTCTGCGGCGCGCTCGGCTACCGCGGTAACCGGTGCGTTGGTGTTACCACCAACGAGGCGCGGGAACACCGAGGCGTCCACGACGCGCAGGCCGCGCAACCCGTGGACGCGGAGCTCCGGGCCCACGACGCTTCCGGCATCGACACCCATCCGGCAGGTGCCCACCGGGTGATAGATGGTCTCGGCGTGGGCGGCAACGTATCGCCGGAGCGCAGCCCGGCCCCGTACGTCACTGCCCGGTTTGAGTTCCAGGTCACCGATGGCAGCGATAGTGGAGTGCGACAGGATATCCCGCGCCCGCTCCAGGGCGTCCACCAGCCGTTCAGCGTCGGCGTCCACGGAAAGGTAGTCGGGATCAATGCGTGGCGACATCTGCGGCTGGCCAGTATGCAGCCCAATGCGGCCGCGACTCTCCGGACGCAGGAAACAGGTCCGCAGCGTATACCCGTACCCGGCGATGGTGCGCCGAAGGTCCAACCCGTGATCGTCCTCGATGGCCGGCAGAAAGTGCATCTGCAGATCCGGAATCTCGCTGGCGGCGCTGCTGTGCAGGAATGCCCCCGCCTCGGCCATGTTGCTGCACAGCTCACCACGACGGTGCCGGAAATAATCCCACAGGCCCCGGGCGCCCCGTGGCATGTAACTGGGATGGAAGGAAACACCGCGCCGGTCTTTCGTGCTCCAGGCCACGGACACATCCAGGTGATCCTGCAGGTTCCCGCCGACCCCTGGCAGCTTATGTCGCACGGCCACGCCGGCCGCCTCCAGTTCCAGGGGCGAGCCGATCCCGGAGAGCTGCAGAATATGGGGGGTACCGATGGCCCCGGCCGCAAGGATGACCTCGGTGCCGGCCATGACGCTGTAGCGATGGCGACCCTTGCTGTAGAGCGCGCCATTGATGCGATCGCCTTCCTGGAGCAGTTGATGCACCAGGGCACCGGTAATCACGGTGAGATTGGGGCGCTTGCGCACCGGGTGCAGATAGGCCCAGGCATTGCTGCAGCGACGCCCATCCTCCTGCATCACGTGGTAAGGGCCGACGCCCGCCTGAGTGGCTCCGTTGAAATCCGGATTGTGCGGAATGCCCGCATTCACCGCGGCATCGACGAAGGCCTGACAGAACGGGTTGAAGGTGCGCAGCGGCTCCACCGACAGGGGGCCGCTGTCGCCGTGCCAGGCGTCCGCGCCACCGGCGAACCGTTCTGAGCGCCGAAAATAGGGAAGCAGCGACTGCCAGTTCCAGCCGGTAGCACCATCGGCTTCCCAGGCGTCGTAGTCCGCCGGGTGGCCTCGGGTGTAGCACATGGCATTGATGGCGCTGCTGCCGCCCAGGGTCCGTCCGCGTGGCCAGAACATGCGGCGGTTGTCCAGCCGCGACTGTGCCTCCGTGCGATACGCCCAGTTGAACCGGCGGCTGCGCATCAGGCCGGTAATACCCACTGGCACCCGGATCAGCGGATTCCAGTCCGGCGGCCCCGCCTCCAGCAGGCAGACCCGCACGTCGGGATCTTCGCTCAGGCGGTTGGCGAGCACGCACCCGGCCGATCCGCCACCAATAATGAGGTAGTCCACAGACTCCGCCACGATCCATTCCTCCCTGATTCGTGTTACTGCGATCCCGGCATCTTAAGGGCAACCCGGCCTGATCACAGGACCACCTCAAGCAGTCGCGGGCCCGGCTCGCGCATGGCGGCGGCGAAGCGGGTGTTAAAGGCGTCGATGCTCTCGATGCGATGGGCCTCCAAACCCATGCCCCGGGCCAGCGACGTCCAGTCCAGGTCCGGGTTGCCGATATCCATCAGCGCCCGGGCGCTGGCGCCGACCTCGCCCAGCCCGAGCCGGTCGAACTCGTTGTGCAGGATGCGATAGCTACGGTTGGCGTAGACCACGATGGTGATATCGAGGCGTTCGCGGGCCATGGTCCACAGGGACTGGACGTTGTACATGCCGGCGCCATCCGCCTGCAGGCAGACTACCTTGCGATCGGGACAGGCCACCGCGGCACCGATGCCCATGGGCAGGCCGCCGCCCAGGGCACCGCCCGTCAGCGACAGCCAGTCATGGGGCGGGCACCCCGCCGTCGCCTCCGGCAGGCCGCCGCGAGAGGTGACCGCCTCGTCGGAGATGATGGCACCCTCGGGCAGATGGGCGGCGATGCTCTGCCCCACGGTCTGTGGGGTGAGAGCCCCGGAGGCGGGTTGGGGCACGGAGGACTCCTGTACCGTTGCCCCGTCGGCGGCGGCACCCAGCCGATCGCACAACTGCTGCAAGGCACCGATGGAATCCTCACCCGGCGCGGCCAGGGTGTGGATATGACAGGAGTCCGGCGTCAGCCAGCTGGGCTGCTCCGGGTAAGCGAAAAACCCCACCGGCGGCACAGTCTCCACCAGGATCAGGTGGCCAGCCTCGCGCAACAGCGCCTGCCCCTGGTCCGGGTAGCGCGGGAAACGCTCCACGGGACTGCGGCCAGCGCCCCGCTGGAGCCGAGGAGTGAAGGTATCGGCGAAAACCTGAGCACCCGTGGCATTGGCCAGGCGACTAGCGGCCTCCAGGCCGTCGGCGCGCACCGCGGCACCGTTCATGAGCACCACCACCGGCTCCCCGGAGCGCAGGACTTTCTCCAGGTGGTCGAGCACGGTGGCATCCACCGGGGCGCGCCGGGGGGCCTCCAGGGCCGGTGCGGGCTCGCCCGCCTCGTTCCAGCTGCAGTCTGCGGGCAGGATCAGGCTGGCAATCTGGCCCGGAGGGCCGTAGGCGGCATCCACCGCTGCGCGGGTATCCGCAGCCAGCAGGCGGGACGAGGCGCAGGTCCGCAGCCAGCCGGACACCGGACGCGCGTAGGCGGCGACGTCCGAAGCCAGGGGCGTGTCGTACTGCCGGTGCCAGGTGGCATGCTCGCCCACCACGTTGACGATGGGTGTCCGGGCCTTCATGGCGTTGTGGAGCTGGGACAGCCCGTTGCCCAGGCCCGGGCCAAGGTGGAACAGCGTGGCCGCGGGCTTGTCCGCCATGCGGGCGTAGCCGTCGGCGGCACCGGCGACGACACCCTCGAACAGCCCCAGCACCGGGCGCATCCCCGGCACCCGATCCAGGGCTGCCACGAAGTGCATCTCGGAGGTCCCCGGATTGGCGAAGCAGGTATCAACGCCGCTGTTCAGAAGCGTGCGTAACAGCGTTTCTGCACCATTCATGAATCTCTCCCCCTCTGACCGGATCGGCCGCGTTCTTGTTATGTACCGACGGCGCGCCGCCGGCTCCGCCAGCGATCAGCGCACGAGTGCCCACTCTGCGCAGGCCCTTTCGGGTTACGAACCATCAGTTGAACGCAACAGCGACGCGCCGTCAAAGGCGGCGAAGGATCAGCCCAGCACGCCCTTCTCTCGCAAAGCGGCGATGTCCTCGGTGGAGTGGCCAAGTAGATCGCGGAGGACCGTATCCGAATGCTCGCCAAGCCCCGGTGCCGGTGCATGATCACCCAGCGGCGTGGCGGAATAACGAATCGGGTTGGCCACGCCGGGGATTGTGCCCAGTTGGGGGTGATCGGTGTAGGTCTGCATGCCGCGCGCCCGGATATGAGGGTCGTCGAAGACGCGGTCGATACGGTTGACCGGGCCGCAGGGTACACCTGCGGCTTCCAGGTCCCGCAGCCAGTCATCCGTGGTCCGGGTGCGGAACACGGCGGCAAGCTCGGGGACCAGCGCATCCCGGTGCGCGACCCGCCCGGCGTTGGTGGTAAACCGGTCGTCCGCCGCCAGGTCGGGGCGACCCATGATCTCGCCCAGGCGCCGGAACTGGTCATCGTTGCCGACGGTGAGCACGAGATACCCGTCCCGGGTCGGGAAGGTCTGGTACGGCACGATGTTGGGGTGGGCGTTGCCCATCCGTTGCGGCACCTGCCCGCCCACCAGGTAGTTCATGGCCTGGTTGGCCAGGGTGGCCACCTGGACGTCCAGCAGCGCCAGGTCGATGTGCTGCCCTTCACCGGTGCGCTCGCGGTGGGCCAGCGCCGCCAGGCTAGCCACGGAGGCGTACATGCCGGTGAGGATGTCGGTGAGGGCGACGCCCACCTTGGTGGGCTCGCCGCCCTGGTCGTCCGGCGCCCCGGTGATGCTCATGAGCCCACCCATGGCCTGCAGCAGGAAGTCGTACCCGGCACGCTCCCGATAGGGGCCAGTGTGTCCGAAACCGGTAATCGAGCAGTAGATGAGCGCGGGGTTCACGGCCTGGAGGCTGGCGTAATCGAGCCCGTACCGGGCGAGACCGCCCACCTTGTAGTTCTCCAGCAGGATGTCGCTCTTCGCCGCCAGCTCCCGCACCAGCGCCTGCCCGTCGGGCCGGGTGATGTCGATGGCCACGGAGCGTTTGCCGCGGTTGGCGGAGAGGTAATAGGCGGATTCAGCGTCGTTGCCTTCGGCGTCCTGCAGATAGGGCGGCCCCCAGCCGCGCGTATCATCCCCCCGCCGGGGCCGCTCGACCTTGATCACTTCGGCACCGAGATCAGCGAACAACTGGCCGGCCCACGGACCGGCGAGGATACGGCTCAGATCGAGAACTCTGACGTGGCCGAGAACGGAGGTCATGACTGTCGCTCCTGAGTCGTGTGGCCTCCTGACGGAGACATACGGATGGGTCGGCGCAGGCAGGTGGTGGTCTCGACTCCGCCCCCTGCGCGACAATCCGCGTAGGGTGGACCTTCAGGTCCACCATGGCTGGCCTCGATGAGCCACCTTGGCTTGCATGTCCGGGGAAGGTGGACCTGAAGGTCCACCCTACGCAGGCTTGATGCACCCTACAGCCGACCCGCCGGCCTCTCTCGAACGACAAGCGGGGTGCCAGCAACACGCTGCGCACCCCGCTCCAGGGACCGAGGTCCGAAGGCTCAGCGGACCTTGTCCAGCTCCTTCGAGAACTCCGGCACAGCTTCGAACAGATCCGCCACCAGGCCGTAGTCGGCCACCTCGAAGATCGGCGCCTCCTCGTCCTTGTTGATGGCGACGATCACCTTCGAGCCTTCCATGCCGGCCAGGTGCTGGATGGCACCGGAGATGCCCACCGCCAGATACAGGTCCGGAGCCACGATCTTGCCGGTCTGGCCCACCTGGTAGTCGTTGGGCACGAAGCCGGCGTCCACCGCGGCGCGGGAGGCGCCCATCGCGGCGTTGAGCTTGTCGGCAACCTCTTCCAGGATCTTGAAGTTGTCGCCGCTGCCCATGCCACGGCCACCCGAGACCACGATCTTCGCGGAAGTCAGTTCCGGACGATCCGACTTGGTGAGCTCCTGGCTGACAAAATCGGCGACGCCGCTGTGCTCCAGGGCATCCACCGACTCCACCGAAGCGGAGCCACCCTCAGCAGCTGCCGGATCGAAGGCAGTCGGGCGCACTGTGATCACCTTGATCGCATCGGTGGCCTGCACGGTCGCCATGGCGTTACCTGCATAGATCGGCCGCACGAAGGTGTCGTCCGATTCCACACTGGTGATCTCGGACACCTGGCCAACGTCCAGCAGTGCCGCGACGCGCGGCATCACGTTCTTGCCGAACGTGGTGGCCGGCGCCAGCACATGCCCGTAGTTGCCGGCCATGGAAGCAACCAGGCTGGCCAGATCCTCGGCCAGTCCGTGCTCGTAGTGCGGCGCGTCGGCGAGCAGGACCTTGCTGACCCCGTCCACCTTGGCCGCGGCATCCGCCACGCCACTGCAGTCCTTGCCGGCGACGAGCACGTGCACGTCACTGCCGATTGCCTTGGCGGCGCTCACGGTACCCAGCGTCGAGGACGCCAGGTGCGTATTCTCATGTTCTGCTACGACAAGAATGGTCATCTCAGATCACCTTCGCTTCGTTCTTGAGCTTGTCGACGAGTTCGGCCACGTCCGCCACCTTGATACCGCCCTGGCGCTTCGGCGGCTCGGAGACCTTGACGGTCTTCACGCGGGGCGTCGTGTCCACGCCCAGCTCATCCGGCGTCATGGTGTCGAGCTGCTTCTTCTTGGCCTTCATGATGTTCGGCAGCTTGGCATAGCGCGGCTCGTTGAGGCGCAGGTCGGTGGTGACCACCGCCGGCAGCTTCAGGGACACCGTCTCCGCGCCGCCGTCGATCTCGCGGGTGACCTGGACCTTGCCCTCCTGCACGTCCACCTCGGAGGCGAAGGTGCCCTGGCCCCAGCCCATGAGCGCGGCGAACATCTGACCGGTCTGGTTGGCGTCGTCATCGATGGCCTGTTTGCCGAGGATCACCATGTCCGGGTTCTCCTTCTCGGCCACGGCCTTGAGCATCTTCGCCACTGCCAGCGGCTCCAGCTCATCACTGGTCTCCACCAGAATGCCGCGGTCACCGCCCATGGCCAGCGCCGTGCGAATGGTCTCCTGACACTGGGTCACGCCCATGGAAACGACGACCACCTCTTCGGCAACGCCCTTTTCCTTGAGCCTCACGGCCTCCTCGACGGCGATCTCGTCGAAGGGATTCATGGACATCTTGACGTTGGCGGTTTCTACGCCGCTGCCGTCCGCCTTCACGCGGACTTTCACGTTGTAGTCCACCACGCGCTTCACAGGCACCAGAATCTTCATAGCATCTCCATTCTGCGTTAGTGCGCTTGGCGACAGTCGATTGATTCAATCGTGCCGGACCGGGACCGGCTATTCCGCTCTGCGAAATCGTGTTTCGCTACAGTGCGGTGAGCATAGATAAGCATCTGATAGCTGTCAAATTGCACCGGCGATGACCAGGGGCGGATGACACACTACGACGCATTGTACATAAGGCGCGCCTGCTGTCGCTTGTCCAGCAGCGAAATCCGCCGTTGGCATTGTGTCGCGACCCCGGATCCGGCACACGACGCCGACGACGTGTTACATTATTGCTTGAGCAGTATGGAGCGGGCGCGATGAGCACGACAGTGGTAACACCGTTCAAGCACGAAGACCATGATCACGATCATTGCGTGGACGACGCCCTTGCGCGTGCGGAGCGTCAGTGCGAGCGACGCGGCGTCCGGCTGACGCCGATCCGGCGGCGGGTGCTGGAACTCATCTGGCACCGGCACGAGCCCATGAAGGCCTACGATCTCCTGGACATGCTGCGCGCCGAACGGCGGAGCGCCGCGCCACCCACGGTGTATCGCGCCCTGGATTTTCTTCTCGAGGAAGGCCTGATCCACCGGATCGAGTCCCTGAACGCCTACGTGGGATGCGGTGACCCCGATCGACCGCATGTCGGACAGTTCCTGATCTGTCAGCACTGCAATGCGGTGGCCGAAATGAATGATGCCGACGTCCATCAGGTGCTGGCGGACAAGGCCGGGGATCTCGGCTTCCAGGTCAACACGCAGACCATCGAGATCAACGGCCTGTGCCCGACCTGCCGTGACCAGGGGTATGCCCTGAACGCTGTCTGATCTCTCCTCGAGAGACCGGCTGACCGCGCGGTCGGCTTGCCCCTGACCGGTATCCGTCATAAGGTTATCCCGCCTGCTTCAATGTACACGGAGAAGTCCCTCGTCATGCGTGCACTCACCCGGCGGCTCGGTTTCGTCCTCTGTTTCGGCGGTGTCTCGCTGATGACCGCCCAGACGGCCATCGCCAACGACACCATGGACCTCAGTGAGGCCTACCGGCTCGCGGTGGAGCAGGATCCGCAGCTGCGCGCTGCCCAGGCACGCCTGCGCGCCAGCGAGGAGCTCAGCAATCAGGCCCGTGCGCTGTTCCTGCCGGATATCAACGTCCAGGCGGGGGCAAACCAGAACTGGGAGAATTCCCAGTTCGGCGACCAGTCCCGGAACAGTGTTGACTACCAGAGCTGGTCCGCCGGCGTTGAGCTGGTCCAGCCCCTGTTCCGCCGCGAGAGCTTCGCCATTGCCGACCAGAACGAAATCCTTCAGGACCAGGCAGGGCTGCAGTACGCCCAGAGCCAGCAGGACATCCTGCTGCGGGTCAGCGAGGCCTACTTCGACCTGTTGCTGGCCCAGGACACCCTGGAATTCACGGAAGCGGAACTGGAGGCGGTGGAGTCGGAACTGCGGCGGGCCGAGCGCGCCCTGGAGGTCGGTAGCGGCACTGTCACCGACCGCGACGAGGCGCGGGCCAGGGTGGACCAGGTGGAGGCCCAGCGCCTGCGGGCCCAGAACGACCTGCAGATCGCCCGGGAGAATCTGCGCAGCCTCATCGGGCGCCCTCCCGCTGAACTGGTGGGCCTGCGCGAGGACTTCACTGCCCAGCCACCCTCCCCCGATTCGCCGGAAGTCTGGGCGGACCGCGCCGAGCGCAACAACCTCACGGTGCGTCTGTCCGAGGGCGAGTTCCGCCGGTCCCGGGCCGAGATCCGCCGGATCGAGGGGGAGCGTAGCCCGCGGGTGGATTTCGTCGCCAGTTACGGCCGCAACTACCAGAGCGACAGTCTCGGCTTTGGCCAGCAGGAGCTACCGGGCATCGACGGCGAGATCGACAGCGAACAGACCCAAGTGGGCATCAGCGTCACCATGCCCCTGTATACCGGCGGGCGTATCGGATCCCAGTCCCGCGAGGCCCAGGCGGAACGCGATGCCTTCTTCGAGGAGTCCATCGACGCCAAGCGCCAGGCCCGCCTGCAGGCGGAATCCGCCTACCTCAACCTGGTGTCGAACCTGCGCCAGATCAGCGCGCTGGAGCAGGCGCTGGAATCGGTTCGCAGCACCGAACGCTCCACCCGGCGTGGTCTGGAAGTCGGACTGCGCACCACCCTGGATGTGCTCAACATCCAGCGGGACCGCTTCGCCACCAAGCGGGATCTGGCCGAGGCCCGCTACAATTACCTGCTGAACTACCTGCAGCTGCAGGTCGCCGTGGGCTCCGGGCTGGACGGCTCCACCGTGGACGACGTGAACTTCTTCCTCGCCGGTGACGGCAACACGGAGTAGCCCGACGTGGCGGCCGCGGCGCTCCCCGGACCTGCCCGAGGCATCCGCCGGGTACTGATGGCGTCAGTGGTCCTGGCGGTGCTCGGCGGCTGCGCCTCGTTCACGGCCATGGACGCCGACCAGGCGTTCAGCGACTCCCCGGAGGCGGTGGAACTCACCGACGTGCCCTGGTTCCCCCAGGAGGCCCTGCAGTGCGGGCCGGCCGCGCTGGCGGAGATGCTCGGCTGGAGCGGTTACACCACCACGCCGCACGCCCTGGAAGGCGCCCTGTTCATCCCCGCCCGCGAAGGCACGCTGCAGACTGAAATCCTCGCCCAGGCGCGCACGCGCAACCGGGTCCCCTACCGCATCCCCGGCACCTACGACGCCCTCATGGACGAACTCCGGGCGGGCCATCCGGTGATGGTGTTCCAGAACCTCGGCCTGGCGTGGCTGCCGGTCTGGCACTACGCCGTGCTGGTGGGGTACGACCCGACGGACCAGGCGTTCATCCTCCGCTCCGGTGTACACGAGCGCCACCACAGCCCCCTGGACCGCTTTCGCCGGACCTGGGAGCGGGGCGACCACTGGGCGGTGGTGATCATGCCTCCGGACCGGCTGCCGGCCACAGCTGAAGCCACTCCCTGGCTGCGCGCCGCGCATGACCTGGAGAGTACCGGCCGACCGCATGCCGCCGAGATCGCCTACCGCACCGGCCTGGAACGCTGGCCCGACCATGGCGGCCTGCACGTGGCGCTGGTCAACCTGCTGCACGCCCGGGGGGATGCGGGCGCGGCGGAGGCCGCCGCGCGGCGAGGACTGGACCAAACTGAATCCCGTCGCGACGTGCTCCGGAACAACCT
This sequence comes from Aquisalimonas sp. 2447, assembly GCF_012044895.1. Classification (NCBI taxonomy): domain Bacteria; kingdom Pseudomonadati; phylum Pseudomonadota; class Gammaproteobacteria; order Chromatiales; family Ectothiorhodospiraceae; genus Aquisalimonas; species Aquisalimonas sp. 2447. The sequence goes on from NZ_CP050695.1 coordinate 2,968,799, forward strand.
GGCAATGCTGCTGCTCGAGCGCGGTGCGTGCGACGAGGCCGAGGAGCTCGCGCGGGACGCCGTCGCCGACGCCGACGGACCCTTCGCCGAAAACTTCCGCCGCACGCTGGAGAATATCCAGGAGCGCAGGGACAACGACGACGGCTGCGACTGACTCCGGGGCGCTGGTCAAGCCGGATGGTGCACGCTGGTACACTCCCGTCAGTATCCAACCCCCAGCAACGTTTCCCTCACCAACGGAGGTCGCCGATGGACGAACAGACCCGCACCGAACTGGAAGCCGCCGCATTCCGCCAGCTGGTCAGCCACCTGCGGGAGCGCACCGACGTGCAGAACCTGGATCTCATGAACCTGGCCGGCTTCTGCCGCAACTGCCTCTCCAAGTGGTACCGGGCCGCTGCCGAGGAGCGCGGGCTCGAGATGACCGATGAGGAGGCCAAGGAGATCGTCTACGGCATGCCGTACAGCGAGTGGAAGGACAAGTACCAGAAGTAACGATCCGATGGTCCTGTCTCTGCCGGCGTGCGGGACGCCCTGCTATGACATAAAATAACGGGCTTTCCGAAACCAGATCCGTTCCCGCATGCCGCGCCTTGCCATCGCCGCCACCGCCGGACTGTTCCTGCTGTCCGGGTTCGCCGCCCTGGTCTACCAGGTGCTCTGGGTCCGGGAACTCGGGCTGCTGTTCGGCAACACCGCCCAGGCCGCCGCCCTCGCCATCGCCATCTTCTTCGCCGGCCTCGCCGCCGGCGGGTGGATCTGGGGCCGAATCGCGCCGCGGGTCCGCTCCCCCCTGAAAGCCTTCGGCTTCCTGGAGATGGGCGTGGCGGCCACCGCCCTGGGCCATTTCTTCCTGCTGGACCTCTACCACGCCATCTACCCGACCCTGTTCACGGCGGCGCACGGGACGGACTGGGCGGTCATCGCCCTGCGTGCGGGGCTCGGAGCCCTGGTGCTGTTCCCGCCGGCGTTCCTCATGGGCGGCACCCTGCCGATGATGGGCCAGCACATGGTGCGCCTCACCGGCCGGCTGTCCACCACCGGCACCGCCGTTTACGCCCTGAACACCTTTGGCTCGGCCATGGGTGCTCTCGCCGCCGGGTTCATGCTGCCACCGCTGCTCGGCTTCAACGGCGCCTACATGCTGGCCATCGGTATTGACCTGGGAGTCGGCCTGGCGGCGTTGGCACTCGCCCTGGCCACCGTATCGATCAGCGCACGCCCGCGGGACAGCAAGGAGCAGCAGCGGCGGCGCCGCATGTCCGCACAACAGACACAACCGCGGACGGCACCGCCGGAAACCCGGGGCAACGGGGAGCTCCCGGGGGCACTCATCATCCTGGTCGCGTTCGTCTCGGGCACGGCGACCCTGGGGGTGGAAGTCCTGTGGACACGGCTGTTCGCCCAGGTCCTGCAGAACTCCGTGTACACCTATGCGGTGGTGCTGGTGGCGTTCCTGCTGGCCCTGTCCCTGGGGTCCCTGGCTGCCAATGCCCTCGCCCGACTCCGCCGCCCGGCGCCGCGGCATGTGCTGCTGGCCGTACTGGCGGCATCGGCGCTGGTCACGGCGGCATCGCCCTGGGCCTTCCACGCGGTCACCGGCGGGCTGTCCTACGTGGGCGCCGGCGCCTCCTGGCTGGAATACCTGGCAGCGGTCTCCACGGTGGCCCTGCTCATCATGGTGCTGCCGGGCATCCTCCTGGGCGTGACGCTGCCGTACCTGCTGCGCCTGTCGGAAGCAACCAGCCCCGAACCCGGCGAGATCCTGGGACGGCTGGTGGCGGTGAATACCTCGGGCGCCATCGTCGGCTCCCTGACTGCCGGCTTCGTGCTCCTGCCCTGGCTGGGTGTCAGCGGGAGTCTCCTGGCCCTGGCGGGACTCTACCCGGTGCTGATGATTCCGCTGATCCTGCGCGAACCGCTCTCGCTCCCGGCGCGACTGGGCTGGGCGGCGCCGGTCACCGCGGCCGCAGTGACCCTGCTGTTCCTGCGCATCGACGGTCCGGCGGCCACCCAGATCGACAGCGCCGCCGGCGAGGAACTCATCGAACTGATCGAGGGCACCCACGCCACCGCCGCGGTGATCGAGCGCGGCCCTCACCGGCTGATCCGCGTGAACAACTTCTACACGCTGGGCGGCACCGGCGCCCTGGAATCCGAACGCAACCAGACCCTGATTCCCATGCTCACCCACCCGGAACCGCGACGGGTGTTCTACCTGGGCATGGGCACGGGCATCACCGCCGGTGCGTCGCTGCTGTTCCCGGTGGAACGCGTGGATGTCTGTGAGCTGCTGCCGGAGGTGGTGGAACTGGCGGAGCGCCACTTCCGGCCCTGGACCCAGGGCCTGTTCGACGACGACCGGGTCAACGTCCGCGCCGAAGACGGTCAGCACTGCCTGCGTCACGCGGACACCGAATACGACCTGATCATCAGCGACCTGTTCACCCCATGGAAAGCGGGCAGCGGCAACCTCTACACCGTGGAGAACTACCGCACCGGCCGGGAACGTCTGGCGGAGGACGGCCTGTTCGTGCAGTGGCTGCCGCTGTACCAGCTCACGGAAAAGGAGTTGTCGTCCATCGCCCGCACCATGCAGGCGGTGTTTCCCCGGGTGGTGATGTGGCGGGGCGATCTCTTCGCCGACGGCTCCATCGTCGCCCTGGTGGGGACTGAGGAAGGCGTCACGGTGGACCCCGAGGCCATGGTGAACCACGGCCGAGCCCTGGCGGACAACCCGGCCCTGCCCGAGGACCTGCTACGGGCGGTGGGACTGCGGTTTTACGCCGGCAACGTGGGCACCAGCGATCTGTTCGCGGACGCGCCGCTCAACACCCGGGACCGCCCCGTGGTGGAATACGAGGCGCCCCGCAGCCAGCGCCGGGTGCAGGCCGGCGAGGACACCTGGATGACAGGTTCACGGCTGGGCCTGCTGTATCGGGAGCTGCTGGAACAGACGCCGCCGGCACAGGACCCGTACCTGGCATCACTGCAACCGGAGGATCACGGCTTCGTGCAGGCCGGCCAGCACTACTACTTCCACAATGTGCTGCGGTTCAACGAGCGCCACGACCTGGCCCGAGCCCAGTTGCAACGGTTCCTGGCACTGACACCCTTCGAGGAACCGCCACCGGATCCGGACAGCCCGGAGACGCGGTCACGCTGGGAAGAGGGACGGTAGCGACAACGGATACGGGCCGGTCAGCGGCGTGGCAGCAGCCGCAACAGCGCAAGCCCCACGACGATGGCGACGAAGGCGGGCCCGAAGGGCAGATCACCCACCAGCGCGATGACGAACGCCGCCAAGTAAGCCAGCACGCCCAGCACCGCTGACAGCGCCACGGCAACCCGCCAGCCCGGGGCCAGGGCGAAGGCCACCCAGGGCGTGACGAAAATCAACGCGAACGCGGCCATCACTCCCATGGCCATGGAGGCCAGCGCCACACCGGCGGCCACCAGGATGTTGAAGCCAAAGCCCAGGGCGGCCACCGGCCGGCCGTTGGCACGGTCCTGCCCCGGAAACAGGCGCGCGCGCAGCAGCCTGCGTGACAGCAGCGGCATGACCACGGCAAACACCAGCGCGAAGGCCAGTGCGGTGAGCAACTGGTCCATTCCGGTGAAATAGAGTTGCCCGTCCACCAGCGTCTGCGCCAGCGTGCGGGCATGGTGGCTGAACTGTGCCCCAAGAATCATTGCGGCCCAGCCGCCCAGGATCATGATCGCGTAGAGGTCATTGCCGGTGCGGCGCACCAGCCCCCGAACCGCCACACCTCCGCCGGCAACGGCCAGCGCGGCCAGCAGCGGCGGCACCCCCAGGAGACTGCCCATGACACCGCCGGCGCCGCCCAGATGGGCGAAGCCCAGCGCGGCCAGCCACTCCTCGCGCATGCGCAGATAGAGCCCGAGGACGGGCAGCACGCCGGCGAACACCAGGCCGGTGAAGAACGGCAGACGGAACAGCGGATCGAACAACAGGTCCCAGGGCATCAGGCGATCTCCACCATCCGGTCCACGACCTGGGTCAGAAAATCCCGCTCGTGGGAGATCACCAGCGCCGCGCGGCCCGGTGCCAGGGAGCGCAGGGTGTCCGCCAGCAGCGCCTCGCCGTCGGTATCCAGGTTATTGGTGGGTTCGTCCAGCAACAGCAGATCCGCCGGATGGCCGATGGCGGCCCAGACCATGAGCAGTTGCTGCTGCCCGCCACTGAGGCGGTCCACCCGCACGTCCACAAGCGCGGCCAGCCTGGCCGGCAGAGTATCGGCCGGGACGTCCATCAACCGCAGCACTTCGCGGACACGCAACGGGATTTCGCTGACGGCACCGCCGGTATTCAGGCCATACTGGGGTTGGTAGGCCACGCGGAGGGCTTCACGGCGCGTCACCGTGCCGGCGAACACCGAGGCTTCACCGGTGAGCACGCGCATGACCGTGGACTTGCCACAGCCATTGGGACCGGCGAGCCCGACCACCTCGCCGGCCTCGACGAAAAAATCGAGGGGCCCGACCACGGGCCCCTCGTAACCGGCCCGCAGGCCGTCGACAGTCAGCAAACGTGTCGTCATTTACTCCATCGGGGATCGGATCACTTCCACCCATTCGTCCAGCAGGGCGAAGTAGTCGTCGGCATCGCCATCCACGTCGACGCCATTCATCAACGTAAAGTACTCCCAGCCCAGCTGCTCGGCGACGAACTGTACATGGTCCTCACGCTGGTACGGGTAGCGGATGATAACACCCTCCTGCCCTTCCAGGTCCCGGATCAGGGACCGCAGGTGGGAGCCCGTCGGCGGCACGCCGGGGACCGGCTCCAGGTAACCGAGATCCGGCACATTCAGCCGCTCCAGCAGATAATTGGCGTCCTCGTGGTAGAGCACCACGCCCGGGGCGCCGTCCACGCGCTCCTGCAAGTCGGCCACATGCTCCTCGGCGCGGGCCATGAAGTCCTCGGCGTTGTCCTGGAAGGTATCGGCATTGGCGGAGTCCATCTGCGCCATGCGACCGGCCAGGGCCTTGGCCACCTCGCCCATGCGAATGGGGTCGAGATAGACATGGGGGTTGCCGGCCGGGTGCACATCACCGCGGGACCGGTCTGCGGCACCGCCGCCACCGATCAGCTCCACCTGCGCGGCGGCCTCGAAGTAGCCAGAGCGACCGGCACGCACGCCGGGGTTGTTGGCGCCGTTGATGGCCGCGGGCAGCCAGCCCTCCTCCAGTTCCGCGCCGACGGAGACCACCAGGTCGGCCCGACGGATGGCGGCCATCATGGACGGACGCGCCTCCAGGTAGTGCACGTCCCGGTCCGGCGGCGCCATGGTGGTGACTTCCACGTGCTCGCCGCCCACATGCTTGGCCAGCATGCCCATGTTGGAGGTGGTAGTGGCGATGTTCAGGGCCTGCGCCGTCGGCGCGACCACCAGCGCCGCACCCAGCAGGCCTGTCAGTAGTGTGCGTTTCAACATCATTCTGCTCCCTCGCTTAGAACGGGTGGGCGCCATGCGCGCCAAGGCTCAGGTTGTACTGGAGCATGAAGCTCCACTCGTCGTGGCGATCCCCGCCCGGATCTTCACTGGCGAAATCGGAGTAGTTCACCTGACCCCGGAAAAACGAGAAATGGGACGGATAGAACGTCGCGTTCAGGGAATAGCGGAAGCTGGTGTCAAAGTCGTCGTAGCCGTTCCCGTTGTTACGGCCGTCCCACGCCTGGTTCTTGGCAATGCCCAGAGCCTCTGCCCGTGCGCCGGTACGCCAGCGCGGCGCAATGCCGTAGACCGCCTGCAGGTAGGCGCCATCCTGCTGGAAGCGACCGGAAGTGCCATCCGCCGACGCAGTACCGCGTTGCCACTGGCCACCATCCGGATCCACTTCCTCACGCGCGAAATCGTTATTGAAGTACTCGTAGTCCACATCAATATTGCGGTAGAAGTACTCACCTTGCAGGACTAGATCGCCTTGCCCGAGGTAACCGCCGGCGTCGTACTTGTACACCGCGTCGAAGCCGGCAAACCAGGCGTCACCATCCCAGGTATCGATTCGCAAGCCCTCACTATGGCCTTCCATACGTTGGAAACTTCTTGCGTACCCGCCTGAAATACCGAACTGTGCAGCATGATCGTAGCCAAGATCCGGCCCCCATTTCAGAAAGCCGGTAAACAACCTAGGCCCGGACGCATCATCGAAAGGAAGGTGCAACTCCTCGGTCCTGAACCGTCCTGGCTGGCTACCGTCTTGATCCTCGCTGGTGTCTTCTATCCAGCCCGGGCGGGTGCTTGACTCGCCTTCGTAAGCGGCGATCCCCGAAGTGCTGCCCTGCAACACCTCCACCCCTGTTTTCAGGTACGTCCGCGTCGGCAGCAGCCAGTTCAGCTGCACGCCGGTCTCCTGAATGCCGTGATTGCCGAACAGGTGCTCGCTGACCAGGGGGCGGTCGACGAAGTCCCACTCGTGGGGGTGCTGACTGTTGATGTAACCGATGTCCGAGAGGAAGCGCCCGCCCTTGATCTGCAAACCGCCCGGCAGGCTGGTGGTGGTGAAGTAGGCTTCCTCCAGGTCCACTCTGTCCGTGCCCTCGATCACCAGCATGGCGAAGGCGTCGAAGTACGGGTCCACGGACGCCTCGAAGGCGAACTCCGTCTCGCGGAGCTGGAAGCCGTCGCCCATGCCGTGTCCATGGCCATGGCCGTGATCATGCCCGCCCTCGAAGCCGCCCGGATCGTGGGCGTCACCGCTGAAGGTGTTCTTGTAGACACCGTCCAGGATCACGGAGAGAGACGGGTTAAAGGCGGTGCCGGCGCCGATGCGTTCACTGGAACCGGGTAACAGCCCGCCCAGCATGCCGCCCTCTTCTTCCAGCATCTCTTCCTGAGTCGCGCCGTCGGCCTGGCCGTCCTGTTGCGCCAGCGCCACGCTGGATGCCAGCAGTAGCGCCGCTGTCGCGGCCCCCTGCACGAAATACGCTCGCTTCATGATTGCCCTCATGCTCGCGTTGCTCCGGAAACTCTGGGTGGATTGATTGGTCCGGCTTTGGCCGGAAAATGGAATTATATAACATTCGATTGGCAATGCAATATTATTACGTTGCTTTTGTGCAACAAAGAGAAGGAAAAGGCGTTTGGGATGCTCTATTACCGTGGGTACCGCGGGTTGCCCGCTCCTACGGGGCAGGAGGGTTTGTAGGGTGGATCTTCAGATCCACCGTCACGGTCTCAGATCTGTGAGAGGCCGGAATCGTAGGCAGGCGTTCGGCGGATCTGAAGATCCGCCCTACCTGTCACTCCATAGCCGAATGCAGGAGCGGCGCGAGCCGCGACCGGAGGTGGGTATACCCGGGTGGTCGCGGCTTGCGCCGCTCCTACGGCGGGAGTTCGGCCGGTTACTTCTGCAGGCGCTGCGCTTCCTGCCAGCCGGCGTCCGCCAGAATGGTGGCGCCCTCGCCCACCTTCAGGGCGTCGGCGTTGGCGGCATTGCCGTCCAGGGCCCGCTTGTAGACGCCCTGCAGGATGGCAGCGAGCCGGAACAGGGCGAAGGCGGTGTAGAAGGGCCAGTCGGTGATGCCCTCCGTGCGCCCCGCCTTGTCGCAGTACATCTGCACGAACTCCTCCTCGGTGGGGAGTTGGCGCTCCTTGAGGTCCAGATCCTTCAGCCCGCGGATGCCCGGCAGGCCGGAGGGCAAGTGGTAGGGAATGCAGCAATAGGCCAGATCAGACAGCGGATGGCCCAGGGTGCACAGTTCCCAGTCCAGCACCGCCACGACTTCCGGGCGCTCCGGATGGAGCATCAGGTTGCCCAGGCGGAAATCACCGTGGGCAATGGTGGTCTCGTCACTGTCAGCCGGGATGTTCGCCGGCAGCCATTCCATGAGTTTTTCCATGGACGGGTTGTCGCCGGTTCTGGAGGCCTCGTACTGTTTGGTCCAACGGCCGATCTGCCGGCCGAGGAAATTGCCCGGCTTACCGAAGTCCGCCAGACCCACGGCCTCGTAGTCCACCAGGTGCAGCCGCGCCATGGTGTCGGCCTTGGCCTCGAAAATCCTTGCGCGCTCCTCCGGCGCGACATCTTCCAGCGCGGGGTGGCTGTAGACCCGCCCCTCGATGAACCGCATGACGTAGAACGGTGTGCCGATGATGCTGTCGTCCTCGCAAAGCAGCAACATTTCCGGCACCGGGACGTCGGTGTTCTGCAGCGCACGCATGACCTGGTATTCCCGCTCCACCTGGTGTGCGGATGGCAGCAGCTTGCCCGGCGGTTTCTTGCGCAGCACATAGCGGCGACCGTCGCAGGTCAGCAGGAACGTCGGGTTGCTCTGCCCACCCTGAAACTGCTTGATGGCGAAATCGCCGCTGAATTCCTGCGGCAGATGCTCGCGCAGGTAGGCGGCAAGCTTGTCTTCGTCGAAGCGGTGGGCTTCCAGGACGTCGACCAGCTGTTGATCTTCTTGACTCATGTCGTTGGTGTCCCCGTAGATGGTCTCTCGTATGGCTCAGGCGGAGACGGTCTCACCGCCGTCGGCCACGATGGTCTGCCCCGTGACGTAGGCGCCCATGCGCGAACCCAGGAACAGCGCCACGCCGGCGATGTCGTCCGGCTCGCCGATCCGGCGCAGCGGCGTCTGGTTCTCGACGCGCTTGAGGCGCTCGGGATCTTCCCACAATGCCTTGGCAAAGTCCGTCTTGACCAGTCCGGGGGCGATGGAGTTGATGCGGATGTTGTGCGGCCCCCACTCCAGCGCCAGGTTGCGCGCCAACGCTGCCTCGGCGGCCTTGGACATGCCGTAGCAGCCGATCACGGTGTTGCCACGCAGGGCGGCGATACTGGAAAGCAGGATCACCGCACCGTCACCCCGTTCGGCCATCTGCGGCAGCACCATGTTGCACAGCTGCCAGGTGCTCTTGACGTTGGTGTTCATGATCTTGTCGTAGGCTTCGTCAGAGAGCTCGGCCATGGTCCCGTACACCGGGTTGGTGGCGGCATTGGCCACGAGCACGTCGATGCGCCCCCACTGCTTCATGGTGGCGTCCACCAGCTTCTGCAGTTCGCCCTTGTCGCCGATGTGGCAAGGCACGGCGATGGCTTCAAAGCCCTGGTCCGTGAGCTCCCTGGCCACCTGCTCGCAGGCCTCGGCCTTGCGGCTGGAGATCACCACCCGGGCACCGTGGGCGGCGTACTGCTCGGCAATGGCCTTGCCAATGCCGCGGCTGGAGCCGGTGATCAGCGCAACTTTCCCCTTGAGATCGATCATGGCGGTTCGTCCTCCTCTATTGGATTCGAGTCGTATGTGGTGTGGTCCGATTGCCGTGAATCAGGAGCGCCGGTGGAGTGCCACCCCGCTGCCGCGCATAATGGGCCGCCTTTGCACGGCAAACCCGAGGAGCGGATTCATGAGCAAGCCCCTGTCGCGTGTCCTGCTGACCAACGATGACGGCGTCGACGCCGACGGCCTGTCCTGTCTCGTGGATGTGGCCGAAACCCTGGCCGACGAGGTATGGGTGGTCGCGCCGGAGCGTGACCAGAGCGGCAGTTCCCACAGCGTCAGCCTGCACGAGCCGATCCGCTGTCGGCAGCTGGCCGAACGCCGCTTCGCCGTCAGTGGCACACCCAGCGACTGCGTGATCATGGCCAGTCAGCACCTGATGCAAGACGCCCTGCCCGATCTGGTGCTCTCCGGCGTCAATCGCGGCGCCAACGTGAGTGACTCCGTGGCTTACTCCGGCACCATCGGCGCCGCCATGACGGCACTGGTCATGGGCCTGCCGGCGGTCGCCCTGAGTCAGGCCTTCCGCAGCCCCGAGCCGCCGCCCTGGCACACGGCACGCCGCCATGCTCCGGAGATCATCCGTGGCCTGCTGGAGCTGGACCGGGATGCCGCGCTGTGCTTCAACGTGAACTTCCCGGCGGTGCCGCCGGAGGCGGTCCGTGGCCGCACCATCTGCCGCCAGGCCCGGGGTTCCATCGCCAGTGCGCGGGTAGAGGCGCGGGTGGATACCCGCGACAAGCCCTACTACTGGTTCGCCTTCCAGCACGAGTCCTCGGTGGTCACGGACCCGGACTCCGACGTGGCCGCGCTGCGCCGGGACTGCATCGGCATCTCGCCCCTGAGCCTGGAGCGCAACGACACGCGCAGCGAAGCCCTGCTGGCGCAACGGCTGGACGCCACGGCGCCGGCCGGCTGACCACGACAGCGGTTCGCCCGCCCGGGTCACGGCAGAACGATGCTCACGGATTCGGCCACGCAGGCGGGCTTGTCGACGCCTTCCACCTCGATGACCACCTCGCCGGTCATCTGCACGCTGCCGTCGTCCCGGTCCTGCACGTCCTTGATCTTCTGCTGCAGGCGCACGCGGGACCCGGCCGGCACGGGACCGGTGAAGCGCAGCTTGTTCAGCCCGTAGTTCAGGCGCGCGCTGATATTGCGAATCTCCAGCACCTGCGCCGCCAGCATGGGTAACAGGGAAATGGTGAGAAAACCGTGGGCGATGGTGGTGCCATAGGGCGACTCGGCCCGGCAGCGGGCCGGGTCCACGTGGATCCACTGGTGATCTCCGGTGGCCTCGGCAAAGGCATTGATCCGCTCCTGGTCCACCAGCACCCAGTCACTGGCACCCAGATCCCGCCCGGCGAGCGAGCGCACTTCTTCAATTCCGTCAACGACCAGCACAGTTGTCCCCTCAAGTCGGTGGTGTTCCCGGGAGCAATATTCCGCTATGCGAAATGCTATTTTAAAATTTTGCATCAATCGAGGAACACCCTATACTGAAGCACACTTGACGTGAAGCAGCCAGCCGACGTTTGTTGCTATGCACAACAACGGGTTGGACACCGATTGACCGCCGCCCACGGCCATCGCCGGGCGGATCCCTGTGGTAGTGAAGAACTCAGAACCCGACGAGGAGTTGACCATGTCCGACGCTGTGATTGTATCCACCGCCCGTACGCCGCTGGGCAAGTCGTTCCGTGGCGCCTTCAACATGACCCACGGCGCCGACATGGGCGCGCATGCGCTCAAGCATGCGGTGCAGCGCGCCGGCGTGGAACCCGGTGAAGTCGAAGACGTGATCATGGGCTGCGGCCTGCCCGAGGGCGCCACGGGCCACAACATTGCCCGGCAGATTGCGCTGCGGGCCGGCATGCCCATCACCACCGGCGGCACCACCGTGAACCGCTTTTGCAGCTCCGGCCTGCAGACCATCGCCATGGCCGCGCAGCGCGTGCTGGTGGACAAGGTGCCGGTGATGGCCGCCGGCGGGGTGGAATCCATCAGCCTGACCCAGGCCAACCTCAACAAGAACAACCTGCACAACGAGTGGCTCAAGGAACACAAGCCCGAGATCTACTACTCCATGATCGAGACGGCGGACATCGTCGCCCAGCGCTACGGCGTCTCGCGGGAGTACCAGGACGAGTACGCCCTGCGCAGTCAGCAGCGCACCGCCGCCGCCCAGGAAAAGGGCTATTTCGACGACGAGATCGTGCCCATGGACGTCACGCAGGCGTTCAAGGACAAGGAGACCGGCGAGACCTGGACCGAGCAGCGCACGGTCAAGATGGACGAGTGCAACCGTCCCAACACCACACTGGAGGGCCTGGCCTCACTGGAGCCGGTGATGGGCCCGGACAAGCACGTCACCGCCGGCAACGCCAGTCAGCTCTCCGACGGCGCCTCGGCCTGCGTGGTCATGGACAGCAAGCTCGCTGAACAGCGCAACATCGAGCCGCTGGGCATCTTCCGCGGTTTCGCCGTCGCTGGCCTGGAACCCGACGAAATGGGGATTGGTCCCATCTATGCGGTGCCGCGGCTGCTTGAGCGGACCGGGGTGAAGATGGACGACATCGGTCTGTGGGAGCTCAATGAAGCCTTCGCCGTGCAGGTGCTCTACTCCAAGGACCAGCTCGGCATCCCCGACGAGATCCTCAACGTCAACGGTGGCTCCATCTCCATCGGCCACCCGTTCGGCATGACCGGTGCACGCTGCGCGGGCCATGCGCTGATCGAAGGCAAGCGCCGTGGCGTCAAGTACGTGGTGGTCACCATGTGCATCGGCGGCGGCATGGGTGCAGCGGGCCTGTTCGAGGTCTGCTGAGCCCATTAGTGATCCCCGCCCCCGGCCGGCTGGCTGGGGGCGTCTCAACTGACGGTTCCACCAATCGCCTGGAGTCAAGCAGCGATGGATATCAATTTCACCCCCGAGGAACAGGCCTTCCGCAAGGAAGTGCGCGAGTTCCTGCAGCAGAACCTCCCGCGGGAGCTGAGCGATAAGGTCCACAACCACAAGGAACTGACCAAGGACGATCTCGTCCGGTGGCAGAAGATCCTCTACAAGCAGGGCTGGGCCGCACCCGGCTGGCCGAAGAAGCACGGCGGCCCGGGCTGGACCCCGGTGCAGAAGTCCATCTTCGAGGAAGAGACCGCTCTGGCGGGCGCGCCGCCGCTGCTGCCCTTCGGCCTGGCCATGGTGGCGCCGGTGATCATGAACTTCGGCTCGGAGGAGCAGAAGGAGCGCTTTCTGCCGCCGATCCTGTCCGCGGACGCCTGGTGGTGCCAGGGGTATTCCGAACCGGGCGCCGGCTCGGACCTGGCCTCGCTGAAGACCCGTGCCGAGCGCCAGGGCGACAAGTACATCGTCAACGGCCAGAAGACCTGGACAACCCTGGGCCAGCACGCCGACTGGATCTTCTGCCTGGTGCGGACCGATCCCAACGCCAAGAAGCAGGAAGGCATCTCGTTCCTGCTCATCGACATGAACACGCCCGGGATTTCTGTGCGCCCGATCCAGCTGCTGGACGGCGGCCACGAGGTCAACGAGGTGTTTTTCGACAACGTCGAGGTGCCGGCCGAGAACCTGGTTGGCGAGGAGAACAAGGGCTGGACCTACGCCAAGTTCCTGCTCGGCCACGAGCGCAGCGGCATCGCTGGCGTGGGCCGGGGCAAGATGGAGCTACGCCGCCTCAAGCAGGTCGCCAGCAAGGAGCAGAAGAACGGTCGCCCGCTGATCGAGGATCCGGCCTTCCGCTCCACCATCGCCCGCATCGAGATGGACCTGGACGCCCTGGAAATGACCGATCTGCGGGTCACCGCGGCGGTGCAATCCGGGCAGTCGCCGGGGCCGGAGGCCTCCATGCTCAAGATCCGCGGCACCGAGATCCGCCAGGAGATCTACCACCGCATCCGCGAAGCGGTAGGTCCGTACGCCCTCCCCTTCCAGCCGAAAGCGCTGCAGGGCGAGACCGACGACGCGGTGGCACCGGACTATGCACTGTCCTCGGCGCCCACGTATTTCAACAACCGCAAGCTCACCATCTTCGGTGGTTCCAACGAGATCCAGAAGAACATCATCTCCAAGATGATTCTGGGCCTCTGAGCGAACACAACGGTTACGGAGCAGGAAACGATGGATTTCTCTCTTACAGACGAACAGCGCATGCTCCAGGACACGGTGGAGCGCCTGGTACAGGACCAGTACGGATTCGAGCAGCGCCGCGGCTACATGCAGGCGCCAGGTGGCTTCACCCGGGAGATGTGGAATCAGATGGCCGAACTAGGCCTGCTGGGCGTGCCCTTCGCCGAGGAGATCGGCGGCTTCGGCGGCGGCCCCATCGAAACCATGCTGGTCATGGAAGCCTTCGGCAAGGGCCCGGTGCTGGAACCCTATGTGGCCACGGTCGCCACAACGGGCCAGCTGATCGCGGACGCCGGCAGCGACGCGCAGAAAGAAGCGATTCTCGAGCCCATGGTTGGCGGTGAGTTGATCCTGGCCTTCGCCCACGGCGAGCGGGATAACCGCTACAGCGTGAACCAGGTCTCCACCCGCGCCGAGCGCGGCGGTTCCGGTTACAAGCTCAGCGGACAGAAGACCGTGGTCCTGCACGGCGACAGTGCCGACAAGCTGGTGGTGAGTGCCCGCACCGGCGGCGACACCATGGATGCCGAAGGCATCAGCCTGTTCCTGGTAGACGCCGACGCCAAGGGTGTAAGCATCCAGGGCTACCCGACCATCGACGGCCTGCATGCAGCCGACGTGACGCTGGACGGCGTCGAGGTGGCCGAAGACGCCCTGATCGGTGCGGAAGGCAAGGCCGCCGCTCTGATCGAGCTCACCCAGGACCGCGGTGCCTTCGCCGTCTGCGCCGAGGCCGTGGGTGCCATGACCGTGGCCTGCGACATGACCCTGGAGTACCTGAAGCAGCGCAAGCAGTTCGGCGTGCCCATCGGCACCTTCCAGTCGGTCCAGCACCGCATGGTGGAAATGCGCATCGAACTGGAACAGGCGCGCTCCGCCACCATGAAGGCCGCGGCCAAGCTGGCCGGTGACAGCGCCGAGGAGCGTCGCCATGCGGTCTCCGTGGCCAAGCACCAGGTGGGCGTCGGTGGCCGCTTCATCTCCGAGCAGTCCATCCAGCTGCACGGCGGTATCGGCATGACCGAGGAGTACGCCTTGGCGCACTACGCCAAGCGCATCGCCATGGTCAACAACCAGTTCGGTGATGCCGATTACCACCTGGACCGGTTCGCGGCCAACATGACGGTGCCGGAGACGGCATAAGGCGTGTGGTCGGTCGCGGCTTGCGCCGCTCCTACGGCGGGGCCGGGGCCGCCTCGCTCGCCGGTCGGGTGATCCGGTCACGGACCGTCTCCAGCCATGGACGGCTGGAGACGAGCCTACATGGACGTACTCGCGGCGTGTCCGTGACCGGATCACCCGACCGGCGAGCCCCTGACCCAAGGCATCAGGGCAACGATAAGGCCTGTCACGGGTGACGCCGTTCACACACGATCTCAACAACCCACTGGCACCTACAGCGCGAGACGACCATGACCAGCCCCATCGTCAACCGGCGCGACCTGGATTTCCTGCTCTACGAGATGCTCGACACCGAGGCGCTCACCGAGCGCGAACGCTTTGCCGAGCACAACCGCGAGACCTTCGACGCCGCCATCGAAACGGCCCACAAGGTGGCGGTGGATTACCTCTACCCGCACAACCGCAAGAACGACCTCCAGGAACCCGAGTTCGACGGCGAGACCGTCACCACCATCCCCGAGGTGAAAGAAGCCCTGGACGTCTACTGCGACACCGGCCTCCTCGCCGCGGCCCAGGACTTCGAGCGCGGCGGCATGCAGCTGCCCGCCACCGTGGCACAGACCTGCACCGCCATCACCAAGGGCGCCAATGTGGGCACCTTCGCCTACATGGGCCTGACCGTGGCCGCCGCCAACCTGATTCTGGCCCATGGCAGCGAGGAACAGGTGGAGCGCTATACCCCGCACATGCTCAGTGGCCGTTTCTTCGGCACCATGTGCCTGAGCGAGCCCCAGGCGGGCTCCTCTCTGGGCGACCTCCGCACCCGGGCCGTGCCTCAGGACGACGGCACCTACCGGCTCCAGGGCAACAAGATCTGGATCTCTGCCGGCGACCACGAACTCTCCGAGAACATCGTGCACATGGTGCTGGCACGGCTCCCGGACGCGCCGGCTGGGGTGAAGGGCATTTCCCTGTTCATCGTGCCCAAGTACCTGGTGAACGACGACGGCAGCCTGGGCCGGCGCAACGACGTCAAGCTGGCCGGCCTGATCCACAAGTTGGGCTACCGCGGCACCACCTCCACCATGCTCAACTTCGGCGAGAACGACGACTGCGTGGGCTACCTGGTGGGCCAGCCCGGCGACGGCCTCAAGTGCATGTTCCACATGATGAACGAGGCGCGCATCGGCGTCGGCCTGGGTGCCGTCATGCTCGGCTACGGCGGTTACCTGTACTCGCTCAACTATGCCCGGGAGCGTCGCCAGGGTCGTGCCCCCGGCGAGAAGGATCCCACCTCGCCGCAGCGGCTGCTGGTGGAACACGCCGACGTCCGCCGCATGCTGCTGGCCCAGAAGAGCTACGTGGAAGGCGGCCTGGCGCTCGGTCTCTACGGCGCCCGCCTGGTGGACGACGAACGCACCCACCCCGACCCGGCCGTGCGCAAGGATGCCGCCCGGCAGCTCGCCATTCTCACACCCATTATCAAGTCCTGGCCGTCGGACTACTGCCTCCGGGCCAATGACCTGGCCATTCAGATCCTGGGCGGCTACGGCTACACCCGGGAGTACCCGGTGGAGCAGTATTTCCGCGACAACCGCCTGAACCCGATTCACGAGGGCACCCACGGCATCCAGGCCCAGGACCTGCTCGGCCGCAAGGTGCGCCAGGAATGGGGCGAGGCCTTCCGCAGCATGGTGGATGCCATGCGCCGCACGGTAGACGGCGTGGACAGCGACGGACCGCAGGAATTGGCCGACCAGGCCGCGACGCTGCGCCGTGCCCTGGACACCCTGGAGGACACCACCCGGACCCTGGGCGGCGTTGCGGAAACCGGCGACATGGAGCGCTACCTGGCCAATGCCAGCTATTATCTGGAGATGTTCGGCCACATCGTCATTGCCTGGCTTTGGCTGCGCCAGGGCGTCACCGCCGCGACGGCCACACCGGGCAGCGATGACGACCAGGCCTTTTACCAGGGTAAGCTGGCGGCATGCCGCTACTTCATGAATGCCGAACTGCCGAAGATCCACCACCTGGCGGACCTGCTGCGGCAGGAGGAAGACACGCCCCTGAGCACACACCCCGACTGGCTATAGGATGGCTGCGGGAGCATCTCGACAATCCATAACGGAGGAGACCGCACCATGGACATGAAAGCCGACGATCCGGCACTGAAGATGGACTACGACACCCTCACGGAGTGGGACGCCCGCGTCCAGCTCGCCGCCGCATATCGCCTGGTGGCGCACTTCGGCTGGGATGATCTCATCTTCACCCATCTCTCCTGCCGCGTACCGGGGCCGGAGCACCACTTCCTGCTCAACCCCTACGGTTACCTGTTCCACGAGATCACCGCCTCTTCGCTGGTGAAGGTGGACAAGGACGGCAACGCCGTGGACGACGACGGCAAGGGCAAGATCAATCCGGCGGGCTTCACCATCCACAGCGCCGTGCACATGGCCCGGGACGACGCCCATGCCGTGATGCACCTGCACGAGCCCAACTGCATGGCCGTCTCCGCCACCGAGGGCGGGCTCAAGCCGCTGAGCCAGACCGCCATGCTCTGCCAGGCCCATCTGGCCTTCCACGAGTACGAGGGCGTGGCGCTGAACCTGGACGAGCGCGAGCGCCTGATCCGGGACATGGGCGACAAGAACATCATGATGCTCTGGAACCACGGCGTGCTCACTGCAGGCAAGACCGTGCCGGAGGCGTTCATCTACCTCTACTTCTTCACCCGCGCCTGCGAGATCCAGGTGCGCGCCGGCAACGGCCCGCACCATCTGCCTCAGCAGCAGGCCATCGACACCACCCGCGACCAGGGCCAGATGCTTGGCGGCGCCGGAAAGCTGGCCTGGCCGGGGCTGGTCCGCATCGCCGATGACCTGTATCCCGGGTTCCGGGACTAGGCGGGGCATCTAAAGAGCGGCTGTCGCGACTGACGTCGCTCCCACGGGGATGTGCACCTGTTCTCCTGTGGGAGCGACGTCAGTCGCGACAGCATACGAACGGCATCCAGGCGGCACGGAGGCTTGATCGGCCCGGTTGCCGAGCTGCTCTCCCTCCTTTCAGCGATCAGGCTCGAGAAGGTGCATCAAGATGCACCCTACGGACCGGCCGACGCGCCGGGCCGTGGCCCACGGCGGGTGCATCTTGATACACCGCCAACGCCATCCCCGGGTCGCGGCTTGCGCCGCTCCTACTCCTCGAACAGGTCCTTCAGTGCCGGCGCCATGCGGCGGATGCTGGCCTCGCCTTCGGCAATGGCTTCCTCTGCGCGGTCGAACTCCAGCAGCCCGATCTGGGCGAGTCGGGGTGAGACCAGCAGATCCGGCGGATCGCCGGCCATGCGGCTGCGGGTGATGCGGTCCTGCATGATGTTGATGGAATTGGCGGTGACCTGCATGAGGCCGGGGCCAGGCTCGGTTGCCGGTGTCCCCCGGGCGCCGGGCCTGAACTGGGCCATCTGCTGGAAATAGGGAATCTGCGGGAGTGGCGGCATCTGGGGGATGGGCGGCATTTTCAGCCACGGGGCGTGGGCACGGATGCCGGCAGCCAGGCGGTCCACCCAGTTGGGATCGGAACGCTCCGCAGCACGCTGCCGCGACCCCGTGCCGCCACGACGGAAGTGGCGACCGAGCAGGTCCCCGTTCAGGCTCACGGCAATCACCCGCTCGGCGCCCATGGCACGGCACAGGGACACCGGCACCGGATTCACCAGACCACCGTCCACCAGCCAGCGGCCGTTGTGGTGCACCGGCGTGAACATGCCCGGCAGCGACATGGAAGCGCGCACGGCCTCCGCCACCGAGCCCTCGCGCATCCAGACTTCCAGCCCGGTATCCAGTTCCGTGGCCACGGCGCCGAAGGGCAGACGCAGATCCTCGAACTGCGCGTCGCCGAAGTTCTCGTGGAAGGTGCGTACCAGGCGCTTGCCCTCGAAGAAGCCGCCCGGAGAGAACCCCAGATCCATGTAGCCGATGATGTCCCGGCGGGTGAGCCGCAACACCCATTCCTCGAAGCCCTCCAGGGCATCCAGGCCGTAGATGGCGCCGACGATGGCCCCCACCGATGTGCCCGCCACCAGATCGGGCTCGATATCCATCTCGGCCAGTGCCTTGATCACGCCCACGTGGGCCCAGCCACGGGCGGACCCGCCGCCCAGGGCGAGACCAATGCGCGGGCGCTCGGAATCGGATGCGTTCACCTGACTTCCCCCGCTCCTTGCCGATCTTTCACGCCCTCATCATACCGACCAGCCCAGGGGTGCTGGAACGCGTGTCACTCCGGCGGCAACGCGGCCAGCAACGCCTCCAGCGGCAACAGCAGGCAACGGTGACGTGCAGGATGGTCGCGCAGGGCGGACAGGCCTTCCAGCGGGCTGGGCAACGGGGTGCCGGCGTCGGCGACCAGGGCGTCGCGGGCAGCCTGCTCAAGGGCGGTCACCGTGTCGGCATCCAGGCCGGGCAGGTGCTCGGTGAGCAGTGAGGCCGCGGCCATGCACACGGCACACCCACGTCCATGAAAACGCACCTCCTCGATGCGCCCATCCACGAGCCGCAGGCCCATGCGAATGCGGTCCCCGCACAGGGGGTTGTCCGCCTCCGCGGTGACGGGAAGATCATCTACCGGTCCGTAGTTCCGCGGGTGCCGGTAGTGATCCAGGATCTGGTCGCGATACAGGGCTTCCATAGTCTGGTGTCCGCTCGCTACAAGGGTTTGCGGTCCTTCAGCCGCTGGCCGGTGCCGCCGTGGCGCAGCAGGACCATCTCTCCCAGGATCGCCAGGGCGATCTCCTCGGGTGAACGCCCCCCCAGGTCCAGGCCAGCCGGGGCCACCACGGCCTCCAGTTGTTCGCCGGTAAAGCCGTCTCCGCGAAGGGACTCCAGCACCAGGCGGGCGCGCTTGCGGCTCGCCACCAGGGCAATATAACCGGCCCCGGCGTTCAGGGCCCGGCTCACGGAGTGGTGATCACCCTTGTGCTGGGTGGCGACCACGACGAAGTCGTCGCGGCGGGGTTGCAACTGGCTGTAGTCGAGATCATCAGTGTATACTCGCACGGCGTCGGGAAAGCGTTCCGTGGTGGCACGCGGATCGTCGACGATGACGTCGAACCCGCTCACCGTGGCCATGCGGCACAGGCTCTCCACCAGCCGCCCCTGACCCAGCAGCCACACCGAGGGCCGCGGCAGCATGGGCTCCACCCACACCTGCATGCTGCCGCCGCAGGGAACGCCGGTGCCGAGAATCTCGTCGTCCATGTCGATGGGCACCAGCTTGCCTTCACCGGCCGTCAGCACTTCCCGCGCGGCGGCGGAGGCAGCGCTATCGGCACAACCGCCGCCCACCCAGCCCGCAAGCAGGCGGCCGTCGGCGTCGAACACCGCCTTGGCTCCCTTGTCGGCGGAAACCGACCCCTCAATGCCCACCACAGTGGCCACCACATGGGCCTCGCCGCGGTCGCGCAAATCCACCAGCACGTCGAGAATGTCCCGGTTGGTCACGTTCGTCGCTCCTCAATGCGTTGCAAGTCCGCCGGCGTATCCAGGTCCACCACCACGTGGTCGTTGGCCATGGGCACGGCCAGAACCTCTTCCGGACGGCGCTCGATGAGCCGCCGGCAGCCGAGATTCCGCTCCCCGGCGAGAATGGCGTCGCGATGCTGCCAGTCCAGCAGGATCGGGTTACCACGCCGGCCGTCGTAGGTGGGGACCAGGATGGAGCGCCCCTGACGCTCGTCGAAGGCGTCGATCAGGTGATCCACATCTTCCGGCTCCAGTCGCGGCTGGTCGGCCAGGGCGATGAGCACGCCGTCAAAGCTGCCTTCCAGCGCCGCCAGGCCGTGATGAACGGAGGTCATCTGGCCTTCGCGATAGTCGGGATTCACCGTGGTTGCCACAGGCAGGTCGGCCACCAGGCTGGCCGCCAGTTCGGCTTCGTGACCGAGCACCACCACGACCTGGGCCACCCGCGAAGCCACCAGGACGCGGGCAGAGCGTGTAAGCATTGGCTCACCGCCAACCACGAGCCCAAGCTTGTTGCAGCTGCCCATGCGGCGGGACTCCCCCGCCGCCAGAAGGATGGCGGCGATGCGGCTCACGATGCGCCGCCTCCGCAGCAGCCACTGCCAACGACGGCGGCCTCTGCCACCGCCGTTGAAGCCGGCGCATCCGCTGTCGCGGAGGCGGACGCCGATGCCGCCCTCTCCCCGAGTCCGGCGCGCCGCCACTGCACCACCTGCGCCAGCACCGCCAGCGCAATCTCCACCGGCGTGCGGGCACCTATGGCCAGTCCCGCCGGCGCGTGCACTGCAGCCAGCCGTTCCGCCGCATGCCCCCGCTCGGCCATGCTCGCCAGCAGCGAATCCGCCTTGCGCCGACTGGCGATCAGGGCAATCGCCTCCGCCGGACCGCTCAGTGCGGATTCCAGGGCCGGACGGTCGCCCTGGCCCTGGGTGGCGACCACCGCCCAGCGCGGCTCCGGCCAGTCGGCGGGAACCGTGTGATCAGCGGCGTGGCGGGTGGCGCCATCAAAGTCTCCAGCCTCGGTCCCGGGCGCCAGCACCTGGACCTCCAACCCGGCACGTGCAGCCAGCCCCGCAAGATGACGGGCAGTGGGTGCCGCGCCATGAATCCGCAGCACCGGCGCCACCGTCATCGGCTCCACAAACAAATCCAGGGTGCCGCGGCTGGCACACCCCATGTTGAAATCGACAATCCCTTCCTCGCCCCGCTCCTCGCTCTCGCTGGGGGCCACACGGATCAAGCGCGGTTCCCCGGTGGCCAGCACGTCCCGGGCGGTCCGCGCGACCGCCGGCTGCACGCAGCCGCCGCCGATCCAGCCGTGGATGGTGCCGTCGGCGGTCACCACGGCCTTGTCCCCCGGCTTGCCCGAGGTGGGTGACAACGCCCGCACCACGGTGACCACAGCACAGGGCTCACCCTGTGCCTGCAGGCGCGTGAGCGTATTCCAGATGTCGTGCAACTGTGTCATTCGGACCTCACAAGCGCACCAGATCGTGCTCCAGGGCCAGCAGACTCTCCAGGCTGTGGGCCGGCGCGAGCCGATCCAGGTAGGGCAACGCCGCCTTCATGGCCCATGCTTCGGGGGCGTAGCCGCGGCGGCCCATGAGCGGGTTCAGCCACACCAGGCGCCCGGCACGCCGACGCAGCTCGGACAGTGCTTCCACCAGGTCGGCCGGTTCCCCCGTATCCAGGCCGTCACTGAGCACTACCACCACGCTGCGCCGACGCACCGCCTGCCCGTACTGGCGGTTGAAGGCCGCCAGGCATTCGCCGATCCGGGTCCCCCCGCTCCAACCGGACGACAGCAATGCCAGTTTCTCCCGCATACGCTCCGCCGACGGCTCGGCCAGGGCATCCGTGACCCGCACCAGGCGGGTATGGAACACGAACGCCTCCGAGCCGGGAAACGCTGCCATGGCCCCGGCGGCAAAACGCAGGAAGCGATAGCTGTAGAGACTCATGGAGCGGCTGGCGTCCACCAGCACCACCAGGTTCGGCGGCTGCCGGCGGACCCGCTGCCACACCGGCTCCATGGGCACACCACCCTGCCCCAGGCTGCGCCGCAGGGTCCGGCGCAGGTTCAACCGCCGCCCCTTGCGCACCGTGCGCCAGCGCCGCCGCAGCCGGTGCTGCCAGCGGCGGGCCATGCGATCGGTCAGGGCGTCCAGGGCGCGGCGCTCCTCCGGGTCATTCAGGTGGCGGAAGTCCGTGCGACCCAGGCTTTCCGTGCCGGTGGCGCCTTCCCGGGTGCCACCGGGGTCGGCCTCGTCATCGCCACTGCCCTCGCCGGGCCGGTCAGGCTGACTGCCGACTTCGCCGCGCCCGCTGCCAGGCACCGGCTGCAGGCCACCGCCCGCACCGGTGGCCTGGGCACGGACGCCGCGCTTGGGAAACCAGAAGTCGGCGAAGATGGTATCGAATTCCCGCCACTGTTCCGGTGTGCCGCAGTACAGCGCCCGCAGGGAATCGCGCAGGTGCTCGCGCCGGCTGACATCCACGGCCTCGGCAATCCGCAGCGCGTCGTGCTGCTCCTGGATGCCCACGGGCCAGCCCCGTGCCCGCAGGGTGCGGGTGAAGTCCAGCAGACCTGCCGTCACCGGCGCTGTCATCAGCGGGCTCCCGCCGCCAGGGCGGCCACATCCTCGCGGGTGAGGCTGTCCCGGTCCTGCCGGGTCTTGATCAGGCAGGAGAGCGTGTCCAGCAGGGCATCGGCATCCATGTCCAGCCGCTCAATGCCCAGGCCGTTCAGCGCCGCCGCCCAGTCCAGGGTCTCGGCCACGCCGGGGGCCTTGCGCAGCCCCTGCTGCCGCAGGGCCTGGACGAAGCGCACCACCTGGCCCGCCAGCACGGCATCCACCTCCGGCAGCCGGGCGGCCATAATGGCCTGCTCCTTTTCGGCGCTGGGATAGTCCAGATAATGGTACAGGCAGCGCCGTCGCAGGGCATCGGAGAGCTCCCGCGTGGCGTTGGAGGTCAGGATCACCCGCGGCCGGCTGCTGGCCGTCAGCGTGCCGAGTTCCGGGATGGTGATCTGGAACTCGGCCAGCACCTCCAGCAGGAAGGCCTCGAACTCCTCGTCGGCGCGATCGATCTCGTCCACCAGCAGCACCGGCGGCTCCGGCTGGGTAATGGCCTCCAGCAGCGGCCGGCGCAGCAGGTACCGCTCCGAGAAGATGGCGGCATCAGCCTGATCGGCGGCGCGGCCCTCGGCCTCCAGCAGGCGGATGGCGAGGAGCTGGCGCTGGTAATCCCACTCGTACACCGCGGTCTGGGCGTCCAGGCCCTCGTAGCACTGCAGGCGGATCAGGCGGCAGCCGTGCACGGCGGCCAGGGCCTTGGCCACGTCGGTCTTGCCGACGCCGGCCTCGCCTTCCAGCAACAGGGGCCGTCCCAGGCGGTCCGCCAGGGACAGGGTTGCCGCAAGCGCCGGCTCCGCAACGTAGCCTTCCCTGGCCAGCGCCTCCCGGTAGGCCTCGGGCTGCATGGGTTACCGCTTGCCGCCGAACAGGCCCTTGATCATCTGCCAGAGCATGGTCAGGGCGCTCATCTCTCGCGGGCCCTCTTCGACGCGTCGGCGGGCCTCCTCGGCGTCGGCGCCCTCACCCCTGGCAGCCACGTGGTTGCGGAAACTCTCCACGAACTGCTCCAGCATGCGATCGGAGACGCTCTCCAGCATGCGGCCGCCGAAGGAGGCCAGCTTGCCCTTGAGTTCGATGCGGGTGCTGCCCACCAGCTCGCAACGGTCCGGGCCCTTGTCCTCGATGCGGGCGGTGAGGGTCATCGTGGCCGATGAACTGCCCTTGGTGTCGCCGCCGGTGCCGGACATGCGCATCTCCTTGCGCTCCGCATCCACGCCCAGGACCTCGATATCGCCCTTGAAGCTGGAGGTCACCGGCCCGACCTTCAGGCGCATCTCACCCAGGTAGGTGTTCTCGCCGGTCTGTTCGATGATAGCGGCACCCGGCATGCAGCCGGCCACCTGACGCACGTCCCGGAGCAGCTCCCAGGCGGCATCCGCCGGCACGTCCAGCGGGTAGGTGCGGTCCAGGGTAACTTCCATGCCCTTGGTGGACGCCTTGTCCGGAGAGCTGACACCAGCGGAGGACGGCGCCGGCTGGTCGTCGCCCTTCTTGCGCCTGGGCTCGAAGGGCGTGACGTTGGCCGCCTCGGGGCGCTGGTCCAGCTTCAGCTCACGCAGTGTCTGCCAGATGCGGTAGGCGTTGTGGGGCATGTTCACGTGGGACACGCCGAACTGGTTGAAGGCGTCGTTGATGGCATTGGAGAAACACGGAATGCCACCCACGTGGGAGGACTCGCCCACGCCCTTGGCACCGATGGGGTGGTGCGGCGACGGCGTGACGGTGTGGTCCAGCTCCCAGTGCGGCGTCTCCACCATGGTCGGCAGGAAGTAGTCCATCAGTGATGCGCCCTGGATGTTGCCGGCGCCGTCGAAGGGCAGCTCCTGCCCCATGGCCACGGCGAAGGCCTCGCACAGCCCGCCGTGGACCTGCCCCTCGATGACCATGGGGTTGATGCGGGTGCCGCAGTCATCCAGCGCATAGAACCGCCGGATGGAGGTTTCGCCGGTGTAGCGGTCGATGTCCACCACGCAGAGGTAGGCGCCGAAGGGATAGGTCATGTTGGGCGGATCGTAGTAATCCACCGCCTCCAGGCCAGGCTCCATGCCCTCGGGCACGTTGTTGTAGGCGGCCCAGGCGATCTTGGGCATGTCCACCTGCTGGTCCGGTACGCCCTTGACCCGGAAGCCTTCGCCGGTCCACTCCAGGTCGTCCTCGCTCACCTCCATGAGGTGGGCGGCGATCTTCTTCGCCTTGTCGCGGATCTTGCGCGCAGCCTGGGCAGTGGCGGCACCGCCAACCGGGGTGCTGCGGGAGCCGTAGGTGCCGAGCCCGTAGGGCGCGGTGTCGGTGTTGCCCTCCTCGATGATGATGTTCTCCGAGGGCAGGCCCAGCTCGGTGGCAATGATCTGGCCGTAGGTGGTCTCGTGTCCCTGCCCCTGGCTCTTGGTGCCCATGCGGGCGACCACGCTGCCGGTGGGATGGACGCGGATCTCGGCGGAGTCGAACATGCCCACGCCAAGGATGTCGCAGTTGCGGGTCGGCCCGGCGCCGACAATCTCGGTGAAGGTGCACAGGCCGATACCCATGATCTCGCCGCGCTCGCGCTTTTCCTTCTGCTCCCGCCGCAGGCCCTCGTAATCACAGGCCTCCATGACCTTCTTCAGGGCCGTGGGATAGTCGCCGCTGTCGTACTCCCAGCCCAGGGCCGACTGATAGGGGAACTGCTCCGGCTGGATGAAGTTCTTCAGCCGGATCGCCGCCTTGTCCATGCCCAGTTTCTCGGCGAGCACGTCGATCATGCGCTCGATGAGGTAGCACGCCTCGGTGACGCGGAAGGAGCAGCGGTAGGCGACACCGCCCGGGGCCTTGTTGGTGTAGACACCGTCCACCCGCGCGTAGGCGGTCTTGATGTCGTAGCTGCCGGTGCAGATATTGAAGAACCCGGCGGGGAACTTGCTCGGGTCGGCACAGGCATCGAAGGCGCCGTGGTCGGCCAGCACGTTGGTGCGCAGGGCGGTAATCCTGCCGTCCTTGGTCGCCGCCAGTTCACCGGTCATGTGGTAGTCCCGGGCGAAGGCGGTGGTGGAGAGGTTCTCGATGCGATCCTCAATCCACTTCACCGGCCTGCCCAGGACGATGGACGCCACCGTCGCCACCACGTAGCCCGGGTAGACCCCCACCTTGTTGCCGAAGCCGCCGCCGATATCCGGGGCGTTAATGTGCACCTTGCTCTCGGGGATGCCGGAGAGCATGGAGAACACGGTGCGCACCACATGCGGCGCCTGAGAGGTGAGATGGACGGTGAGCTCGCCCTTGACCTTGTCGAAAGAGGCGACGGCGCCGCAGGTCTCCAGCGGGCAGGGGTGCACCCGGGGGTAGAGCATGTCCTGCTTGACGGTGACTTCGGCCTCGTTGAAGGCCTTGTCAGTCGCCTCGGCGTCGCCCACGTCCCAGGTGAAGATGTGGTTGTGGTGAACACGGGCACTGTGGGCGCCTTCGGTCTGGCCCTCCAGGTCCGGGCGGATCACCACGGCGTCGTCGTCCATGGCCCGATGGGGGTCCACCAGCGCAGGCAGCTCTTCGTACTCGACTTCCACCATTTCGATGGCGTCGGCGGCGATGTAGCGGTCATCGGCAATGACCATGGCCACTTCCTGGTTCTGGAAGCAGACCTTGCCGTCGGCCAGCACCATCTGCTTGTCGCCGGCCAGGGTGGGCATCCAGTGCAGGCCCAGAGGCGCCAGGTCCTCGGCGGTGAGTACCGCGTGGACACCCGACATGGCCAGGGCCCTGTCCTTGTGAATGGCCTTGATGCGCGCGTGGGCGTGGGGGCTGCGGACGAAATCCCCGTACACCATGCCGGGCAGCTGGATGTCGTCGACGTAGTTTCCCTTGCCCTGGATGAACCGGGCGTCCTCGGTGCGCCTGCGGCGGCAGCCCATGCCGCCGAGCTTTTCGTTGCGTTCCAGGTCCTCGGCTGTTGTCGCCATGGGTCCTCTCCTCCGGTGCTGTTCTGTTGGCGGGCACGGCATCGGCATGCCTCCGCCCGCGAGTTTCATGCCTGCCGACGGATCACTCCGCCGGTTCCGCCTCGCCCTGGCGCAGCTTCTCGCCGGCGACGCGGACGGCGTTGATGATGTTCTGGTAGCCGGTGCAACGGCAGAGATTGCCGGCCATGCCGTGGCGAATCTCGTCGTCAGTGGGGTCCGGGTTCTCCTGCAGGAAGCGATAGGTGCGCATGAGCATGCCGGGGGTACAGAACCCGCACTGTAGCCCGTGCTCCTGGGTGAAGGCCTGCTGCACGGCGTGCAGCCCGTCAGCCGTGGCCAGCCCTTCCACGGTGTGAATCTCCGCACCCTGGCACTGCACCGCCAACAGGGTGCAGGACTTCACCGACGCGCCGTCGATATCCACCGTGCAGGCACCGCAGTGGGACGTCTCGCAGCCGATATGAGCACCGGTGAGGCGCAGCCGGTCGCGCAGGGTGTGGATCAGCAGCTCGCGGCTGTCCACCGCCACGTCCATGGCCTGACCGTTGACGTTCAGAGTGATCGCGTGCTTCGCCATGTCAGCCTCCCCGGGCGCGTTCCAGCGCGGTGTGAAGGGCGCGGCGGGTCATTTCGCCGGCCATGTGGGTCTTGTACTCGGGACTGCCGCGCAGATCCTCCGCCGGCTCGCAGATACTCATGGCGGCCTGGGCGGCCTGCTCGATGCGCTCCGGCGTGATGCTCTCGCCGGTGAGCAGCTCCTCGGCATCCTCGGCACGCAGCGGCGTGGGACCGACGTTGGTCAACGTCAGGCGCGCTTTGCGGCAGATGTCGCCGTCCATTTCCAGCAGGCAGCAAGCAGCGGCGGTGGCGTAGTCACCGGTCTTGCGCTTGAACTTGGCGTAGGCGTAGCCATGGCCCGGTGCGGGAATCGGGATGCGGATGGCGGTGACCAGATCGCCGTCATCCAGGCGCGTGAGGTAGGGCCCCAGGTAGAAGCCGTTGGCCGGCTCCCGCCGTTCACCCTTCTGGCTGCGCACCACGAACTCTGCCTCCAGGGCCATGAGCACCGCCGGGTGATCGTTACCGGGGTCACCGTGCAGCGCATCACCACCGATGGTGCCGCGGTTGCGCACCTGCGGATCGGCGATCAGCTTCGCCGTCTCGGGCAGCACCGGACAGCGACGCTGCAGAACCTCGGAGGCGATCACGGCGTTCTCACTGGTCATGGCACCGACGATCAGGGCATCGCCGTCTTCACGGATACCGCGCAGCTCGTCGATGCCGTTGAGATCGATCAGGTGGGCGGGCTCGGCGAAGCGGAGTTTCATCATGGGCAGCAGGCTGTGGCCGCCGGCAAGCAGCTTGCCGTTCTCACCATGTTCGGCGAGCAGGGCGACGGCCTCATCCACCCCTGACGCCGAGTGGTACTCGAAGTTTCCAGGGATCATACGGACACCTCAATCGGGCGACTTCTTGGTTTTCGCCCCGACGCGCCGTCACCGGCGCCATCGGGCTCCTCCTCCACGGACCGGTCATCGCCGGCACCTGTGGAATCCAGTACAAGTCAGTCCCGGCGCTCGCTGCAACCGCTACTGCAGGAGCGGCGCCTGGGCGACTTGAGCGGCAGTCTGCCTGCATGAATGTCACGCGAGACCGAACAAACCCTTTACATGATTTATATTGCTGCGACTCACGGGCACGCGCGTCTGCCCGGGATCGTCCATGACCAGCAGATACTGTTCCTGTTCACGTTCCAGCGCCGCGGCACGGCGGAGGTTGACCATGTAACTGCGGTGCACGCGGACGAACTGCTGATCGTCCAGGCGCCCCTGGAGGTCGGCGAGGGAGAGATTGCAGAGATAGTGCTCCCCGTCCATGGAGACCTCCGTGTAATGTCCTCCGGCCTTGAGATAGACCAGATCATCCATGTCCAGCAGCATCACGCGCTGGTGCTTGTAGACCGGCAGCTTGAACAGCCGCCTGCGGCGCTCGGCGCCATGCCCGGGAATCTCATCGGACGTCACGTCGGTGAGATCGAAGAACACCAGACAGGAGCCCACCGCTTCGTTATTTGCCCCGAATATACGCGATAGCTTGATCAAAAGCACACGGTCGGGGATGTTGATCATCATGGTCATCGGCGGCGGCGACGTCACCGGACAGCCGTCGGTGTCCTCGGCCGACTGCAGCAGCCATGCGATCTTGTCGCGGCTCTTCTCCGGGTGCAGCTGCAGAACCTCGTGCCCCAGCACGTCACCGATGCGCACGCCGAGGATCTGGCTGGCGACCCCGTTCATCCCGGAGACGTGGTGATCACGGTCGAGCCAGATGACTCCGGGGTCGAACTGCTGAAGGCGATGCTCGAAGGTCGGCATGGACGCACCCTTGTGACACGAGGCAGTGCACGCGCCAACGCGATGCTGCACCAGCGCTCAGACTGCGGCCATCGCCGCCGCTGGTCAACCTGCAGCGGCCCGGCCCGGTGTCAGGCGCGCGAAGACCAGGCCGCCCACAGCGCCGCCCAGCGCCATCAGTGCCATCGCGGTGGGAAAGCGGGCCGCCGCAATGGGCGTGATGGGCAACACCGTGGCCATGAGCCCCAGGGCGAACATGACGGCAACGCCGCCGGCAAGAAAGTACAGTGAATGGCGCCCCCCGCCCAGCAAACGAGCCAGCAGCGCCGCCACCGGCAAGCCCAGCAACAGGGCCACGGCGACCACCGCGGCCCAGAACGGGGCAAAAAAGACCAGATCGTGCGCCGGCGCCCGGAACCACTCCCGGATGGGAACGTCCACGCCCAGACCGGCGATCGCCGACATGTTGTAGACGGACTGAACAATGCTCCCCAGGGCGGCCGCCACCACGACGGCGAGCACCCATGCCAGCACAACGCGCATCAGGATTCCCGCTTTCATGCGCTACAGAATCCCGGCTCAGGTGCTAGGGTGTCAATTCCCGTACCGCAGCCCGATAATCCAAGCAATGACCAGACACCTCCTCCTTGCCATCGCCCTGATGCTGCTCTCGACCCAGCCCGCCCTGGCCGAACCACTCGCCGAAACGCAGCGCGAGACGGTGGCGGACAGCCTTGAACACCCCTGGTCCCTGGCCTTCCTGCCGGACGGCCGCACGCTGATCACCGAGCGGGCCGGCCGACTGCGCGTGATCGAGGACGGCGAACTGCTGCAGGACCCCGTGGCCGGTGTCCCGGAAACCTACGTGCGCAATCAGGGCGGCCTGTTCGAAGTCCTGGCCCACCCGGACTGGGAGGACAACGGCTGGATCTACATCTCCTTCGCCCACGGCGATGACCGCGCCAACACGACCCGTGTCGTCCGCGGGCGGCTGGACGGCCACCGCCTGATCGACGTGGAGCCGGTGTTCACGGCCACCCCCACACGGGACACGCCGGTGCACTTCGGCGGCCGCATGGCGTTCCTGCCCGATAACACCCTGCTGATCGGCCTGGGCGACGGCTTCGACTACCGGGAAGATGCCCAGAGACTGGACAGCCACACCGGCACGGTGGTGCGCATCACCGATGATGGCGACAT